>JADGRB010000184.1 GCA_017881315.1 Pseudomonadota bacterium
GGACGCGGGCCGCTTGGGGCGCGCGGCGGCGGAGTGACGCGAGGACGAACAAGCCGAGTAAGAACGCGAGCCCGCCCGCACCCGGTCCTTCGGCCGCGTCGCACTTGCAGGCGGTGATGCCGCCTGGGTGTCCGGTGGCAGTGGCGCCACCCGCGCCGCCTCCGCCCGATCCTGCGTGCCCGCCGGTGCCCGTCGTCGAGCTGCCGCCCGTGCCCGTGGTACCTCCCCTGCCCGTGATCGGCGCACCGGCGTCGGGCTGCGGACCCACGACGATGCCCCCGTCCGGCACCGAGCAGATCCCGCCGGAGCAGCTCTGACCGGTCGGACAGACAACACCCTGGCAGCCGTCCTGACAGGCGCCATTCACGCAGACGGTGGCGGGTGGGTTGCAGCTCACCTTGTCGCATCCTTGCTCGACGCAGGTCCGGTCATTGATGCAAACCTTGCCGGCCGCGCAGGGCCTACAAGAGCAAGGTGAGACGCAGGCGCCGTTGTCGCAAACCTGCCCGGAATCGCAAGCGATGCCGGAACAGGGATCGACACAGTTCCCGATGCGACAAACTTGGTCGGGCGGGCAGGTGACACCAACACAACCACCGACGCATTTGCCGCCGTGGCAGACCTGCCCCGAAGCGCAGGTGACGCCGATGCAAGCCTGCTCCTTGCAGAGCTGATCCGTCTGGTCACAAACGGTCGGTATCTGGCAGGGGAACTCGCTGTTCGTGCAAGGGAAGACGCAGACGCCCTGGCTGCAGATCTCGCTGGCGATCGGGCAAAGATTGGGATCCTCCGGGTTGTCGATAATGCCGTCGCAATCATCGTCGAGGCCATTGCAGACCTCGGTTCGGGCGGGCGTATTCGGAACACATTTGAACGTCGTTCCACCGTTCGCACACTGCGTGGTGCCGTTGGCGCAAATGCCCTGCATCATTGTGTCGCAGGGCATGCCACCTCCCTCGCAGTCGAGGCCCGTAACGTAGAAGACGAAGTCGTTGAAGTCGCCGTCGCAACCCCCACCGGTCCCGGTTTGCTTCCAGTCCGACGGCAGCATCGGAAGGTCTTCAAAGGCGATGTAGTAGGCGCTGGGATCGGCGGTCGATTGATAGATCAGCGTGGTGACCCACGGCATGCCGTATTTGGTCGAGATCACGTTGAGCTCGGCCTGCGAATATTTGGTCTGGTTGCACTTTCCTGTACCCGCCATCAACGCGAACCCGACCTGCCCGCCTTTGTAGTTGGGGTTGCTCCGGATGGCGTCTGCGGAATAGGTAACGTCCGTCCAGGTGTGTTGGCCGACCTGGGTCGTGGTGTGCGTGGCCAGGGGACAGAATCCATTCTCCATGCACATCAATCCCATCGGGGGTGGGAGCTGGAGATTGGCAGGAACGAGCTGGTAAATCTGACCGGGCGGCGGCGCCGTTGCGGGGGTGGTCGCGTTGTACCAGCCGAGAGCGTTCATGCAGTCGCCGCCTTTGAGCACGATCTGACCGGTGAATCCGCACTGCGGCGAGAAGGTACCCGGCGTCTGGTGCGCGTCCTTCACGGGATCGATGTTGTCGCCCCGATACATGAAGAGGCCCGCCAGCGTATCGGCGTCCGCGGCAAAACCGCGACCCGTGACACAGCATGTGACCTCAGCCGGATAGGCCGGCTGAGGCAGCGCCGTTCCGTCCGGTTCCGTTACCGTCGCGGCCGCCGGACGCGACGAGACCAACAGGAGACCGGGAACGAGAAGTAAGAAACGAAGGACAATAGTCAAGCTAGGGGACTGCTTCATGCTCCGATCTTGCGCCATTTTGAGGCCCCGGGGAATTCGAAATTTGGGCGCGAAAAGCCAGGTCCGAGCTGGGCCGGACCTCGCGGTTGCCCGGCGGATCTCCTTCGGGTAGATCCTGGGTCCACCGACAGGAGACCGAGATGTACTACCTGACCATTCGACAGTTCATGCGCACGCTCAAGAACCTGGACGCGATCCTCGGCAAGGCCGAGGCGCATGCCCAGGCGCACAAGTTCGACGTCAACAATTTCTGTTCCGCGCGCGTCCACCCGGACATGCTCCCGTTCATCGCGCAGGTCCGTATCGCCTGTGACACCGCCAAGGCGACCGGGGCGAACCTGGCCGGCAAGGAAGCGCCCAAGCACGAGGACACGGAGACGACGGTGGCCGACCTGCGCGGGCGCATCGGAAAAGCGCTGGCGTATCTCGAGACCCTGACGGCCAAGGACTTCGAGCGCACCACCCCCGACACCCTGATCAAGCTCCCCGGCCGGGGGGATCGCCCGGGCAAGACCCTGCGCGCGAACGAGTATCTCTACGGCCGCCAGATCCCGAATTTCTACTTCCACGCGGTCACCACCTACGACATCCTGCGCGCCGGCGGGGTGGAGATCGGCAAGAACGACTTCCTGGGTCAGCTGGATTTCGTCGACGCCTGACCCGCCGCGCGGACACAAACGAGGACCTTTGACGTCGGCTAGGGTCCCCACCGCGCTGCTTCTGACTTTGCTCGCCGCGCGCGCGTCGACGGCGCGCGCGGACGAGGACGACGACGCCAAAACGGCCAAGGCGGCCGAGCCGGCCGAGGCGGCCGAGCCGGCCGAGCCCGCACGACCCGCCGCGCCGGACGATCTGGCGCCGCCGGAGACCTCCGTCCTCGCGACCTACTATCCGCCCCCCGTCGACGGGCCGGCCTTGCGGCTTCCCGAATCGCCCACCCGCCTCTACTTCGATGTGGCCTTCGCGCAGAGCAAGGATCTGTCGGCGCTCCCCTACATCGCCGGCAGCGGGACCAACTTTCGTTTCGCGCTGGGGGGCGTCAAGCGCTGGCGCCGCTTCGCGTTCGAGGCGGAGATCCCGTTCCTGCAGATCACCTCGCTGGACGTGACCGCGGTGCCGGGCGGCGTGCCCGATCCCGAGCGCCAGACGGGGCTTTCCTTCGGCGATGTGCGCCTCGGCGCGATCTGGACCGCGCGGCTGGCCGGCGAGGCGCTGGTCGGCGGCTTCGGCCTGCGCGGCCGGCTCGCCACCCACACCACGCGCTTCGATTTCTTTCTGCCCACCGACGGCTCGATGGTCTCGTACGTTTTCCCCTACTACTTTCACATCGAGCCGACGGCCATCCTGGGCGGCGCGCTCGGCCGTTTCACGTTCGTGATCAACGAAGGTCTGCTGGTCCTGATCGGGCCGAACGGCGAGTTCCTGAACATGGAGGTCGTGGTCCCGAACGTCGTGTTCTGGGATTCTCACGTCGCCGTCGGCTACGCGCCCTTCGACGTGCTGGGTGCCTCGGTCGAGCTCGGCACCGACGTCCAGGTGAACACCGTCAACGACACCCAGTTCCCCATCAACGACGTCCGGTCTGCCTGGGTGGCGCCCGCCCTCCAGATCCACGCGGGCCCCATCCGGATCGACCTCATCGCCCGCATCGGCCTGGGCGGGCGCGGAACGAACGCCTTCGGCGTCATCGACTACATCGGAACCAGCTCTTACACCCTGCGCACGACTTGGGCTTTCAACTGACGCGCGGAAAGCGCTAACCTATACCCTATGCGGTTTTCGAGCCTTTCTTGCGGTGGTCTGATGGTGTTGATGGCGCTCGCCGGCGGCTGTTCGTCGAGCGCTTCGTCTCGCGACGCCGCCACGGACGGCCTCGTTTACGACCTCGCGCTCGATCTGCCCGTGGGCTGCCCACCCGACGCGGGGAATGCCCTGGGCGTGGGGGCGCACTGCACGCGGGGTGGCAACCAGTGCGGCGCCGTCGGGAGCAACCTGGTGTGCGCGTGCGACACCATCGACGGCGTGACGCTGGTCGGCGTCCCCTGCATCTGTACCCGGGCCGGGCTCAACACCAGCACCACCAACCCGGATCCCTGCAACCAGGTGCAACCCGCCTGCGGCTCCGGCGCGACCTGCTGCAATTACATGAGCATCGCCTACTACTGCAGCCCGAACATCTGCCTGCCCGGCGGCGCCTGCATCAACTTCTCGCCCCCCGACGCGGCCGCCGGCAACTGATTCAGTGGCAGGCCGGCTCGTTGATCGGCGTGGTGTGGCAGCTGGCGGCGTAACAACAGTAGCCGTTTGCGCAGGCGCGACTGCCGGAACAGTCGGTGGTGCAGACGTTGCCGCTGCAATGGACGGCACCGCCACAGGCGTTGGCGCCGTGGCAGGAGATGCGGTTGATGCCCGCCGAGCTGGTGACGCCGGCGGCACAGGCCGACGGTCCCGCGCATTCGGTGTCGCAGCTGTTGCCGCCGCAGGTCATCGCGCCCTTGCAGGAGCCCATGCCGCTGCAGGTGATGGTGCTCATGGCCCCGCCGCCCGCGACGCCGGCGCCGCAGGAGTTGGTGCCGCTGCAGGTGACGTTGCAGGTCGTCCCGCCGCATTGAATCCCGCCGCCACACGCGTTGTCCGCGCAAGTGACGGTGCAAGCAGTGGCGCTGTGGCAATCGATCGGGTTGCTGCATCCCCCCGCCGGACAGTCGATCTTGCAGGCCATGCCCATCGGACACTTGATGGCGCCCTTGCAGGGGGAGCATTCCGAACCGCAGGCAAACGTGCAGACGCCGTTTTCACAGGAGCCACCGGCGGTCTCGCAGGCGAGGCAGGGCCCACCGGCATCGATCGGCCCACAGGTCGGCGGCGGGCCGGCATCGACGTCGCGGCCGCCAGATCCGGCGGCCGATCCGGCCGCGCCGCCGCGTCCGCCCCCACCAAACCGACCGGCGAAGCCGCTACCGCCCTGGCCCATGCCGCCTTGGCCGGTGCCGCCCGGGCCCATGCCCGCCTGCCCCGTGCCCCCTTGCGCGGAAGCGCCCCCGAAACCACCGCTGCCCGAGCCCGCGCCAGCGGCGCCCGATACGCCGGCGACACCGGAGACGCCGGCGGTGCCCGATACGCCCGCGACGCCCGACGTGCCCGCGACGCCCGACGCGCCCGCGACGCCCGACGCGCCCGCGTCGAACGTTCCGCCCGAGCTACCCGCTGCGCCCGTGCCGGCGGCGCCCGACAGGACGCCGCTGTCGGCGCCGGCCCCCGTGAGCGCCAGCATCCCGCCCCCGCCCGAGGACGAAATTCCGGTTGCGGACAGACCCGCTTTGTCCAACCGGCACCCGACGCCGACCAGCGCGGAGAGAGTCAGGAACAGTATCCGGAAGCGCGAAGCCACCTTCAATGACCGCTCCTTTGAACGGCGCCTATGCGCGGGACTTTGGACCTACAATCCGCTGTCGATCTTGATGGCGACCTTGACCCACTGGGGAACGTGGTTCCCAAAGGGAGTCGTCTGCATGGGGTTCTGCCCGGGCAGCCACACGGGCGCGTAGCTCGGATCGCCCAGATTTAGCTCGCCGTCCGAGACGCCGGAGAACCAGAGCTGCGGTTGCGTCTGAGAAATGGTGGACGTGGTGTTGACCTGCACGCCATAGGGCCGACGCGAGGAGAAGGCGACCCAGTAGAGGTTCCTCCCCCGGAAGCTCCCCACGTCGGGGCTGAACCGCGGCCAGGAGTTGTCGTAGTTGTTGCTGCCGCCGTTCGCGTTATCGAGACGGGTCGTGGTGCCGCCCGACGACGAAACCCACCACAGCTTGGCCGACGAGTCGTCGTATCCGTCGCAAGATCCCGTCCCGTAGCCGCCGCCGACCGGGTCGGGGTTGGAGCCACAGGTGCTCTGGTTGAAGACCACGAACCGGCTGTCCTCGCTGATGCACGGGTAGTAGTTGGAAAGATTGCTCCCGCGGCCCACCAGCGTCTTCGCGTCGTCGTTCACGCCGGTGGCGCTGGCCGTCGCGATCCCGATCGCGCCCCCGGTCTTGAGATCGCCGTTCAGCCCCTGGGGATTCCCGGTCGCATCGGCCGGCGCCGCCATATTGAAGGAGGTGAAGGCGAACAACTTGCCGTCGTGGCTCCAGAACGGATCGGAGACGTAGGGATCGACGTTCGAGACGTACGTTGGAACCACCGCCCCGGTGCGGGTCGCGGTGGCACTGGTTCCGCTGATCGCGACGGTGCTCTGGTAAAGCTTGGACATGTACATGTTGACCATGATGGTGCTGTCCGGATTCCAGGCGGTCTCCGTGGCGAACCCATCTTTGCGATAGCTCTGCCAATAGCAGGACGGATTGCTGGTCGGAGAATCGCTGGCGTTGGTGCCGCAGTTGTTGCCGCCCGTCTTGGTGGGATTGATCAGCTCCAGAGTCTGATTCGCGATGTCGAGCAGCTCCCAGTTGGCGGCGTTCGCCGTCGACGAGCCGCCGATCGTGAGCGCCATGTACTTGCCGTCGTTGGTGATCGTGTGGCAGCCGATGCAGTGCCCACCCGCGGTACCGTTGACCCAGGACTGCGGCGCACCGTCGTAGGCCGGCGTGCTACCCGGTCCGCCGTCGTCGGTCCAGACCACCTCCGGCTTGGGGTTGTCGAGCGCGAAGTCGTAGCGTTCGATCTGCGTGCCGCTGGTCTGGCTGGGGTCGAGCAGGATGTAGGTCCCGGGCGTCGGAATGTCGTCGGTGTTGCCGGCCGGCTTCTTGTTCGGGTTGGGTACGACCGTCCAGAAGTAGAGGCCGCCGGTGAGTCCCACCTGGGTCCAGGCGGTGGTGATGGGGGCCGAGTCTCCCGTCGGCGTGGTGCCGTTCAGCACCCGTGCGATGAGCTGGATGTCTTCGTTCTGGCTGGCCGGAATCAACATCTTGGTGAAGACAAGCGGAAGGGTCACGGAGCATCCCGACCCGGGCGCTGGCTCGCAGCTGCCGAAATACTTCACGTCCACGATGCCGGAAGGGGTCGTAAACGAGATGCGCGCCGAGGTTCCCGGGGTGGTCATCTGAACCTGGATGGGGCCCAGATTGGAGGGAAACAACGACTTGTCGATCGGGTACGCGATCGTCGTCGACCCCGACCCCGAATTGTCGAAGGTGCCCTCCGTGCTGGTGTCGAAGGTGGCGCAGGCCCCGCTGGTGTCGAAATCCGTGCAGGTGAAGTTCCCGCTGATGGGTGTGATGGGAAGCGTCGTCCCGCCCGAGCCACCCTGGGCGCCCGAGCCGCCCGAGCCGGGGCTGCCAGAGCCCGCGGTTCCGGAGGTGGCCATCGGCCTGACGCCGGCGCATCCGAAACCAGCGGCGAGGATGAGGGCGAGCGCGAGGGGGAAATTCGGAAATAAGCTGGAAGAGGACGAGATCGATAAACGCATAGTCTTGCTCCGGAGATGGGGACCGCGGCTGCGGGAGGCGCCGCTATGCGCCACCCAAGGCTTGTCAACCCGCGACTATACCGCCGCCGGCCGCTGGCCGCTAGCCAACTCGGACGCCCAGGATTGAGTTGACGCGACCGGAGAACCCGTCCCACGATGGTCGATCATGACCACACCTCGAACGGGCGATCGAAACCCTGCGCGGACTCCTCTGCTTTTCCTGGCCGGCCTCTGCCTGACCGGCGCCGCATTCGGGATCGGGTGCGGCGGCGGTCTCAAGTACAAGGTCGACGACACGGCGCTGGACGCGGTGCCGGCCGGTGAGCGGCAAGACGTCTTCGCGGCTCAAAACGAGGTCGAGATCGCGCGCAGCGAGCAGCGAACGGCCAAGAGCCAGATGGACCAGCTCGATCGGGATCTCGACGTCGCCAAGAACGAAAAGAAGCAGGCCGACCTCGAGGTGGAGAAGGCCGCGACCGAACAGGAGTCCGCCAACGCGTCGCACGACGAGAACCGCGCCAACTCTTCCAAGCATGGCAAGGAGGTCGCCGACCTGGGTGTCAAAGTCTCCACGGCCAAGCTGGATTGGCTGGATCAAAAAGCAGACTGGCTGAAAGCGGCCAGCAAGGCCGCCGAGGCGCACCAGGAGGCGGCGCAGGCCAAGGTGGAGCTCGAGAAGGCCAAGCTCGCGAAGCAGAAGGGCATCAAGCCCGGAAACGACTTCTCGGTCGGGAATTACGAAGACCAGTGGAAGGACAAGAACGACGAGTGGCAATCGGCGAAAAAGAAGGCCGACTCGCAGGAGAAAGACACCAAGGAACGCGAACAGAAATGGAAGGACATCTCCACCCAGCAGGCCAAGATGAAGGGGTGAGCTTTGCTTCCCCCTGGCTATAGGCCCCCCCCTGGACTAGGATCTTTCTTACCTCCGCGAGGGGACTCTTTCGGCGGAATTCGCCCGGTTCCCGCGCGCCAAACGCCCTCAGAGGGAAATTCTTGAGCACGAGCGAACGAGAAGCTCCACTGGCCAGCGCCGTCGCCGCGAGCGTCGCCGCCATCCGGGCCGAATCGACGCCCGAGCCGTCCGAGTACATCCCCGCCTACGAGACCGCCCGGATCCTGGTGGTCGACGACGAGAAGGTCATCCGCGAGATCCTGGCCGACTTTCTCAGCATGGAAGGCTACGTCGTGCAGGCGGTGGAGGACGGCGTCGCCGCGCTCGAGGAGCTGCACAAGCGCAGCTACAACCTGGTGATCTCGGATCTGAAGATGCCCAAGATGGGCGGTCTGGATCTGATCCAGCGGATCGCCGAGGAGAGCATCCCGGTCCTGAGCGTCATCATGACCGGCTTCGGCACCGTCGAGACCGCCATCGAGGCGATGAAGCGCGGCGCCTACGACTACATCCTGAAGCCGTTCAAGGTCGAGGAGGTCGTTCACATCGTGCAACGGGGCCTCGACCGCCAGCGCCTGCAACACGAAAACATGCGTCTCAAGGACGCCCTGTCGATCTATCGGATCAGCGAGGCGATCGCGACGTCGCTGTCGGTTGACACGGTTCTCGATCTGGTTCTCGACGCCACCCTCGACGCGGTCGACGCCGACGTCGTCAGCTTGTTGCTGGAGGATCCCCAGCGCGAGGGTCGTTTCACCGAGCGCATGCGGAAGGTATCGCAGCGACAGGCTGTCGACATGAACGCGCCCATGCTTAAGCTGGACGAGGTTCTGCCTGTGTTCAGGGACGATCGTCCCCTACTGGTGCACGGCAGCCGGGCCAATCAGTTCCTCGAACAACCACCGGCCCCGCTGTCTAAGCAACTGGTGAGTTTTTGCTCGATCCCCCTGAAGCTCAAGGGCCGCATCATCGGCATGCTGAACGTCTACAGCTATACACGCGGCGCGAAGTTCTCCGAGGGTCAACGAAAGATGCTCTACGTCTTGGGCAGTCGCGCGGCCGTTTCAATCGAAAACGCGCGTCTTTACGAGAACCTCGTTGATGCGAACAAGGATCTGACGACGGCCAACGTGTCGCTGGAGGAAAACTTTAAACAAACCATCATCGGGTTTGCTCACGCGCTGGAGGAATCCGATCGATACACCCGAGGGCACTCGGAGCGGGTGGCGATGTACGCCCGCCTCATCGCCATCGGGTTCAGGCTGTCGGAGCCGGACATTGCCACCGTCGTCAAGGTCGGGCTCATGCACGACGTCGGCAAGATCGGTGTGCGCAACGACAAGTTGAACAAGCCGGGAAAACTGACCCCGGAAGAGTTGGCGATGTTTCGCTCGCACCCGGCGAAGGGCAAACGCATATTGGAGCCGATCCCCTTCATGCGCGACATCGTCCCCGGGTGCTACTGCCATCACGAGGCGTGGGATGGATCCGGGTACCCGCAAGGGCTGATGGCCGACCATATCCCCCTCATCGGCCGGATCGTCGCCGTCGCCGACGCCTACGACGCCATGACATCGGATCGCGCGTACCGAAAAGCATTGCCACACGAAGTCGCGTGTGGGGAACTGGAACGCTGCTCGGGTGTGCAATTCGATCCCGAGATCGTTCCCGTCTTTCTGGCCCAGATCGAAGAATTCAGGAAGGCCGAGGCGCTGGCCGGCCGA
>JADGRB010000431.1 GCA_017881315.1 Pseudomonadota bacterium
GGGATGTCGAGGTAGGGCTTGTCGAGGGGCATCAGAGCTCCTCCGGCCAGTAGAGGCGCACCGGGTTTCTGACGAGCAGTCGCTGCTGCAGTTCTGGCGTTGGCGCGATCTCCGGGATCAAGTCGACCAGCAATCCATCGTCGGGCATGTGGTCCTTGAGGTTGGGGTGCGGCCAGTCGGTCCCCCAGAGCACGCGGTCGGGAAACTCCTGGACCACGCGGCGCGCGAACGGCACCACGTCGCGGTAGGGGTGGCGCTCGCCGTTGCGCGCCGGCGGCCCGCCGACCGAGAGCCGCTCGGGGCAGCTCACCTTGGTCCAGACGTTCGGGTGCTCGCGCAGGAGGCGCAGGAACAGCGCGAATTCAGGGCCGTCAACCGACTTGCTGACATCGGGGCGGCCCAGGTGGTCGACGACGACGGTGGTCGGCAGCGCGGTGAAGAAGCTCCACAGCTCCGGCAGGTCCTGCGCCTCGAAGTAGACGACCACGTGCCAGCCGAGCCTCTGGATCCGCCCGGCGATCTCGGCGAGCTCGTCGCGCGGCGTGAAGTCGACCAGGCGCTTGAGAAAGTTGAAGCGCACGCCGCGCACGCCGGCCTCGTGGAGCAACTGCAGCTCGCCGTCGGTCACGTCGCGACGAACGGTGGCCACGCCGCGTGCCCGGCCGCCGCTCGTTCGGCAGGCGTCGGCCATCGCGCGGTTGTCGACGCCGTGGCAAGTGGCCTGCACGATCACGTTGCGCGAGAAGCCGAGGTGGTCGCGTAGCGCGAAGAGCTGCGCCTTCCCCGCGTCGCAGGGCGTGTACTTGCGCTCGGGCGCGAACGGAAACTCGGTGCCCGGACCGAAGACGTGGCAGTGGGCGTCGACCGCACCGGGAGGCAGCGCGAAACGCGGCTTGCTGGGATTTGGGCACCAGTCGAGCCAGCCGGGCGTCTTGTCGAAGGCCGGCATCCTCACCTCCCCCGGGAACGGTGGAGGTGGTCGAGGATCCGGTCCGCCTCGACGCGCCAGTCGGTGGTGCGGGCAAATCCCGGGCTGCCGCGCTCTCCAAAGATTCCGCCGTCGGCGAGATCGGCGACCCAGGTCTGTCGCTCGGCGGTGCCGGCCGCGCTCCAGGGTGAAAGGCCCGCTTCCTGGAGGGTGACGGCCGCTTCGCTCAGCTCCTCGCCGCGCCGGCGGCCGTGCTCGATGACCCGCTGGAAAAAATAGACGGCCTGCTTCTCCCAGTCGATCCCGGGGAACGTCTCGCCGAGCGAGGCGAGCACGGCGTCCTCGACGCCATAGTGGCGGGCGGCTGTCAGGCTCTCGATCGTCATCGCCTCGAGCCCTTTGATGATCACGCTGCGGCACATCTTTGTTGCGCTCGCCACGCCGAGCCGGCTGCTGGCCAGCTTCGCCGAGAAGCCCAGATCCAGAAGCCGCGGGATCAGCGCCGCCGCGTCCGGGCCGCCGAGCAGAAGCGGGACCTTGATCCGGTGCGGCGGAACCGCGGTCATGACGGCGCCCTCCACGTACCGGCCAGCGCCGCGGGCCACGATCCCGGCGGCCGCCGTCTTGGCGCCCGGTGAGGCCGAGTTGAAATCGAGGAAGAAGCTGCCGGCGGGCAGGGCCAAGGCGCAGGCCTCAGCCGCGGCGATCGTCTGATTGGCCGTGACGGCGCAGATGACCAGCTCGGCCGAACGGACCGCCTCGGCGTGTGAGCCGGCCAGCGTCACCCCGTGGCCGAGGGCGTGGGCGCTCAGCGCTTCGCCCTCGACCGAGCCGAGCTTGAGGTCGAACGCGGTCACCGTGTGGCCGGCGGCGCGCAGATCCTCGCCCAGGATCTGCCCCACCTCGCCATAGCCGATGAGCGCGATCTTCATCAGTCGATGTACCGCAGCCCGGCGGCCGCTAGCGGTTCGCGCATCTTGTACATGTCCAGCCCGAGGACGCCGGCGGCAAGCTTGGCGCGCTTGTCGGCCTCGTTCGCCTCGCGCTTGGCGGCCGCCTCGAGGGTGCGGGCAGCCATCGCCCGCGGCACGCACACGACCCCGTCGTCGTCGGCCACGATCACGTCGCCCGGGTGCACCAACGCTCCGGCGCAGACGACCGGGATGTTGACCGAGCCGAGGGTCGCCTTGACCGTCCCCTTGGCGCTGACCGCGCGGCTCCAGACCGGGAAGCCCATCTGGCCGAGCGCCTTGACGTCCCGGCAGCCGCCGTCGATGACCAGGGCGCGCGCCCCCTGCGCCTTGAATGACGTCGCCAGCAGCTCGCCGAAATACCCGTCGGTGCTCTCGGCGGTCACCGCCGCGATCACCACGTCGCCGGGACGAATCTGCTCGGCGGCGACGTGCAGCATCCAGTTGTCGCCCGGCTGCAGCAGCACGGTGATCGCGGTGCCCGAGACCTGCGCGCCCGCGAAGATCGGCCGCAGGTACGGCTTCAGCAAACCCACGCGGCCCATCGCCTCATGCACGGTGGCGCTGCCGAAGGCGCCCAGCTGGTCGGCCACGGCCGCCTCCGCGCGCGGGATGTTGCGATAGACGACTCCGATCTCGTACATGGCTATCTCCCTCGCTTATCGAGCGCGGCGGCGAGGCGCGGGTAGACGCGCCGGGCGTTGCCCTCGTAGACCTGCTGCTTCTCGGACGGCGTCAGCACCGTGGACGCCTCGATGAAGCGCTTGGTGTCGTCGTAGTTGTGGCCTGTCTCGGGGTCCACGCCTCGGACGGCGCCGATCATCTCGCTGGCGAAGAGGATGTTCGTGACCGGGACTACCCTGGTCAGCAGATCGATCCCCAGCTGGTGGTAGACGCAGGTGTCGAAGAAGACATTGTCGAGGAGATGCTCCTTGAGCGGTGGCTTCTTCAGCTCCTGCGCCAGGCCCCGATAGCGTCCCCAGTGGTAGGGCGCCGCCCCGCCGCCGTGCGGGATCACGAACCGCAGGGTGGGGAAGTCCTTGAACAGATCCCCCTGAATCAACTGCATGAAGGCCGTGGTGTCGGCGTTGATGTAGTGCGCGCCCGTGGTGTGGAAGCTCGGGTTGCAGCTGGTGCTGACGTGGATCATCGCGGGGACGTCGTGCTCGACCAGCCGCTCGTAGATCGGGTACCAGTGGCGATCGGTGAGCGGCGGGGACGTCCAGTGCCCGCCCGAAGGATCGGGGTTCAGGTTGACCGCCACCGCGCCATACTCGCGGACGCACTTGTCGAGCTCGGGGAGGCAGGTGGCCGGTGAAACGCCCGGGCTCTGGGGCAGCATGGCGGCGGGGATGAAGTGATCCGGAAACAGGCGGCAGACCCGGGCGCACAGCTCGTTGCAGATCGCCGCCCAGGTCGACGAGACCTGGAGGTCGCCGATGTGATGGGCCATGAAGCTCGCGCGCGGGCTGAAGATCGTGAGGTCCGAGCCGCGCGCCTTCATTTGCTTGAGCTGGTTGGTCTCGATCGTCTCGCGGATCTCGTCGTCGCTGATGACGAGCTCGGAGACCTTGGGCCGGGCCGCTGGGTCTGTGATGCCGGCGATCTGCCGGTTGCGCCACGCCTCCAGCGCCCTGGGAGCCGTGGTGTAGTGGCCGTGCACGTCGATGATCACGCGGGCCTCCCGGTCGCCAATGTGGGTGGTGCGGGAAGGGTGGATGAGGTGGCTCGCGCGTCGCCGCCGAATTCGAGCGGCAGCCCGACGTAGTTCTCGGCGACCGTGCGGGCGGCGTGCTCCGAGT
>JADGRB010000432.1 GCA_017881315.1 Pseudomonadota bacterium
GTCAGACACTCGTTGATGTCGGTGCAACCGGCCTCGCCGGTCCCGGTGAATCCGGAGGGACAGGCGCTGCAGACCCGTCCGCCCTGCGTGTTCAAGCAGGTGGTGTGCGAATCGCAGCCGCCGTTGCCGAGCGCGCACTCATCGATGTCGGTACAGCCCGTGTCGCCGGTGCCGGTGTAGCCCGAGGGACACGCGCTGCAGGTGCGCGAGCCGGGGGTGTTGGTGCAGGTGGTGAGGGCGTCGCACCTGCCGTTGCTGGTCGCGCACTCGTCGATGTCGGTGCAGCCGCCCGCGCCTCCGCCGGTGTAGCCGGCAGGACAGCTGCCGCAGGTGAACCCGCCCGGGGTGTTCACGCACGTCGCGAGGGGATCACAACCGCCGTTGTTGGTCGCGCACTCGTTGATGTCGACGCAAGACGTGGCGCCGGTTCCGAAGTACCCGAGCGGACATGAGCCGCAGGTGTGCGAGCCGATCGTGTTCGTGCAGATCGTGAGCGCGTCGCAGCTGCCATGGCTGGTGGCGCACTCGTCGATGTCGACGCAACCGGCCAGACCCGTTCCGGTGAATCCCGCCGGACAGGCGCCGCAGGTCCGCGAACCCACCGTATTCGTGCAGGTGGTGTGCGAATCGCAGCCGCCGTTGGCGGTCGCGCACTCGTTGACGTCGACGCAGCCCGCTGCGCCGGAGCCCGTATAACCGGACGGACACGCGCCGCAGGTCCGTGCGCCCGCCGTGTTGGTGCAGGTCGTGAGGGGATCGCAGCTGCCGTTGCCCGTGGCGCACTCGTTGATGTCGATGCAGCCGATCTTGCCGGTGCCGGTGTAGCCGGACGGGCAGGCGCCGCAGACGATGCCGGAGGTCCCGGTCGTACAGGTCGCAAGGGGATCACAGCCCCCATTGCCCACCGCGCAGGACGAGCCGGCGACGTCGGTGTGCGCGCCGCCGTCGGTCCCCGCGGCCCCCGCCGCCCCATCCTTGGCCCCCGAGTCCTTGTTCGTCGAACCCGAATCGACGGCAGGCGGGGTGGTACTGCCGCCGCAGGAGGCGAAGACGACGGCGAGGCAGCACAAGGATATACGGGTAGCGCGCATGGGACCTCCGGGGATAGGGCACGACGTGGTCGGAAGACCCATCCCCCCCGGGAGTCAACGGCACACACCGCCAGTCGGGGTCACCATGGGTGCGCGATCCAGGGGTGTCAATGGAAGCCCGCCCGATATTGGTGCTTTAGCTGACGCTTTCTCAATCTCCGACGGGGTCGGGCTCGCCGAGCCACTTGCGAAGGGTCTTGGGATCGACCCCCAGCCGCTCGGCCGCCTTTCCACGATGGCCACCCGTCTGCCCCACCGCCCAGACTGCATACCGCCGCTCGAGCTCCCGCATCGGGAGGATGTCGCCCTTGAACTCGACCGTGTCGGTGGAGTCGCTCCGGCCGATGCCGTCGGGGAGATCCGCGGCGACCACCTCGGCGTTCTGTCCCAAAAGGGCGATCTTCTCGACGGCGTGGGCCAGCTCGCGGACGTTGCCGGGCCACCGGTGCCGGCGCAGGGCGGCCAGCGCCTCCGCAGAAAAACGCCGGATCGGCGACTGCGGATATTTCTCGCGAACCTCTGCCAGAAAGTGGTCGATGAGCTCGGGGATGTCCTCCGCCCGCTCGCGCAGCGGCGGGATCACGATGCTGACGACGTCCAGCCGGTAGAGGAGGTCCTCGCGGAATTTCTGATCGCGCACGGCGCTCACCAGGTCCCGGTGGGTCGCCGCGACGATGCGAACGTCGACCTGCCGGACCTTGGTCGCGCCGACGGGTCGGACCGCGCCGCTCTCCAGCACGTGCAGCAGCTTGGCCTGCAGCGCCGGCGTCATCTCGGCGATCTCGTCCAGGAATAGCGATCCGCCGTCGGCCTCGGCGAACAGCCCCCGCCGATCGGCGACCGCACCCGTGAACGCCCCCCGGACGTGCCCGAAGAGCTCGCTCTCCAGCAGCGCTTCGGGCAGCGCCGCGCAGTTGACGGAGACGAAGGGACCGTCGCTGCGGCGGCTGTCGGCGTGGAGCGCGCGCGCAACGATCCCCTTGCCGGTCCCGGTTTCACCCAGCACGATCGCGGGCGCCGGCGCATCGGCCAGACGCTTCACGCGCTCGCGCACGGCGCGAATGGCCGCGCTCTGTCCGATCAGGTTCGAGATCGAGAACCGGGTGCGCAGCGCGGTCTTGAGCGTCGAGGCCTCGCGCCGGACCCGCAGCTCCTCCAGCGCGCGCTCGAGGAAGATCGCCAGCTCCTCCTGCTTGAACGGCTTGGTCAGATAGTGATAGGCGCCGAGACGGATCGACTCCACCGCGGTGTCGATCGCGCTGTAGGCGGTCATCACGATCACCGGGCGATCGGGATCCAGCTTGCGCGAGGCCGACAGCAGCTCCAGCCCGTCGACATCGGGCATTCGCAGATCGGTCACCAGGGCGTCGAAGGGCTCGCGGGCCAGTTGAGCCAGCGCCTGAGATCCCGAACCGGCGGCCACCGCCTCGTATCCCCGATCGGTGAGGCCGTCCGCGAGCGTGCGCGCCATCTCGAGGTTGTCGTCGACGACCAGAATTCTTCGACGTCGCTCAGGCATCGGGGGTGGCACTTTCGCTCTTGGCGGCGGGCGGGAGGTGAATCATGGCCACGGTCCCGCGAGGCTGCCGCGGCAGCAGCTCCAGTCGCCCGCGGTGACTCGTGACGATCTCGCGCGCGATGGCGAGCCCGAGGCCGGTCCCCTCGCCGCGCGCCTTGGTGGTGAAGAACGGCTCCAGCGCGCGCTCCCGATCGGCCGGCGAGATGCCGGTCCCCGGATCCTCGACCGCGAATCGAACCTCGGCCGTCGATCCCTCGGCCCGCACGACGACCTCGTCGCCCTCCCGGCACGCATCACAGGCGTTGAGGAGCAGGTTTACGACGGCGTGCTCCAGGAGGCGCGGATCGCCCAGGATGGCCGGCAGGTTGAGCGCGACCACCCGGGTCAGCCGCACGCCGGCTTTCTCGAAGCGGTGCTCGACGAGACCGACGGCCTCATCGACGACCGCCCCCGGCGCGATCCGCTCGGCCGACGGCGCATCGCCCCGGGCCAGCCCGAGCAGACCCCGGATGACCTGCTTGATCCGATCGGTTTGCGAGAGGATCGCCGCCACGCTCCCCGCCAGGCGCTCGTCGTTCGCCACCTTCGGGACCATCTGCTCCGCCCGCGCGGCGATGACCCCGAGCGGCGTCGAGATCTCGTGCGCCACCCCGACCGCCAGCGTCCCCATGACGGCGGCCTTGCTGGCGCGCTGCAGTCTCTGGTCTCGGCCCTGCGCCAGGGCGGCCAGCGCCAGCTCTCGTTCCAGGATCAACTCCTTGCGCTGGTTACGCATCGCCAGGCCACCGAACATCAAGACCAGACCGGCGGCCAGCAGGACGCTCAGGATGAGACGGCGTCGCGCCCAGATCTCCCGATCCCGTTCATGCGCGGCGCTGGCGATGGCGACCAGGTCCCACGGCGCACCCCCGACACGATCGACGTGCGCGATGCCGGCCAGCGCCGTGCGCGCCGGCAACCCGAAGGCGGCCGCCTCTTCGCGCGGAATCTTCACCGAGACGGCCCCCCGCTCGAGCGCGCCCAGGACCAGGGCCGACCTGACCCGTGCCCCATCGGTCGCGAGCAGAGCGGATTCGCCGGCTCGGTG
>JADGRB010000433.1 GCA_017881315.1 Pseudomonadota bacterium
CTCGAAGACCAGCGGCGGGACGACCGGCCAGGCCGGGGCGGGAGCCAGCGCGGGTTGCAGTTGCGAGGCGGCCGGAGCTCACAGCCCCGCCACCCTGCTCGGCCTCGTCATCGCGATCGCCGGCATGTCAGCTCGTCGCCGCCGGCCCCGTGCTCGCCCTAACAGATAGGTTGCGGCGACGAGCTCAATTGATCTCGATCATGCAGGTGGCGCTGCAGCCGTCGTTCGAAACCGTGTTGCCGTCGTCGCACGCCTCGTGAAAGAGCGGGTCGACGTGACCGTCCCCGCAGCGCGGCACGTTCTTGCACCCGGGACCGCAGCCAGCCTCGCCGTACGTCGAGAGATTGCGCCCATCGTCGCACTGCTCGATCCCGGGCTCGACCGCCCCGTCGCCGCAGTATGGGCCGAGCCCGTTGCACCCGGGTTTGCAGCCCCCGTAACGGCCATCGTTGACGCCGTCGTCGCAGACCTCGTTACCGTTGACGATGCCGTCGCCGCAGCGGGGCGTGCAGACGGTGGTCTTGCGGACGAACGAGCCGAGCGTCAGCTTGTACGATGATCCGCAAACTCGTCGCTCCGCCTGAAACACGTCGATCTCGTAGATCTGTCCCGCCGTGAGCCCGAACTGCGTCGCCGCGGTGGCGTTGAGCGTGACGGACCCGGACGCGGGGCTGTGGATGCCGCCGAGATCGACCGCCAGCTGGCCGTTGACGAAGACCCACACGTCGTCGTCCCCGATGAACTGCAGAACCTCGCCGCCGCTGTACGCGAACCAATAGCGGACCTCGCTGGTGAAGCTGTAGTTGTGCGGCAATTGATCGCTGTCGCAGCTGCCGAGATAGGGGATCTCGGGACCGTCCGGCGGCGCTGCCCACCCCAGATTGTCGAGCGGAAAGTAGGGCGGCGTGGTCCAGCTGGCCGGCGCGGTTCGGTTCCAAATCTCGGAGTGGTCGTAGACGAACGTGCCGTTCGCCTGCTGGACCAACGTCAGCGTGCCGTGGACCAGCTTGCCGTAGTTGGAGTCGTGATACCACTCGTCGAAGTTGGCGCTGGTGGTCAGGCTCGCGTTCGCTGGCGGTGGAGTCACCATCATCGGCTTCCGGTCGCTGGCGAGCGTCGGCTGGACCATCCCCAGCACGACGCCGGAGACCTGCGCCCCGAAGTCCGGGTGCCCGTTCGGGTGGTCCAGGCTCAAGAAGTCGCGAAAGATGGCGGGTACCACCAGGTTGCCGCCCGCGGCATCCCCCACGTCGACGCAGTCCCAGCCGGGCTCGAGCTTGCAATCCGCCGAGCAGCCGTCGCCGGAGAGGACGTTGCCGTCGTCGCACTCCTCGCTGGGCAGCTTGAGGCCGTCCCCGCAGGGGGACGTGCAGCCGCTCGTCCCGACACACACCGGCTCGGACTGGCAGTCGGCGCCGCAGCCGTCGCCACCGTAGGTGTTGCCGTCATCGCAGGATTCACCGCCTTCCTTGACGCCGTCGCCGCAGGTCGTTTGATGGCAGAGCGCGCCGGGGGTCGGGCAAGCGTAGCCTGCTTCGATGCGACAGGTATCGCTGCAACCGTCGCCCGCGGCGGTATTGCCGTCGTCGCACTGCTCGGTGCCGAGCACCATGCCATCGCCGCAGCGCGGGATGCATCGCGCGCCCGCCTGGGGGCAGACCCAGCCGGCCTCGAGGTGACAGCTCCCGTCACAGCCGTCGCCGGCAATCTTGTTGCGATCGTCGCAGGTCTCGGCCCCCGCGATGATTCCGTCGCCGCAGGCCACCGTGTACGTGCAGAGCTTGCCCGGCGTGGGGCAGATCCAGTCGGTCTCGGTATGGCAGTCGGCCGAGCATCCGTCACCCCCCATCTGGTTGCCGTCGTCGCAGGTCTCCGCCGGAGATTCGAGCAGGCCGTTTCCGCACAGCGTGGCGTGACAGGCTCCGGGCGCGCCGTCGCACGTCGCATCGGGCGCCCGGCCCGCGTCGGGATGATTGCCGCCGCCGGAACCGCCCGACGCCGCACCCCCCGAACCGCCGTGGCCGCCGGAGCCTGTGCTCGGCTTCGCCCCGACCCCGGCACACCCGCCCAGTGCGAGGAACACGCACGCCCACGGGACGATGGAGACGATGGATCGGGACGTTGCCATGTAAATCCTTCCGCTGGCGGTCGTCTTCCTGCCGGTCTGGAGCCGCGCAAGCTCCTGCTGCGCCTTCGTCTGCTGCCCACGCCTGGTGCGGATCTGGGGGCCGCCCTGGCGCGCTGCGGGCACTGTACAGGTTGCCCGGGGCCTCGTCCATGCGGTCGGGTGAGCCGGCGCCCCGTGAGCAACCTTCGTCACGTCAGGGCCCCGTGCGAAGGGTTGCCCAGCCGTGCGCGGGAACGTCGAACCTGTACGATGCGCTGCCCACCGCGACGGTGGTGGTCTTCGCCGAGGTGCCCTTGTTGTAGACCTGCGTGATGACGCTGCCGTCCGGGTTCGTGAACGCCAGCGCGTCGGTGCTGCCGCTGATCTTGACGCGCGTCGCTCCCGGCGCGATGTACTGCGAGAAGTGCCGGAACACGTAGTAGGCCGGCGTCACGATCAGCTTCTTGGCCGAACGATCGACGACCAGCAGCGCGTTCTGAGGCCAGCCGTTGAGGCTCTTGCCGACGGTGTCGAGCACCATGTTCCAGGCGCTGTACGCGTTCACGCCGGCGACGATCCAATCGCGGATCAGCTGCCAGCTCTCTTCGCCGTACGCGTGATCGTTCTGGGGCATGTTGGCGTTGTAACGGCTCTGGTCCCAGTAGGGCGTCGCGAAGTTGTAGTTGCCGCACTTGTGCTCGGTCTGCCAGACCGGGCCCTTCGACGTGAGGGACGCCACCGTGCTCTGCAGGTTCCATTGCAGGCCGAATCCCTTGACGTACTTCATGGCCTCGGTGTCCGCGGCCAGCGTGGTGGCGATCGTCCCGTCCGCCGGCGCGGACATGGTGCCGCACCAGATCTCCGCCGGCACGCTTCGTTGCGCGAACAGCGGCCCCAGGTACGTCTTGAAGAAGTTGATGAACAGCGTCTGGGTCCACTTGACGCTGGCGTACCCGGGCTCGTTTTGGGGGTGAATCGCTTCGATCTTCAGCCCCTCCTTCGCGTACTCCTCGACGAACCGGGCCAGATAGAGGGCGTACGCCGTCTGAGTCTGGGAGTCGCTCTTCATGTTCCCGCTGCTGTCTTTCATCCAGCTGGGCGGGATCCAGGGGCTGGCCCACAGGTGGATGTCGGGCCTGATCTGCAAGGCCGCCTTGATGAAGGGGATCAGCTTCTCCCGGTCGCGCGCGATCGAAAAATTGGTCATCGCGTAGTCGCCCGCGGTCTCGTCGAACGTGTACGTGCTCATCGAGTAGTCACTCGCGCCAAGGGGCAGCCGTCCGTAGATGAGGCTCGCGCCGTCGTTCGCGTCGAAAAGGAGCTTGAGCGCGCTGGTGATTTGATCGGCGCTGAGCACCGACAGGGCGTCCCATCCCATCTCGTTGAAGCAACCTCCGAAGCCGTCGAACCGCTGCAGCTTGGTGGTCTGGTCGATGGTCAAATCGGCCGTCGCGCCGGTCACCACCGTCACCGTCCCCTGGGTGTTCCAGTAGGCGTTCGGTCCGGAGGTCACCAGCTCGAGCGGCGTGGCACCGGCGCCGGCTGCGCCGCCCGCCGCGCCGCCCGTTCCGCCGCCCGCCGCGCCGC
>JADGRB010000434.1 GCA_017881315.1 Pseudomonadota bacterium
TCTCAGCTCTCGACCGCCCAGAACACGTATCATACGGACACGCACTCCGCCGCGGGCAATCCCAACTTCGTCGACCCGACCCACGGCAACTTTGCGCTCGGACCGAGCTCCCCTGCCACCGCGCTCGGCATCATGAGCCTGCCGGCACCGACGACCGAACAGTACGGCGTGACGGTGCCCGGGCTGCGTGCTCAGGCGGCCACGCCGCCGTTCGGGAATGTCGGCAACAAGCCGGTCAGTACCGACGGCGGGACACGTGACTGCATGACGACGGCCACCTGGCGTGGCGCAACCATAGAGAACCTGTGTGCGGGCGAGTTTTCCTTGGTCGGTCGCGGCTTCGCCGTGGGCGTCTTCATGCTCACCGTCCCGGCGGGGAGCCAGGCTGCGACCGATGGCCTTCTCAACAACGACGTCATCGACCAGTTCAATGGCCAAAGCGTGGCCTCCTTGGATGACCTGAATCGCGCATACGCGGCGAGCACGGCCGGGCAGAAGGTCACGGTCGAAATTTGGCGGAACCAGGCGAGCGCCAGCATTTCGATGACGCGCTGAGGGTCAGACTGTCGGGCGTAGACCGACGATTCGATCGGCGGACCGAATGATTGCCTCGGCCAGGGCCTGGGCTTACGCTGGAGCCGCAAGAGGCATATGCGTCGAGCTTTTCCTATCCTCGGGTGCGTGGCCGTCTTATCACTGGCGAGCGCATGCGGCGGCGGGTCCGGCGTTGGCGGCGGCGCGGGTACCGGCGGAGCAGGAGCGCCAGGCGGGAAGGGGGGGAGCGCGGCCGGGGTGGGAGGAGGGGGGAACGGAGCGGGCGCGGCTGGGACTGGAGGACGCGCCGGCCTCGGCGGCGGATCCGGCGGAGGTGCCGCCGGCAGAGGCGGTCAGAGCGGTACCGGCGTGGGGGGCGGAGCCGGCTCGGGTGGCGCCGGCGCGGGCGGTTCAGCGGCGGGGGCGGGCGGCACCGGGGGTTCGATCGGGGGCACGGGCGGCGCTGCGGGAGCCGGTGGCAGAGGGGGCGTGACCGGCGGGACCGGCGGCGCCGGGGGCAATGGCGGCAGAGGCGGCGCGACGGGGGGGACCGGCGGCAGAGGCGGATCGACCGGGGGGAGCGGCGGCAGAGGGGGCGCGGCGGGCGCGGGCGGCGCGGCCGGGTCGCACGTGCGGCCCGACGCTGGTACGTCCGCCGACGCCGAGACCCCCACCCGGAGCGATGCTGGTGGCGGCATGGCTCCCGCCGGGCGCTGCGCGTCGGTGTACCTCGGCGCGTCCGAGCCGACGCACGACGCAATCGTCGCCGACGTCGACGGGGACGGGCGGCTCGACGTCGTCACCGCCCTCGTTACCGGCCAGACCGGCGTGTTCCGACAGACGGCCCCGCGCAGTTTCGCCGACCCCGACGTCTACGGTCTGTCGAACCTGTACGAGGACAAGCTGGCGGCGGCCGATCTGAACGAAGACGGCGTCGTCGATCTCGCCGCCGCGGACGGCTACGCCCGGGTGGGCCTACTCCTCTCGGGGCCGGGCGGCTTCACGCCTGTCGTCTACTCAGGCACGCAACAGGCGGAGCTGCAGGATATCGCCATTGCCGACCTCGACGGCGACGGGCACCTCGACATCGCCGTCCCGGTCTACGACCTCGGCACCGTGGGCATCATGTGGGCCAGCGGCCCCGCGGCGTTCCTCCCGCGCGTCGACCAGGCGGTCTGTCGGGAGCCGATCCGGGTGGCGGTGGTCGACGCCAACGAGGACCACCGGCCCGACCTCGTCGTCGGCTGCTACGGCGCGGCGTCGGGCCTGCTCATCAACAACGGCGGTCGGAGCTTCACCGCGTCCACCTTCTACAACACGTTCGGCGCGGCCGCGATGGCCACCGGCGATCTCAACAATGACGGACACACCGATATCGTGTTCGCGGATCAGGTCGTCAAGCAGCTGATCGTGATGCTCGGCGACGGGAAGGGCGGGTTCAGCCAGCCCACCGGCCTCATCACCGCGATCCAGGCCAACCTCGCCTCCGCTGCCATGGGTGACTTCGACCACGACGGCAACCAGGATCTGGCGCTCGGCTACATCAGCGATCCGCGCATCCTGCTCTACTTCGGCACCGGCGACGGCCACTTTCGCACCGGCCAGCCCACGCCGGTTCCGATCACCTGGACGGCGATCAACTTGTCCGTCGCCGATGTGGACGGCGACGGCTACGACGATCTCGTCGCCCCGGACTGGGGCAAAGGCGCCAGCGTGGTCTTCGGCCCCTGCCCGTAGCTCCGAGGCCGACTGCAGCCGCGTGAGTCCGCGACTCACCTGATCGCGAAGCTTCGCTATTGCCCGAAGCGTACGTACACCGCGCCCGACTGCGTGTCGACGCCGGTCGCGTAGGGGGCGGCGGCGACCAGATCGCCGATCATGTCGCCGTGGTTGATCTGCCCGCCGGCGACCGCTGTCCCGAGCTGGTCCATCGCCGCCGCTCCGAAGAGCTGATCGAGGAGCGGGAAGCTCCGGGCTGCATCTCCCTGGAACATGTAGGCGGCGCCGGCCTGGGTGCGCCCGTTGCCGAAGGTGGCCTGCGGCGCGCCCACCACCAGCCGCGCCCCGCCGCTGCCCGTGACGCCCGAGGCGGAGCTCGCCAGCGCCGAGCCGAAGCGTCCGCCGGCGACCAATCCCGAGATGGTCCGCTGATGATCCGTCGAAGCGCGCATCGCCGCCTTGAAGAAGTTGGAGTCGTTCTCGTAGACGAAGACCGAGCCGGTGCCGCTGCTGCCGTCGCCCGGCACGCCGACCAGGAGGTCCTGCCCTCCACCCGAATCGAACGCCAGCACGGAAGTCCCGTATTGGCTCATCTTGTCTCCTACCATCGTCACCGTTGGCGGGTTGGCGGCCCCGACTCAGGCGCCGTATTGCGTGGTGCCCACGGGGTTCACGTCGGAGAAGAGATACACGGCGCCGAAGGGCTCGGTCTGGTTGGGGGCGAGGTAGCTCGGAACGCCGAACGCGAGGTCGAAGGGCGCACCGGTGTTCGCAGTGTCCCCGTCCAGATCGCCTGCGGTGATCGTGGTGGCGCTCAAGCCCGAGAACGTCACGTGGTCGGGCAGCTCGACGTCGATGGGCGCCGCCGTCGCCACCACGTTCGTGTAGAGGTGAACCTTCTGCTCGCCCGGCGCGGAGGCGAGGATCTCCGCGTGATGATCGGCGTTCAGATCCCCGGCGTAGAGCGCGGCGCCCAGGTTCGCGCCGACGACGCTGGTTTGCCAGTGGACGTCCGGCAGCTGGTTGGTCGATGCGAGATTGATGACCTTGTTGGTCTTGAGGTTGGATCCGCCGAACACGGCGTAGACGTTGCCCGTGCCGTCGGTCCCACCCGGGGCGCCCACGACCAGGTCGGCATAGCCATCGCTGTTCAGGTCCGCACAGGCGACGGCGGCGCCGAGATGATCGCCGCCGTTCAAGCCGTAGAAATGAACCCCCTGGCCGCCCGCGGTGGAAAAAAGGTCGACGGTCGCGGACGCACCGCCGCCGAATACGACGTACACCGCGCCGACGCCGCCCAGGCCGCGGGTGTCGTCTTCGTCGGGCGCCCCGATGATCAGATCGTCGAAGCTGTCCTGGTCGAGATCGCAGACCGCCAGCGCACCGAGGTGCCCGTTCTTGAACGCGCCTTTCACCTCGAGGTCGGTGGTCGC
>JADGRB010000435.1 GCA_017881315.1 Pseudomonadota bacterium
GCGCGAAGCCAGCTCGAACGGATCGTCGGCCGACGCATCGCCGGTCCGCTCGAGCAGATCCGGACCGGCGTCATCGATGCCGACCACCGACGAGCCCGAGAGCTTCTGCTGGCGGGCGTACAGCTCCTCGACCCCGACGCCGAGACGCTTGGCGATCTCCTCGTGGTCGGGCGTGCGGCCGAGCTGCGACTCGAGCCGGCGGGTGGCGTCGCGCAGCTCGTTGGAGAGGCGACGCATGTCGCGCGAGAGCGTGTCGCGCGAGCGCAGGTCGTCGAGCATGGCGCCCCGGATTCGAAACTCGGCGAACGCCTCGAACCGGTCGACGCGGCTCGGGTCGAACCGCTCGGCGGCCTCCATGAGGCCGATGACGCCCGAGGAGATCAGGTCGTCGATCTCGACGTGGGCCGGAAGCCGGCGCGCCAGGCGCCGCGCGACCTTCTCGATGTAGGGAAAGAACTTGGCTGCGTACTCATTCCGCCGCGCGACCAGATCCTTCTTCGCAGGCTTCTTGGAGGTGGTCGTCTTCGTCGTCGGCTTCCGCTTGGTCGTCGTGGTCGGCATGACCTAATCAATGAGCACATCGCGTGCCACGTTCGTGGCAGGTCACGCCCCGCGCAGATCGGCCACTTCGCGCAGCCCAGCCAGACCGAGCGTCAACGAATTGGCGATCGGCATTTTAGCGCGCCGTCAACCCGGTGACGGTCTCCAGATCCCCGACGTCAGCGGCGTTCGGCGCGCTTGGATGCGCGCAACGCTCACCGACGGACAATGTGTGTTTTTCCCCCTCAGGCGACGTTTCGGCGACGGAGCTTTTCGACCAGGGTGCTCCGATTGATGCCCAGCAGCTCGGCCGCGCGGTAGCGGTTGCCTCCCGTTCGTTCGAGCGCCTCGGCAATGAACCTTTCTTCGAGCTCGGTCAGAAAGACCCGCAGATCGAAGCCGCCCACAGGTAGGTCGAGCGCCGCGCGCTGGAGATCGATCACCTGGGTGCGCAAGTGGGGGGGCAGATCGTCCATCACCACCATGCGCGTGCCGGCCAGTACCACCAGCCGCTCGACCAGGTTCTCGAGCTCGCGGACATTGCCGGGCCAGGCGTAGTGCGTAAAGCGCCGCATGACGTCCAGCGCGAATCCGGGGACGCTTCGCCCCTCGCGCGCGTTCACCTCGGCGCGGAAGTGCTCGGCCAGCGCGGGAACGTCCTCTCGGCGCGCGCGCAGCGGCGGAATCTCGATCGGCACCACGTCGAGGTGGTAGTAGAGGTCCGCGCGAAACCGGCCGTCGGCGATGAGGCCGTCGAGGTCGCGATGGGTCGCGGCGATGACCCGCACGTCGATGGGAACGGCCTCGCCACCACCGCCGATCGGCGTCACCGTCCGCTCCTGGAGAACCCGCAGCAGCTTGGCCTGAACGCTGCGGGGCATCTCGCCGATCTCGTCGAGGAAGAGCGTCCCGCGATGGGCAGCGACCAGGCGGCCCGCCCGGGGCCTGTCGACGTCGGTGAAGGCCCCGCCCACCTGGCCGAAGAGCTCTGCCTCGGCCATGGCTTCGGGTATCGCCGCCAGGTTGACGGCGACGAACGGACCGGCGCGCCGCGCGCTGGCGCCGTGGATCAGACGCGCGATCACTTCCTTGCCGGTGCCGGTCTCGCCGCGGATGAGGACCGCCGCGTCGGTGTCGGCGATCTGATCGACGCGATCGAGGAGGTCCTGCATCTTGGGATGGTCGCCGATGACCGCCGCACCGGAGACCGGCCGACGGGCCCAGGCGGGGGTCATGAGCCGGCGCAGCAGATCGGCGAATCCGCCCGGACAGATGGGCTTGGCGACGATTTCGGCGGCTCCTACCCGCAGCGCTTCGACGGCGCCGGCACCCGCGCCGTGGGTGGTGAGCGCCACCGCCACCACCGGCGGGCGGCAGGTGTGCGCCTTCATGATGACGGCCGTGCCCTCCTCGGCCGGGAGCCCCAGATCGACGATGCAAAGATCGAAGCGCGCCTCGCCGAGCCGCGCGATCGCGTCCGCCGCGCTGACGCTCGCGACCGGCTCGCAGCCCAGTCCCTGCACCAGCCGGATGAGCTCTCCGCGCCGCGCGGGTTCTTCATCGACGATGAGGATCTGTTTCGGCATCTGCATAGCCATTCATCGGCCGCGCAGAAACGCCCCTTGAGCAATTTTGCTGTTGCGAGAGCCGCAACAGCGTTCAAAACCAGGGCGCGATCGGGGCAGATCCGTTGCGCGGCCGCGGCTTCCGCTGTTGCGACGCAACCCGCAATATTCAGCCGCCGCGCCCGTCGGCGCGCGGATACGATCCCAGAACCTTCACCGACTCGGAGACCTTGCGGACATCCGCCAGCGCGGCGGCGACCGGGGCGTCACGTTCGTGGCCGTCGATGTCGACGAAGAACACGTATTCCCAGGGGCGGCGCCGGGAGGGACGGCTCTCGATCTTGGTCATGTTGAGGCCGCGCTCCGCGAAGGTGCCGAGGACACGGTAGAGGATCCCCGCTTCGTCGCGGGTCACCAGCAGCAGGGAGGTCTTGTCGTGCCCCGTCGGTGCGGCCTGCTCGTGCCCGAGCACCAGGAAGCGCGTCATGTTGTGGGGAAGATCCTCGATCTTGCGGCGCAGCACCTCGAGGTCGTTGAGCTTGGCTGCCAGCTCGGACCCGACGGCCGCGCCCTGCGGATCGTCGTGCGCCATCCGCGCGGCGTCGGCGGTCGAGCGCGCCTCGACCAGCACCGCGCGCGGCAGATTGGCGGCCAGGAAGTGCCGAACCTGGGCCAGCGCGACCGGCAACGAATAGACGCGCTCGATCTGGGCCAGCGAGCTGCCCGCCCGGCCGATGAGGCACATGTTGATCTCCATGGCGATCTCGGCGCTGACCTTGAGGTCGCTGTCGATGAAACAGTCGAGCGTCGGGTTGATCATCCCTTCGGTGGTGTTCTCGACGGGAACCACGCCGAAATCGACGTTGCCGCGCTCGACCTCCTCGAACACCGCCGCGATCGTCCCCATCGGCGTCGCGCGCGCCGACAACCCGAACTGATACTTGACCGCGATGTCCGAGAAGGTTCCCTCCGGTCCGAGGTAAGCGACCCGCACCCGCTTCTCGAGCGTCAGGCAGGCGCTGAAGATCTCCTGAAAGACGGCGCGGATCGATCCGGTGGGGAACGGGCCGGGGTTGCCGGCCGCGAGGCGCTCACCGATCTGACGCTCGCGCGAGGGGACGTAGAACGGGACCGCCAGCGCCGTCTTCAGATCGGCGACCTCGCCGACAAAGCCCGCCCGTCGGTTGAGGAGCTTCAAGATCTCGTCGTCGGCGGCGTCGATCTCTACGCGCAGCTCGGCGAGGCGCGCTTTGAGCGCCTCCGGATCTTCCTTGGCGTCCTTGGCCATTTCGGGCGAGCTTACTACACTGATCGGGTGAGGCTGAGGTTGCTCGCATGAGGCTCGCGACGCTGCGCGATGGCACGCGGGACGGCGCGCTGCTGGTGGTGGGCCGTGGGGGCCGCACCTTCGCGCGGGCGAGCCCAGTCGCTCCCACGCTGCAGGCCGCGCTCGACGACTGGCCACGCGCCGCGCCAGCGCTGGCAGCGCTGGCGGCGCGGCTCGACGCGGGGGATGCCGGCGAGCCGCTCGACGAGACGCGCCTTGGCCCGCCGCTGCCGCGCGGCTCGCCGAGCGGC
>JADGRB010000436.1 GCA_017881315.1 Pseudomonadota bacterium
GGCGGCCGGGTGGTACAGCTTCTGGGACGGCAGCTTTCAAGCCGGCGGCAAGACGATCACCGCCGCCGCGCCATTCGACGCGATGCCGGTCTTCGTCCGAGCCGGCTCGATTGTTCCAGTTGGCCCCGCGCTGCAATTCACCGACGAGAAACCCGCCGATCCGATTCGCCTGTACGTGTACACGGGCGCCGACGCGTCGTTCACGCTGTACGAAGACGACGGACAGACCAACGACTACGAGGCCGGCGGATTCACGCGCATCCCGATCACCTGGACCGAGGCGACGAAGACTCTGACCATCGGCGCGCGACAGGGATCGTTCCCCGAGATGCTCGCCACGCGAACGTTCCAGGTCGTCCTGGTGTCGGCCACCAAGGCGGTGGGCTTCTCACCAACCAAGACGCCCACCCCCGACGCGACGATCGCGTACACGGGCGCGGCCGTCACGCACTGAAACGGGCCGGTTTTCGATGGCCCTTCGACAGCGGTCTCGTAGGCCGTGATGCAGTTCAACGAGCGTGAGGAGATGAAGTTGGAGGATCGTCACCCGGACGCGCCGTAGAGCCGCGCGGACGACGGCAACCCGGTTGTTGCGGTGCTCTTGAGCAGTTCGGGAAGCGTTCAGAAGGCGGATCAGTCGGGGCGCGCCGTTGTTGAGCTTGCGGGGGCGCTCCTACCGGCGTTACCGGGATGCAAGGACCCTTAACATTTCCAGCAGAGATGTCTCTTTCACGGGTCTCTAGCTCAATCCGCATGCGCGGTCGGTCGATGGACGAGCGTGACTATTGAGCGAAGCGGCCGTGATTCACCGGGGACGGATTCGTGAGCCGTTTCACTCTGCCTGTGGCTCTAGATCTAGGCATGAAGCCTTCCTCTAGTTCGATCCCGGTCGCCGCTCTTCTCGTCGCGGTGTTGCTCGCTATCCCCGCCTGCGGCAACAGCTCCGCCAAGACGCCTAGCACTGGGACGGGCGGTGGAGGAGGCGGAGGGCAGGCCGGATCGCTCGGAACCGGCGGGGCAGGCGGAGGCCACGCCGGAACGCTCGGAAGCGGCGGCGGGGGAGGCGGAGGGCAGGCCGGATCGCTCGGAACCGGCGGGGCAGGCGTCACCTGCACAGTGGTGGGCGCCGCCTGCGCGTCGAACGCCCAGTGCTGCTCACAGTCCTGCGATCCCGTGGCGAAGACCTGCGCCTCGTCTGTCACGACCTGCCGCGGATCGGGAAGCTCGTGCGGTGTGGCCACCGACTGTTGCAACCTCCAGTGCGACACCACGCGGGGTGTCTGCAGCAGTGCCACGAGCTGCACCGCCGATAATCAGACCTGCACCGATTCGTCGGCCTGTTGCAGCGGAACCTGCACCGGCGGCAAGTGCCATCCGCTCAACAGTACCTGCCTGACCGCGGGCAACCCCTGCACGGCGACCGACGGCGGCGCGGGCGGATGCTGCTCAGGTCTCTGCTCGGGCGGCAAGTGCGTCCTCGGCGCGTCGTTCTGTATCCAGCCCGGCGACGTCTGCGCGCGCGATCTCGACTGCTGCGGCGGCTTCTGCTCGAAGGCCTCGGGCGCGACTGAAGGCGTCTGCACGGACGTGGGGACTACCGGCACCGGTAACTGCGCGCACGACGGCGTCCTTTGCAACGGATGCGGCAGCTGCTGCAGCAAGAATTGCGGCCCCTGGGCGCTCACCGGCGTGAACGTCTGCCAGCCTGGCCTGGGCTGCAAGATCCTGAACAGCCTTTGTACCAGCGACACCGAGTGCTGCGGCGGCGTCACCGGCGGCACGGGCATCGTCCACTGCACGCCAGCGAGCGGCGGGAACGTCAGCATCGGGGTCTGCTCCATGAACACGGGGAACCAGGTGCCGGGCGGCATCTGCCGGCTCACCGGAGGCGCCAACGCGTGCTCCAACGCCGAGAGCGACTGCCAGTGCGTGGTTTCTCCCAAGGTCCAGTGTTGCGCCTACGACACGCTCGGGCTGCCGCGCTGCCTGGGCTCGGGCGCGTGCAACGGCGACGGGGGCACCGGGATCTTCAAGGGGGACGATCCCACCTGCTGCCGGCAACCGGGACAGACGTGCAACACCGCGGCCGAGTGCTGCCACTTGAGCCCGTGCGTTCCCGATTCGACCGGGACGCTGCGCTGTTTGACAACTACCCCCAACGACGGCGGCATCATCTGCGTTTCGCCGGGCGGCACCTGCACCGCCACCGGTGACTGTTGCACGGGGCTCGTGTGCAATGTCGCGCCGGGAGGAATCGGAACCTGTGGGCCCCCCCCGTCGACCGACGCAGGCGTTTGTGCGCTTTACGGTCAGGGGTGTAGTGCGAGTGTTCCCTGTTGCAATGGCATCCAATGCACCTACTCGCCGACTGGCGCCGTTTGCAACGGCCAAACCGGATGCACCTGCTTCAGCCCCGAATTGTGATCGGCTACGTCCGGAATCCGAACCGTGGGCGAGGTGGCGCAATGGGTTATGGTCGTCGATGACGACGAAGACGTCCGCACCACCGTGGTTGAGGTGCTCCAGGGGGCGGGCTACGGGGCTCTCGCCGTACCAGGAGGGATTGCCGCGCTCCGCATGTTGGGAGAAACGGTGCCCACGCTGGTGCTGGCCGATCTCACGATGATCGACATGGACGGCCGTGCCTTCTTGACTTGTGCGCGCGTGCTACTCGGGAGCTCCACGCCGCCTTTTGTATTCCTGACGGGCGTTGAACCTTCTAGACGGAGCGACATTACAGAGGCGGTCCTTGCGAAGCCGTTCGCGATCGACGACCTGCTAAGTATCGTCAAGCAGCACCTCCGAGTCTGATCCGATCGATTCAAGGCCGAGTGCCAAGTTCTCGGCGACGAGGCACCGATGACAGCCTCGACCAGCGCCAGCACTATCCCACGATCGCGGCCGATGCCCTCTTTTCACCGGCGAATCGGAGTCGCGGATCGGGCGGGCAGTGCTGAACGCGGCGGGACAGATCGTTGGGCGTCCTGTCGAGCCTCGTCGGTGATTTAGGGGACCTGGGTTCGTTGCATTGCCTGCGCGAGCTCGGTCTGAGCGCTCGGCGTCAGGTAAACGTCGGGGCGCGCTCAGCCTGAGCGTCCGGCGTCCGGACATATGATGTTGCATTCGGACGTCATCGTGCAGAGGAACAAGCTCCCGGAGCAGGTGCACGTATAGAGCGAGTGGCTCACGCCGCAGCAGACAGAGGATCCGTAGGTGCACGTCAACGCGCCGCTGCACCTGCCGGTCATCGGGACGTTTGTCGGGCAGGATGTCGCCGGGCCGTCGGAGCCCCCGTCGTGCTGGCTCCCGCCGCTCCCCGTCGCTCCACCGGTACCCGTCGAGCCGCCCCTGCCGGTGGTCCCGCCCGCGCCCGTACCGCCGTGCCCGCTCGCGCCGCCGCGCCCCCCGCTTCCGGTCGCGGTCCCGCCCGTACCGCTGCCCCCGGTGCCAAGGTGGCCTGCCGTCCCGCCCGCTCCCGTCGCGCCGCCCGCCCCAGCCGCGCCTCCCCCGGTGCCGGAGTGATCGGCCACGCCGCCCGCGCCGGTCGTGCCGGCCGTTCCGGGCGAACCGCCCCCCGTGCCAGAGCCGTCAGTGGTCGAGCTGCTCGACGAGGAGCAGGCGAGACCCAGCGCCAAGAGAACGGCCAAGAGACGATGGGGCATGGCTTCTTCTCACGTTAGTA
>JADGRB010000013.1 GCA_017881315.1 Pseudomonadota bacterium
CAGGCGCGGCGGGTGCGGCGGGCAGCGCGGGCGCGACGGGCAGCGCGGGGCGAGGAGGGACGACGGGCGGCGCAGGTGGCTCCGGTGGCGCCTCGCAGGGTGGCGTGGTCGCCGCGGGCGTGCGTTGGTTCGGCCGCGTCGATATCTCCAATCCCACCCAGCCCCGCTTTTCCTGGTCGGGGACGGGCTTCGTCGCGCGGCTCACCGGCACGTCCCTGTCCGCCACGCTGTCGGGCGGGGCGTTCATCTACAGGCCGGTCGTCGACGGAACGTCGCAGCCCGCGTTCACCACGACCTCCGGTTCGGGGACGTTTCCGGTCGCGACCGGGCTCGGGGCGGGCGAGCACACCGTCGAGCTGTACCGGCAGACCGAGGGGCCGCAGGGGGACTCCCAGCTCACGGCGCTCAGCGTCGGGGGCGGCGGCGCGCTGCTGGCTCCGCCGTCCGGACCGTCTCGGCTCATCGAGGTGATCGGAGATTCCATCACCTGTGGCTACGGCGATCTGGGGATGGTCAGCGACACCGAGTGCTACAGCACCGAGAGCCACTTCGACACGTACGAGGCGGTAGCGGCGCGCGCGCTCGGCGCGGAGGTGAGCACCATCGCCGCGTCTGGGCGGGGGGTCATCCGGAACTACGGCGGCGACACCACCGACACGATGCCGATGGTCTACGCGCGCACGCTTGCCAACGACGTCACGCCGAGCTGGGATTTCCACATCAAGCCCCAGGCCGTGGTCATCAACCTCGGTACCAACGACATCAGCAACGGCAAGGGCGATCCGGGGACGGCGTTCCGCGACACCTACGTCGCGCTGCTGCAGACGATCCGCGCGAAGTACCCCGACGCGTTCATCGTCTGCATCATCGGCCCGTTGCTCTCCGGTTCGGATCTGACCACCATCGAGGGGCACATCAGCGACGCCGTCCAGATGCGCACCACGGCCGGCGACACCAAGGTGGAATTCTTCGACCAGATCGCCGCGCAGACCAGCGACAAGGCCGCCTGCCAGTACCATCCCAACGTCGCCGAGAACATGTTGATGGCCACGCAGCTCGCGGCCGAGCTCCGTGCCAAGCTCGGCTGGTAGCCGGATCCCACGAAGCGGCGGGCGGCCAGCCGGGTTGGACGCCTCAGCCACGTCGCAATCCTTGACGAGCGGTGCAGGGGTCTGACACCCTCGTCGTCGCTGCTTCGGTATCGGGGGGTCTCGGGGCGCGCCAGATCCCCATGATGATGACGAGTCGTGAGAACGCGGGTTGTTAGGTCCGACGCATCGGATCAACCCTCGAATGGTGTGGGCGACTTGTGCCGCCCTCGCGTTGATCGCAGCATCAACGGTGACCGTCATGAACCTAGCAGGCAAGGGATCGAAGGCCTTCTACGATTCTGACACCGGCCAGGTTCCCGAGGCCGGTCAACTCGAGCTCGCTCGATCGTTCGGTTTCTTCGCGTTCTGGTTCGGGGGCGTGTTGGCCGGTAGCAGCGCGGTGGCCTTCACCGTGATTGGTCTCGGCGGCCTTCGCACCGAGCGCCGCCGGCCGGAGCGCTACAAGCTGGCCACACGGGTCGAGGTGGAGACGGAGCGAGCTTCCTATGTCGCGAACACCGAGAACATCAGCACGGGAGGACTGTTCGTCGCCACCGATCGGGCGCACCCGATCGGCGAGCGGATGAAGCTGCGGTTTCAACTGCCCGGACAGGACGCTCCGCTCAGCGTGGAGGCCGAAGTGCGATGGATTCGCCGGGGCCTCTCGACGGAAGGGGTGGCCGTGACGGGACTCGGCCTCCTGTTCGTCGACCCTTCGCGGTCGGCGCTGGCCGCTATTCGCCGGTTCAAGGCCTAGCGACGGTCAGGCCGCCGAGAGCGCATCGGGGCCCCGGCCGCTCCGCAACCGGTCATAGAGATCGATGATCCGCCCGGCGACCACGGCCCAGTCGAAGCCAGCCGCCGTCCGTCGGCCGGCTTCGGCGCAGCGGCGGCGCAAGACCGCATCCGTGAGGAGGCGATTGGTTCTTTCAGCCAGGGCCGCACAATCCGGATCGCCTGCCAGGTCGACCATGAAACCCTGAACCCCATCCTGCATGATGTTTCGAAAGCCAGAGGTGTCGGCGGCGACGATCGCGCATCCGGCCGCCATCGCCTCGAGGAGGATGATGCCGAAGGTGCCACCCAGGGCTGGGCAGAGCAGGGCGTCCGCAGAGGCGTAGTAGTCGACCCGCTCCGCGCTCGGAACGAAACCGACGAAGTGGGCGTCGGCACGGAGATCGCTCGGGACCATCGCCTCATAGGCTCCCCGCAGCGGTCCGTCGCCGACCAGGATCAATCGGGCATCGGTGCCCGCCCGCCTGACGCGGACCCAGGCACGGATCACCCGATCGACGCCGTTGCGGGGATCGAAGCGGCCGACGTGCAAGACGTTGAGCCGCCCGTCATCGAGCTCGGGCCGCCGACGGCCGGAGGAAAATAGAGACACGTCGACACCGTTCGGGATCACGCACCACGGGGCGCGAAAGTACCGCCTCACACCGGCGAGGGCGGTCTCCGACACCCCGACGGCGGCGTCCAGGCGATCGGCGTAGCGCTGGAAAAGCCGGCCGAGGCTGGCGTACAGCAGGCTCCGGTCGACGACGCTGTGGAAGGTCCCGACGTTGAGCGTGTTCGAGTTTCTGAGAAACAACAGCGGAAGCGTGGGCATCAGGGGGGAGTGCAGATGGACGACATCGAACTGCTCGGCGCGCAGCAGCTCCATGGTGCGCGCAGAGAGACCGGAGCCGGACGATGCCCGCGCGATCGAGCTTCCAGAAAACACGGGCACCGAGACGCCGAGGCGGATGACCCCGCTCTCTCGATCTTGGGAAGCCGTGTCGACCAGCCGGCCTCGCCCAACGCCGACCGACGCCAGATTGTCACGCACTTCTGGCGTGACGATGCGGACTTCGTGACCCAGTTGTCGCGCGGCCTTGGCGAAGTGATGCACATGCTCCTGAATGCCGCCCAGGGTCGGGTAGTAGTACTCGGTGACGATGCCAATCTTCATTCCGCCGTCTCGTTGTGGTCTCGGTTGCAGAGTCTGACTGTCGAAACATGAAACGCCATGTTTCGAGCAAAACAGCTCGAAGCAAGCCTCGGGCCGAACCAGGACTCGATTCAATGGTGGTCGTTCCAGCGGGACGCCGTTGAAAGTTTGACGGTCATCTGACACTCCAACACTCATCCATGAATCCATCGCTCTTGTTCCGGCATCGGAAAGCGCGGCGCATGGATTGCAGTTCGATTCGATGTGAAGTGGGTGGCGAAGCATGAAGCTCGGTCGTAGAGAGGATCGGTCCGGCAGCGTGACCAACGGTCTCGCGTTGGTGATTCGTTTCGGTCGTGTCAACGCGCGCGCCTACGCGGCCATCCTGCGGTCGATCGTCGCGGAGCGGCTCTGGCGTGTCCCCGCGCGGACCGCGACCGGCCCGGGCCGGAGGTCGGCATGAGCCCGGCGTCGCCGACACCCGCGAGCGATCTGCCTTACCTGTTCGGGTTCATCGCCTTCTTCACGGTCCCGCTGGCGGTCTATCTCCTGTTGCTCTGGCGTGGCTCGGCGAAGGTGCCCCCCTCGAAACCCAAAGGGGCAGGGTATCGGCTCTTTGGCCCGCTCTTCGTGGGCTACTACTACTGGATGCTCGGGCCGCTCTTCCGGCTGGCCCTCCGCAGTCGGCTGACGCCGAACCAGGTGACCATCTTCACCCTGGTCGTCGCGATCGCGACGGCGTTGGCGATCGCGTCTGGACATTTCGCGCTCGCTTCGGCGCTGCTCATCGCGGGCGGTACTCTGGATGTCGTCGACGGTCAGCTGGCGCGCGCGAAGAAGATGGCATCGCCGCGGGGCGCGTTCCTGGACTCGACGGTCGACAGAATCTGCGACGGTCTGGTCTTCAGTGGTTGCGTCGTCTACTACGCCGGAACACCGATCATGTTCGTCTCGCTGGCGGTCCTGGTGCTGTCGTTCACGGTCAGCTACGCGCGATCCCGCGCCGAGACCCTGGGCGTCGTGGGCAGCGAGGGGCTCATGCAGCGGGCCGATCGGCTGGCGGTCCTCGGGATCGCCCTGGCGTTCTCGTCGTTCTTCGGCCACCGGGCCGAAGGGTTCGTGCCCCATCCGGTCTACGCCGTCACGGCCGGGAGCCTGTGCATCCTGGCCGTGCTCAATGCCGTCACGGCGTTCACGCGGATCGTGTGGACCATGAATCAGCTCGGGGCGAGGTCCCCGGTGGGCCCGGCCCAGGCTCTGAGCGACCGGCAACCGGCGAACATGGTGCGCCTCCCGGCCAACCACAGCGACGCTCGGTTCGCCTCCAGTCCGGAGAGGGCGCTCCGGGTCGAACGATGACGCCCGCGTGATGGGCGCTGGCGCTGGCGCGCCGCTCGATCAGCGGCCGAAGATCACGATGTCGTTGCGGCCGCTCTCGCGCGTGCGTTTGAGGACCGCCAGCTTCTTGCCGCCCGCGGCCCACGCGCAGCTCTCCGCCCCTTCGAGCGGGATCTGGCCGAGCAGGGTGGCCCGGGCCGAGCCGAGGCTCACCTCGAAGAGGTGCAGCGCGCGGGTGCCCTTCTTGTGCGCGGCCACCTGATCGGGGTTGAGGGGATCGACGGTGAGCGAAAAGAAGAACTGATCCACCGACGGCGGCTGCATCAGCGAAGCCGCCTCGTAGAGCGAGAACTTGGTGGGGAGGGCCAGCGGGCGGAGCTTCTCCCCCGGTCCGACCAGCTCGAGCCCGGCGGAGTCGTCATCCACCCGGACGAACGTCTCCAGCCCCGGCTTTTCGGCGCGCTTGTCGGCCAGGCGAAGGAACGCCGGGCTCGAAGGCAGGGTCTTCGCGGGGGCGGTCTTGCCCGACAGGATATCGAGGACGGCGAGCTCGGTGCCTCCGCGCACGTCGGCCCTGGCGTCGTATCGTCCGGCTTTCTTGACCAGGGCCTGCAGGTACCCGCCGCTGAAGGCGACGAACTGCAACCCCTGGCTGCCGGCCAGGGTCCCATCGGCGCCGATGGCGACAAGCTTGCTGCCCATCGGCGCGCCGTTTGGTTTGTAGGCGACGATGTTGTAGGCGTGGCCGGCCGGCGTATCCCCCTTGTCGGTCACGGTGACGAAGCTCTTGCCGCGAACGCCGGAGAGGACGCAGTCGCCGAACGCACCGATCTGGTTTTCGATTCGCCCGGTCGGCCCCACCACGGCCGCGCGCCGAGCACCCTCGTTGGAGATCACGAACCAGTGCCCGCCCAGGAACAAGATCTTCTCTGGATCGTGGGTGAACGACGTGATGTCGGTCGTCGAGCTGCGGCCGCCGGGCGGGCCCACGTGAAGGGTCGTCTTCCCCGTGGGGTCGGTCTTGACGTAGGCGAGCTTGGCCCCACCGTCGGAGAACGCGAACGCCTCGTGGAGGACGCCGTCGTCCGCGGCGATCTTGGCGATGGGCTTCATCTGGGGCGCGGCCCACGACGCCGTCGGCACCAGCGCGAGGCCCGCGGCGACCACTCCACGAAAGACGGCGGTTCGGTGCTTCATCGTCAAGCTCCCTCTGGCTACTCGTCGTTCTGCAGCAGGAAACGGATCTTGAACCCTCGAACCCGCACCGCGACCGGCGCCCCGTCCTTCTCGCCTGGACTGAAACGGCACTCCTTGAGCGCGGCGATGGCCGCCTCGGTCAGCCCGTGCTCGAGCCCGCTCACCACATGGATGTCGCGAGCGCGACCGGTCTCGCTCACGATCAGATCGAGGATCACCGTTCCCTCGATGGCCGCGCGCTTCGCCTCGTCGGTGTACTTGCCGACGCAGCGACCCTGGGGAAGCGGCATGGTCGTCACCTGATAAGCGGGAACGGGCGCCATCGCCCCCTTGGCGCCGCCGTGCGCCACGGCGTCCTCGGTCGCGCCGACCGCGCCGCCGCTGTTGCCGATCGGCATCGCCGGCCCGCTGCCAGCCTGCGAGGTCGACTCCATCGTCACCCCGAAGACGGGGCCGACCGGACCGGTGTTCGCGACCTGCGGGCGGTCCGGCGGCGGCGCCTCCTGCCTGGGGAGATCGGTCGTGGGCGGCGCGGCGGTGCGCACACGGGCCCGGACGTGCGTCACTTGCTTCGGCGCGGGCGCTCGCGGCGCCGCGGCCGGCTCCGGTGGCGGTTCGACGGTGGGCGGGGTCGACACGACCCGCAGCGAGATGATTCGTTTCGCGGTGTCCGTCCGCCTCGGCAGGCGGCCGAGGCCGTTGGCGAGCGCCAGGTGGCCCACCACCGAGAGCCCGGCGCAGATGAGCAGCCGCGAGTCTCGAATCATGGGCTTCCGGGCGCGGTCATCGCCGTGGGATCGATCTGGATCGCGAACGAGGCCACGCCAAGCGATTTCACCACATCGAGCACCCAGACGACCCGACCGTGCGACACCGACTTGTCCCCCGAGATGATGGCCTGGGTCTTGGGGTCCTTGGACACGGCGGCCGATACGGCCTCTCGCAGCCCAGCGGGCGTCGTCGGGGTGCCGTTGAGGTAGAGGGTTCCGTCCCGGGTCAGGGTGATCGCCAGCGTCGTCGGGTTGAGCGAGGTGCTCTGGCTGGCGCGCGGCAGCTCCACCTCGATCGCCTGCTTGGCGATCAGGTTGGCGGTCAGCATGAAGATGATCAGCAGGACGAGCATGATGTCGACCAGCGGGGTCACGTTGATCTCCGCGATGATGCCCCGCTTGCGGGTGGCCGAGGCCATCAGGCCTTCTCCGCCGCCGCGTCACCGGCCCGCGCGGGGTCGGCTTTGAGCAGGGCCAGGATCTCGTGGGCGATCACCTCGGAGGCGGAGGCGGCGCGCTCGACCTGCCGCGTGAAGATGTTGTACGCGGCCACCGCCGGTAACGCCACGAGGAGCCCGACGCCGGTGGCGACCAGCGCCTCGGCGATGCCGGCCATGACGGCCTGGGTCCCCTGCAACGAGTTCCCGGCCAGATCGTGAAACGCGCGAATGATGCCGAGCACGGTCCCGAAGAGGCCGATGAACGGCGCGTTGTTGCCCAGCGTTCCGAGGAACGCCAGCCGGCGCTCGTAGCGGGCCCGTTCCTGCTCGATCGCGCCCGCCTTCCTCTCCTCGACCGCGGCGACGCCGTCGCCGGCGTGACTCAGGCAGGCCCGCGCGACGGCCGCTTCCATCGATCGCGCGTCGGTCAGCTTCGCCAGCGCGGCGGCCGCCCCGTTCTTGCCGAGCTCGGCCACCGCGGCGGCCAGCCTTTCCCTGGGCGGACGCTCCTGTACGTAGAACCAGATTCGATCGAGCATGATCGTGACCGCCACCAGGCTCAGGCCCAGGAGGAGGTAGAGGACCCAGCTAGACCCACCCCGCAGCATGAGGTCGAGCAGGTGGCTCCCGATGTCGCTTCCGTTGTTCATGGCTTCTCCTGGTCAGAATCTCGCTCGCAAGCCCACCGTCGGTAGGACGTATCGAATCACGGTCCCTGGTTGGATCTCCTCCGGGAGGAGAGCCACGTTGGTGATGTCGACGTAGAAATCGAGCAGCCACTTCCTCCAGACCGCCCGCTTGTCGACCCGAAGGTCGATGCGCCAGTAACCGTCGTTCCGCCCGGCGTTGTATCCGGGCGTCGGGTTCGCGGGCGTCGCGGGCGTCGGATCGCTGATGGTCGTCGGACGGCCGCTCTGGAACTGACCGCGCAGACCGAGATCCCAGTTGCGCGGCAGCCGCATGCCGAGAACCAGGTTGAGGAGCTGGACGCGGTCGAAGTCATAGGGCTTCCAGGTGCTCCCCTGCAAGCGCTCCGATCGCGACAGAGTGTACGAGATCCAGCCGAACAGGCCCGACTTCGACTGGCGGCGCAGCAGGAGCTCCAGGCCATACGAGCGCCCGATCTCCGGGTGGGTCAGCCGATCGATGAACACCTGCGCGTCCATCGCCTGCGTGATGATGGCCGTCGGGAGCACCGTCTGGTTCGGCGGGGTCCCCACCGTGCTGCTGTTCACCGAGAGATCGAAGATGGTCGGATCCATGTAGTTGAAGTAGCCGTCCACCGAGAGCTGGAAGTGCTGCCGCAGCGGGATCTCGGCGCCCAGGCTGGTTTGATAGGACCGAAGCAGGCCGTACTTGAGCGGCAGCATGTCGAGACCCGGGAGCGGCAGCACGAACCGGGGCGGCTGGTGATAGATCCCGGCGCTCCCCTTGAGCCACACGGCGCTGTCGTCGCTGCCCGGCGGGACGTCGGGGAGGTCGCGATCGAAGAGACGGTAGCGGACGGTGAGGCGAGGATCGACGGAAGATTTGGTGGCCGTGTCGTCCTCGTAACCGTCGACGCGCAGACCGGGGCGAATCAGGATCCGCGGCGTCGGTCGCCACAGTGCCTCCAGATAGGCAGCACCGACGTAGGACTTGGCGAGCGACGAGGTGATGGCGGCCAGGGGCCCGGCCGCGGCGTTCGCCCCCGTGCCCTGCACGATATCGCGCAGGGCGCCCCAGAGACCGGCGTCCAGCGTCAGCTTGTCGCTTACGGCCCAGCGCGCAGAGACCGACGGCTCCGCGAGCCAGATGGTGAAGTCGGTCCCCATGCTGAAGGTGTGGTCGTAGCCGAGGACCAGACGGTACGTCTCGTCCAGGCGCCCCTGCGTCTGGTGATCGCGCAGGTCGATGCGGTCGAATCCGAGCACCAGAGCAGGCGCGAGCGCCGGGGCGGGGCTGCCTGGCGTGGAGGTCACCGCCCGGGTGTCGAGCTCGTCGTTGGCGCCGTAGGCAAACACCGTCCAGCCGTTGCGCGCGTTTCCGCCGTCGAGGCGGAGCTGGTAGTCCCAGTAGGAGAGCGAGATCTGGTTGGTCGCGAGGCCGAGGAGGAACCCCGGGTAGCCGTAACGGGCCGCCGCCGTGAAGGTCACCCCGAGCGGCGCGATCGGCTCGCGCACGAAAGCCCCCGACTGCAGAAGGTTGAGGTCGAAGTCGAGCAGGTGCTCGTCCGGGCGGGCGCGCGCCGTCCGACCGTCGATGATGCCGCCGGTGTATTGGCCGTAGGGGGCCGGCGCGCCGCCCGGGTAAAATTGGATCTCGTCGATGAACTCCGGGTGCACGACGCTGGTCCCGACGAGCAGGTGATAGAGCAGCGGGATCGTGGTCCCGTCGAGCAGAAATCCGGTCGAGGCCGGGCTGGCGCCGCGCACCACCGGAAAGGGCAGCAGCGACACGACCGAGGCCACACCGGGAAGGGTCTGAATGACCCGGAACGGATCGCCGAAGGTGCCCGGGATCTGCTGCAGCTCGGCTCCGCGCAAGGTGATGCGGGAGACCTCCTCGCGGTGCTGCTCGCCGATCACGACGATCTCGTAGGGGTCGTAGCGATCGCGCTCCACGAAATAGCTGACCGCGAGCTCTTGCGCCGGCCCCAGCGTCTCCTGCTGCAGGAACGGATTGTGGCTGGGCGCGTAGACCGAGATGCGGGCCGTTCCGGGCGGCAGGGGCAGACGGAACCGCCCGCGCCGGTCGGCGTCGACCGAATATCGCCGCTCACCGACCAACGCGGTGACCGTCGCATCGGTGACGGGCGCGCGCGTGCCGAGCTCGATCAGCTTGCCGCGCAGGACCGCGGTCCGCGGCGGACCTTCGTCGACCGCGCGAACGGGCGGAGGGGGCGGCGGCGGGAGAAAGGTGTGCGTGAAGGTGATCTCGACGGGAACGGGCGATCCGGCGTAGCGCGCCGGCGCGAACCGAAACCCGCGCGCCGCCGCGACGACCGCCTCATCGAAGATCGCCTGGGCAGGGGTGCGAACCTCGACCTTCTGAACCGTTCCCGCCGTGTCGACCAGCAGCTTCACTGTCACGACGACGGGCGCCCTCTGCGCAGGCGCGCCCGGGGGATACGGGACGTTGGTCTCGCCGAGCGCGCGGGGCGGCTCGAAGCTGGGAGCGGCGTCGCCCGCGGCCCCCGCATCGGCGTGCGCGGAAGCATCACCGAGCGCTCCGCTGTCGACCACGTCGGCGCCTGCGTCGGTCTGCGCCGCGTCGGGTTTCGTTTGCGCGAAACTGGCACGCGACAAGGAGACCGTGGAGGCGACCACTGCGCAGGCGAAGATCGTCCGGCTCACCGCCACGTGAACCCCCATTGCACGGTCCCACCCGTGTGGGGCCACCACTGGCGCCGGACGATCGCCTGGCCGGTGTCGAGGTCGACACGGCCGGTGTCGTCGACGCACCCCGTCCATTGGCCGACCGCCTCGATCGCGAAGCTGGTCGCGGAGCGTGGCCCGAGGACGATCGTCCACTCCGCGCGTGCGAGCGCGGCGATCCCGACACCACTGCAGCTCGGCAGCGGTGGGCTCGGGCCTGGGAACGTGTACGACGAGCTGAGCTCGCCTGGCAACGGACTGACGTCCGGGCGGCTGGTGCTCCCCTCGACGATGCCGCCGAACCCCAGACCGACCGCGAGCGAAAGATGAGACGTCGCGTGCCAGGTGGGATCGATGGTGCCGGCGAAGCGCAGGCCATCGATGCCGCCTGCCGAAGACGCCCGCGCATATTGGAGCGACGCCAGCAGAGACCAGTCGGGATCGAGCCGAACTCCGAGGCGCAGCAGGAATCCCAGCAGCCTGCCGCTCGGCGCGCCCTGCAGGCCGACCAGATCGCCATACGCGACGCCCAGCCCCATTCGGAAGCCGCTCCTACGCCAGGCATCGCGATCCGCCTCCGTCGGCAGCGAGAGCTTCGGTTCCCCCTCGCTGTCGCTGGGCGCGGCGGGCGGTGCCGCGGCCGGCGGGGCGATCGCCGCTCGCACGTCCGGGGGCGCGGACGACGGCGACGTTGCGCCGGGCAGAGGCGCGGTGCCCGGCGGCGGCGCGGCGCCCGCCGGAACGGCGAGCGCGAGTGCGATCACGAATGTGGCGCGCGCCGTCGACCGTTTCAGCTTGGGCACGGCCACCATGCGGGAGGATTCGCGGTGAAGTCCCAGTCGGGGACCGGGCAGGCGACGTTCTCTCGGCAGCCGCGCAGCGCGTAGTGCGTCAGCCCTTTGCAGTGATCGGTCGACCGGCCCGAGACGACGAACTGAATGAGGTTCGGCTGATTGCCCGCGTCGAACGACGGGAGGCTCGCGCAGGCCGAAACACGGTCCCTGAGATCCGGCATGTCGGCGGGTGGCTCACGGTATCGGGTGGTGCCGTCCAGCGTGCGCTCGGTGCAAGAGACCTCGTTGACGTTCGCGGGCGCCTGCGCGCCGATGGCCACCAAGGTCGTCTCGGGCACGCCACCGGTGCAGGTATTTGGATCCTCGGGCGGCAAGGTCCCCGCGATCGACGAGGTGAAACCTGCGGCCGCCGAGAAGCCGCCCGCGCCGAGCACAGAAAATCCGTTCGTGAACAGCGCCGGCTGATTCCCCGGATCCGGACAGCCGCTGCGCGGGTAGAAGGCGCTCGTCTCGTCAAACGTTCCGTCGAGGAATAGCACCCGCTCGTCGGGCGCCGTCATCGTGAGGAAGCTGGCGCCGTAGATGACGTCGGCGGAGTCGACCGAGTCTTGCTGGGGCGGGCCGTCTCGCCCGAAGGCGCTCGAGTGTGGCGTCGAGAGCTCGAGCGTTCCGCTCCCGTCGCGATCGTCGAAGAAGACCAGGCTGGCATAACCGACCCGCGCGGTGCTCGCGCCGACCAAGACATCAGTCGGCGGCTGCTCGAAGAGCGGCAGCGAGCTGGGCGCTCCGATGTTCACCGGCACGCTGGCTGCCACGAGCGCCGGGACGAATCCGAACGGATCGCGGCAGCCGGCGGCGATGACGGCGGCGGCGCTGTCGGACTCGGGCGGCAGGATGCAGAACGGCTCGATCCACCACTGCGCCCCCCACACCAGCGCGATCCGCAGCGACACATCGGAGGTGACGCCTGGCGGCCGGAGCGATCCGAGATCACCGGTGGCCTCCACCTGGAACTGGACCAAGGGTGGCACCGCACCACCCAGTCCCTCCAGCTTGCTGCAGCCCGCGGACAGCGCACAGGAGAGAACGAGAAGGCCCACGCGCCTCACGGCTGCCACCCGACGCCAATCAGACTGACCCAGCCGCCGCGCAGGTTGCCGCTGTCAACCGCCGCGCTCGGCCCGCCCGCCATGTTGAACAGCCAGGGGCCGAAGACGTGCACCGCCACGAAGGCCTCGACCTCGCCGGCGGGCAGCGTCGAAAACGCCGAGGTCTCGAGGGTGCTGCTATTTCGAAGGCGGGTCTCGTGCACGATGGTCGGACCCACGCCCAACCGGAGTCCGACCCGCGCGCGCCCGAGCGTGTGCTGGATCACGCCACCCACCCGCAGCCTGAGATCGGATTGAGTGACCGTCCAGGCAACCGACGATTCCGTCGCGGTGGACCAGGACGCCCGCGCCTCCCACGCCAATACCCGACCGCGCGTGACGCCGATCCCAAAGCCGGTCGAAAGGCCTGGAACGAGCGCCGTGGGCAGTGCGAACACGAGACCCCCGTCGACGGTGAGGGGACCGCTCGACCGCACGCGCAGATCGCCCCCGGATCCGTCACCACGGGATGGAGCGGGCATGAGCCCGACCAGCAAGACCGCGATGGCGAGCCGCCGCATCACCCGATTATTACCTCGTCGGCGAGGAGAGTATTCGGACCCATGGTTGAGATCAGGGCGGCGCGACACACGTCCAGCTGGCGGGATCGCAGAGCTGGGGTGATCCGCAATCGCTCGATGAGGTGCATCCGACGCATTGGCCCACGGTTCGATCGCAATGGCGAGTGGGGTCGGAACAACCACCGTCGTCGATACAAGCCACGCAATGGCCGAGTGCGGGATCGCAAGTCGGACGCCCGTGGTCGGTGCAGTTCCCGGAGGTCGCGCACTCGGCGCAGGTTCCCCGCGCGGCGTCGCAAGTTTGGTCTTCCGGACAGTCCGCCATCGACAGGCAGGTCTTGAGACAACGACGGGTGGTCGGTTCACAGACGTATCCGGAACCGCAATCTTGGGCGACGCCGCACTGGACGCAGCGATGAAGGGCAAAATCACAGCGCGGGCGACCCGAGCTCGTGCATTGATCGTCGAAAACGCAGGCTACACACTGTCCCGAAGACTTGTCGCAGTGCAGGGCGGTCAGGTGACAGTCGGTGTCGGAGACACATCCGGCGGTCCCGGCCTCCGCGTTCTGGTCATCGAAGCGAAGCGCGACGCGACAACCGAGGGCTGGCAGGAGGGTCGCACCGAAAATCGCCAGCGTGAGGACCGCTCCGAACGATCTCGGCGGTCCTCCTCGACCTCCGCGGTTCATGGCGGCGAGGGAGTCGAACCGATCAGCCGCGCGCGTTCGACCGTGGCGGTCTCTCGGAGCGGGCTCGCGGGGAACCTGGCCAGCAGCAGGTCGAGGAGCTGCACGGCCGCTCGCCGGTCCCCCGCGCTCTCGGCCTTGAGGGCTCCACCGAAGAGATCGTTCTCCGTTGCGAGCGTCGAGACGGAGACACCGTCTGGCGCGGAGCTTCGCAGAGCCGCCGGGCGGGGCGACGCCTGCCGCCGCGGCTCGCCCCGAGCCGGTGGCGTCGGCGATTCCGTGGGAGCCGCAGAGCTCGCCCGCTCGGCACAGTCGGCAGGCCAACCGCGCCCCGCCTCCACCCGCGATTGCCGTCCAGAAGAGCGGACGACCACCACCCCCTCGGTCACCAATACCCGGGTGACCGTGCCCTGGCCGCAGTCGGTGACGGCTGGAACGACCGCGACGCGAAAACGGGTTCCGCGCACCTCCACCTCCGCGTCGGGCGTCGCGATCACGAAGCGCTCGCCGGATTTCAGCTTGGCGACATGCACGTCGACGGCGCCGCTCCCGAGCCGCAGCCAGCGCTCGTCGTCGGCGCGCACGAGCTGTAGGTCCGAGTGGGGCTCCACCTCGACGGCGCTATCGTTTCTCATGGCCAGAGCGACCGGCCGCTCGTCCGTTCGCAGCTTCTCGCCCGATCGCCATTCCTGCCCGGCCAAAAGAGGATGCGACAAACCGCCCGGCGCCACGACGGTGGCGCCGGCAGCCCCTTCGGCCATGAAAGTCGGTTTGTCGCTCGCGGTCGCAGCGCCAGCCGAGGCCGTCGGCGCAGGTCGCGTCGAGCGGGTCAGGGTCCACCCGACCATGCCCGCCGCGGAGACGACCGCCGCCGTCGCCGCGATCGACATGCCGATCCGCCGGCGCCGCCGCCTTCCCGCCGTGCTGCGAATGACGCTCGCGAGCGTGGCGACCGCGTGGGCGGGCGGCGCCGCCGGGTGCGGTCCGATGCGTCCTCGAGCCGCGCGCAGAAGTCGCGCCCCCAGGTGGGCATAGCGATACTCCTTCATGGATCGCCCCGATCCAGGATCTCGGTCAGCTTGGCATCGTCCGCGACTCGTTCGTGAAGCTCGCGTCTGCCCCGCACCAGACGACTCTGGGCGGCAGCGGCCGATATTTGGCAGATGTTCGACACCTCCTCCAGGGAATATCCGCAGACGTCGTGGAGGACGAATGCCCAGGCGCGATCCGGGCTCATCGCCGCCAGGTGCTCGGAGATCCGCCTGAGGGCGTCACGAAGGTGGGCCGTCGCGGTAGGTCCGCTGGTCGGAGAATCCTCGAGGAGGTCGTCGTCGCCCGGGGTCGAGACGAAGATGTTGCGTTCCAGTCGCCGCCGCCGGATGTGCTTGTAGACGACGTTCGCCGATACGGCGGAGACCCAAGCGTCGAGCGGACACTCCCCGCGGTAGCTCGGCAGCGATTCGATGAGCTGCACCAACGCGACCTGAACGATGTCCTCGCCGTCGCTGTCGAGCCGTCCCAGCAGCCGGCGGACAGTCCGATCCACGACCGGTTTGACGCGCCAGTAGAAGTCCCCGGCGATGCCGTCGTCACCGCGGCGGAGGGCCGCGAGAATCTCGTCGTCGCTACGGGACGCACGCCCTGGGGCGGGTTCCGGGCGCACCCCGGCGACCACGCTCAGGGAGGGACGACGGGGTGAACGAAAGGTCATCATTTATCCAGCAAGACAAGAGTACCCCGAGGTTCCCCCAAACAGGCGGCTAGAAGCGGGAGAGGACCCCAAGCTCGAGCATCAGGCGCTCATGGGGAATCGTGGCGATCATTCGGCCGGCGACCAGGACATCCGCGGCCGTCAGGGTCTCTTCGAGCCCCCCCCCCAGAAGAAAGACCACTCCCGGCGATAGGCCATACCCGACCTGTCCGAGGAGATCGCCTCCCAGCGACCAATATCCCTGATCAGACGGGGTCGAGGCGTTGCTGTCTCGGCTGACCTCTTCGTGCAAACCGAGGAGGTCCAGCCGTGCCCCCAGCCCCAGCTCGTGAACGCGTCCCAGACCTGGGCTGGTCCAGGCGGCACCCAGCCCGGCCGCCGCCGTGCGCGCGGTTGCCTGGGCGCCGTCGACCGTGGCGACCCGATAGCCGAGCCCCACGCGCAAGGCCAGACCGTGGGCAAGCGATCGGCGCACGGCAAAGGCTCCCCCCAGGGCATCGACGTCGAGACCCTCGGCGCTGTCGACGATGGTCGTCAGGTTGGCCTCGATCGCCCATCGGGTCGGAAGGAGGGGCGCCTCGCTGGTCGCGATCGCGCGGGCGGCCGCCGGCGGCTCCGATGCCGTATCCACTGGTCGGGTCGGCAGCGGCGTTGCCGCGACCGTCGCGGAGGCTTCCCTGTTCTTCAGCGATTCGCTTCCCTTGCTCTCGTCGAGCATCGAAGCGATGACCAGACCGAGAGTTCGACCGCGCTCGGCGGGTAGATCGCGCGCGCTGAACACGACAGTCCGGGTGATCCAGCCGTGGCCCCGCGCTCCGGGCGGGGCGAGGGACACCTGCACGTCCGTCGTCAAGAAGGCGGCATCGTGCCAGCTCAAGACGACAACCGCGCTCGCGCCTTCGACCGACGCGTCGGCCGCCAGGTCCCGATCGTCGGGCATGGTCGCAACCATGCGGACGACGCTCTTGGCGCCCGATTGCATGGTCTCGATGCAGACGGCGGCGGCCGCTTGGGTCATGGCGACGCCGCTCGAGTTCGCCGCCACCGCGACCAGCAGCACGACGGGAGCCGTCATCGACTCGGGCTTTCGAGAGCCTTCAAAGGGGGCATTTGGTCTGCAGGCCCGTCATACCACCTGCTGGCAGCACCACGAAGACGACGCTGGCCGCCTGATTCCTCCGGGTAGCGGGTACATGTCCGACGAACGTGGGGATCATGCCGCTGCCTCCCGACATTCTCCATCATCGAGTATCGTTCGGGACTCATGGACTTTACAGACGGCGTTGGTTCGCCTATTTTCGCGCGGTTGGACCGACCGCCTTCGCCTGACCTAGTTTTGCGCCGCCGAGACCACCATATTTCCGTCGGACCGCGCCCGCTGCGCGTCTGCATGATCGTGGGCTATGACCTCAGCGAGCCGGGGGGCGTGAAGCACCATGCCCAGGAGCTCGCCCAGGCCCTCCGGTTGCGCGGCGACAAAGTCTGCGTGGTGGGTCCGTCGTCCGGTCCGGTGGACGGGCACCAGGTGGTCCCTTTCAAAGGGATCTGGCGGGCCGTCTCGAACGGTTCCGACAATGCGTTTGGTCTACTGGTGGCGCCCTGGAAAGTTTGGTGGTTTTTCCAGCGTCACAGGTTCGACGTCATTCACATCCATGAGCCTTTGCTGCCGTCGCTCGCCTACTGGGCTATTTGGGCGACTCCCGGCACGCCGCACGTCGCGACGTTTCACGCCTTCGGCGAGGGCCGGTCGGGGAAGGTCCGAGCCATCGCGCGCCTGGGATCCCTGGTTCTGTTTCCCCTGATCCAGGGCGCCGTCGCGGTGTCCTCCGCCGCTGCGGCCTATGCGGCCAGCTCTTGGTCGCGGCCCATCACGGTCGTTCCGAACGGGGTCTCGACGCACCTGTTCTCTCCGACGCCGAACAACCCCTCGAAGACCTTGCGGTTGCTCTTCGTGGGCCGCCTCAGCGATGAGCGAAAGGGCATCAAGTACCTCATCGACGGCTTCCGCGCCGCCAGGGAGAGAGGGGTCTCCGTGACGCTCGACGTGGTCGGTGAAAATCGTGGGGCTGCGATTCTCCCGGTCGAAGGGGTGACCTTTCACGGACGCCTGCCGCTCGACCAGCTGATAGAGCGTTATCGCGCGTGCGACGTCTTCGTCGCGCCATCGACTGGACAGGAGTCCTTCGGGATCGTGCTCCTGGAGGCGATGGCCTGCGGGAAGGCGCTCATCTGCTCGGACATCGATGGGTATCGAACGACGGCCGCGCAGGAGGGCGCCCTGCTGGTTCCACCGGGCAGCGCCGATGCGCTCGCGTTCGCCATCGAGGCCCTGGCCTCCGATCCGATGTCTGTGCGCCGGATGGGTGAGTTCAACCGCGTTCGCGCCCTGGCCTACGACTGGAGCCGTGTTGCGGGACAGCTGCGCGAGCAATACCTGCGCGCCATCGCTCATCCAGTCAAGGTGCCGGAACAATCCTTGCTCGAGCCCGACGTCATGGGTGGGGCTCCGGAACCGAGCCAACCCGCCGCTACGGCCCTGTGAGCCGCTGGCAGCCACCGAGGGCGATGATCCCCGGCAGCCTATGGTGCCGGCGGATCCAGCGCGCGCACGCGGCGAAGGGTCGGGACCAGTAGAAGCGCGGCCAGGAGACATCCGAGCTCGCCGAGGTCGGCCAGCTTGCCGAACGATCGCAGCGCGCCGTTCGACGCGACCAGGAGCGAGCTGTAGCCGATGATCGTGGTGGAGGAACAGAGGATCACGGCGCTGCCCGTCTCGGCCAGCGCCCGAGCCTGACCCTCGGGTCGCTCCTTGCTGAGCCGTGCAAAGACGTTGACGGCGTAGTCGACACCTATGCCGAGCGTGACCGGAAGGGCCACGAAGTTCAGGAAGTTCAGCTTCAATCCCAGCGCGGCGCCGGCGCCGGCCATCCACAGCACGCCGACGAACAGCGACGAGAGGACCAGGCCGACGCTCGACGGTCGGCGGAACAGGAGGACCACCATGAGCACGACGCCGACGAAGGCGCCGCCCGTCGCGATCGGACCGTCGCGCGCGATTGAATTCAGCATCGCCGCAAACAAAGAGGAGTGTCCGGCGGCGTCGATGACCTTCCCGTTTGGCAGCGTCACGTTCTTGATCACCCCCGAGAGGCGAATCAGATTGTGTCCGTCCCAGTTCGCCCAGACCCGCACCGGAAAAATGAGGGCGATCCGGCCCACGGTGCCGTCCACTTCGCGAAATCGCCGCGCGACCGGCTCTGGAAGGTCGCCGATCGTCAGGCGTCGGAGGTCGGGCGGGGGGGCCCAGGCGTCGAGCTGCTTCCGTTCGTCTGCAGACCCTAGGGCCATCGTCGAATCCGCCAGCCGCCTCCGGATGTCGGCGATCACCGCCAGCTTCGCGTCCTGATCTTTTGGGAGGACCTCGTAGGCGGTCGCGACGGCCGACAGGAAGCCTCCGGTCGGCTCGCCCGCGGCCACGCGCCGAGCGCACTCGGTCTGCAGCGTGCCGAGATCGGAGGCGATCGGGTCTCGGGCGTGCGTGAGGGCTTCGGCACAATCCTTGATGAGGAGGGCCGTCCGATAGGCGGGGGCATCGTCCGCGCTCGGGAGCAGGGCCACGGCGATCGGCGCCAGATCTTGCGGGAAGATGGCGCCCACCCGGACATAGAGATCACCGGCCCCGTGTTTTCGGCTGCGCTGGTTGCGCAGCTTGGAAAAGTCATACTCGAAAGGGCTTCGCAAGACGGGGGCCACCGACCAGAGGGCCAGCAAGGACATCCCGGTCGCCATCAGGATGAGAGATCTGGGCCGGCGGAGGACCCACTCGGCCGCGCGGGTGGCAGGGCCGGCGGCGAGGGCAACGCCCGACGGAGGACGGGGACGAACGCGCTGCCAGAAACAGATCAGCGCGGGACAAGTGGTGTAGGTCGCCAGCCAGCAGGTGACCATCCCGATCCCGCCCACCTCGCCGAACTGACGGAATCCACGAAAACCGGTCAAGGCCAGGCTCGCATACGCGACCGAGGCGGCCAGCGCGGCCCCCAGCGTCGGTTGGGCGGTGGTTCGGATCGCGACGATCAGGGCCTCCTCGACGGTCGCGCTGGGCCGGCCGATCCGTTCTTCCCGGAAGCGCGCCAGCAGGATGATCCCGAAGTTGATCCCGTTGCCCAGGATGATCGACCCGAGAAAGGCCGTGTTCGTGTTGAGGTAACCGATCGTGAGGCCCGCGATCCCGAACGCCATGGCCACGCCGAGGAGGGTGGGCAGGAAGATGTAGGCCAGCGAAAATACGCTTCGGTAGTAAAGGACGATCACCAAGAACACCAGGACGCTGCAGAGCAGCGAGACCCATTCGATGTCTGACTTGAGGGCGTCGTGCTCCTCGATCGCGCTGGCGACGTCGCCGGTGATCTGGACCGTCAGATTGCCGAACCGGGCGGGCGCGGTGGCGTCGATGATCCGCTGAACGTCGTCCCGGATTGTGAATCCCGATTGATCGCCGGTTCCCGATGAATTGGTCCAGGTCACGATCGCGAGCAGAGTCCGATCCTTGCTCTCGTAGTAGCCGTTCGGGAAGCGCTCGTCGCTGGCTCTGCGGTCCAGTTTCTTCTTCAGCTGCTTGAGGTCCTGGGCCGGGTCGTCTCGTTCCTCGCCGAGATCGGGGTCCGCGAAGGGGCTGAAGGCCGGGTTCTTTCGGGAGAGGCTCAGCTTCTTCAGATCGTCGTCCACCCGCTTCAGATCGACGAGGTCGGCGTACAGCGAGCGGTTGTGTTCGAAGAACGGTCGGGCGGCATCGGGGCGATAGTCGATCGTGCGCAGATCGGTGCCCACCAGTTGCCCGAGATTCTTGACCAGCGCTTCGGCGAACCGTTCGTTGGCCAGAGGGTCGGGACCCGAAACGGCCACGATGAGATTGGAGGGGGCTCCGACCCGGGCGCCGATCTCACGCAGCTGGGCCAGCTCCGGGTCGTCCTGGGGAAGAAGCTCGGTAAAGTCGGAACGCAGCTGCAACCGCCGCGCGGCGACGATCGACAGAACGAACAGGACCGTGGCGCCCAGCGCGATCGCCAGCGCGTGGCGTGACAGGTAAGGGACGTATCGTTCGACGAAGCCGGGGCCGTGCCCCTCGGTAACCATCATAGGCGCTCGCTCTATATATCTAGATGTCTGGCAGCGATCCCGAAGTAACATCCCCGGGCAGCGATGGGAAGCCTCGACCCTGACTCTCCCGACGAGCCCGCGCGCTTCGGGTTCACGACCACCTCGCAGGTGTTGTTCGCGAAGACCTACAACCTCCTCTACCAGCAGCGCGTCACCGACGTAAATACGATGTTCAAGGTGTTCCGCGCCCAATGCCTGGACGGGCTCGACCTGCGGAGCAACGGGTTCGAGCTGGACATCGAGCTTGCCTGCCAGCTCGCGCGGAACGGCCATTCGCCCATGGAGATCCCGGTGAACTACGTGGCCCGCGGGTTCGACCAGGGCAAGAAGATCCGGTTCTGGCGTGATGCGCTGCCGTCGTACGCCGCGTTCTTCTGGAACCGGTTGGCTCCAGGCCGGCCGTGACGGATAGCGACTCTCCTCGCTCGATCTGGGAATCGACCGGTCTGGCTCTCGCGATCCTGATCGCGTGCGGCGTGATGTACCTGCTGGTGGCCCGGCTCGCCCTCCACGCGTTTCCGTTCTCGGGCGACGAGTACAGCCTGACCCTGCAGGCCGAGCTGTTCGCCCGCGGAATCCTCAAGGCACCCGCGCCGGAGCACGCCGACTGGCTCCGGGTGGATCACGTGGTGATCGATCGCTGGGTACGTTCGAAGTATCCCCCCGGCGCCCCTGCGCTGCTGGCGCTCGGCGCCCGGGCCGGGGTCGCCTGGATCGTGACGCCGATCGAAGGGGTCGTCGCTCTGCTGGTGACCTGGCTCAGCACGCGGCGTCTTCTGGGGCCGCGCGAAGCGCTCATCGCCCTGGTGACGCTGGGGCTGGCGCCGCTGTTTGCCTTCCAGGCCGCCTCATTTTACACGCAGACGGCGACCACCATGTTCCTCGCGGGTGGGTTCGCGGGGATCGGTGCCTGGTGTCGCACCCATCGCTCCGCCTGGATGGTGCTGGTGGGCGCCGCGATCGGTTGCACGTTTCTGATTCGACCCATCGACGCGCTCCTGTTCGGCGCCGCCATGCTGTCCCTGCGATCGGCGCGGGCCATCGTCATCGCGGCGCTGAGCGCGATCCCGTTCGTTGTGGTGAGCTGCCTTTATCAGAACGCACAATTCGGCGCGCCGTTCCTCGACGGGTATCACGTCTACCAGCCGACCTTCGCCGCGCTCTACGGTGCCACGGCGGCCGCCAACCCCATCTTGCTCTCGTATCTGTGGAACCCCGTACAGCTCTGGAACCACATCGACGTCTTCCGCGCCTTCGTGGTGGACTGGACCGTGCCAGGCACCGCGCTGGTCGCCCTGATGGGCGCCTTTGCGATCGGGCGCGAGCACCCCGCGCGCTCGATGCGAACGTTTTCCGTTGCTCTCGTCGCGACCTACCTGGGCGCGCTGCTGCTGACGATCGCCGACGTCGACGACGGCGCTCGAGCGCGCTACCTGTCGAGCGCGCTGATTCCGGTCGCCTTTCTCAGCGCCGCGGGGTTCGCCCCGGCCTGTGCGGCGCTGGCGAGCCGGTTCGGTCCGCGCGTCCGGACGACGTTGGTCGTCATCGCGCTCGTGTTCGCCCCCGCGCAGCTGGCGGCCTTTCTGGTGGCGCGCGTGCCGCAGGTCTGGAAGCGTGAGGGGCTATACCGCGCGGTCGAGGGGGCGGCCGTGCACGACGCGATCGTGGTGGTGCGTGCCGCGTATCCGTCCCGCTACGCTCGCAACGGCGGTCTCTTCGACCGGCCGGTTCTGTACCTATCGGCGCCCGCGACGACCAGCGCGGAGACGATCGCGGCGGCTTTTCCGGACCGCGCGATCTGGGAGGCCAACGAAGGCGATCCCTGGACGCTCCGTCGTACCCGGTGAGGCGCCGTCCTCGCGCAGGTGAGCCAACGCTTCATCTGGCGCGCAACTCGAGCACCTGCGCTCCGGCGATCTGACCGATGGAGACATAGTCGCGCTCGAGGATGGCCTCGAGGCGTGGGTACTTCGCGGGTGGAAACTTGCCGTAGGAGGCGATGTTCCCCGGCGAGGTGTCAACGAACAACCGCGGGCGACGGTCTTCGAGGTCGCGCTCGAGCATGTCCCAGCTTTCACCGACGACATTGGCGGAAGAATCGGCCCTGGGGTCGGACTGCGTCCGCGTCGCTGGAGACAGCCCGGTGAGATAGTTGGAGAACACGAATCGACTCCCCAGCGGGCGATCGGCCTCGAAATAGAGCACCGGGGCGTTGCCCCAGATCACCAGACGGTCCCCCGGGCCGGAGTGTGCGTCGACGAAGGCGGCCATCGCCGCGTAGTCTGGATCCGGTTGGCCACCCGCGGCCATGACGGGTCCATGGAACACGCCGGCGAGGAGGAACGCCCCGGCCGGAACCGCCGTGGCGCCGAGGAGCAGCGCGCGCCGCGATACCCATAGGCGCCGCGCGCCCGGTGCAGCGACGACCGCGAGCGGCGCGACGACCTGATAGAAATAGTGACCAAAAAAGCGTCCACCCACCGTGGTGGCCAGGGCGCTCACCAGGATCCAGCCCGCCGAGAAGTGGTCGAGTCTTCCCGGGCTCGCCAGTTCGGTGCGGCCAAACAGCGTTCGGGCCACGGCACGTGCGCCGAGCCACCAGAGCAGCAGCGCGGGGATGATCGCGTACGAGAGTCGGCCCACCGCTCGACCGGCAACCTCGGAGAGCTGGAGACCCTCTCGAATGTAGGCGAAGTTGAACCGGAACCAGAACCAGGCGTCCTGCAGATCGCCCGCGAGGTGCATCACGCCGAGACAAGCGCCGATCACCAGGAGCGTGCCGCCACCGAGGAGCAGCCACCCCTGCAGGACCCGCCCCGGGCGGCGACGGTGGATCCAGGCGAGATGAAGGAAGAAGAGCGGCAGCTGAACGCCGGCTTGATACTTGTACAGCATGGCCAGCCCGACCAGCGCGCCGGCGGCGACCAGGCCCGCCCGGGCCATCTCGGGCAGCGCGGAGCGAAGATAGACCAGGACCGATCCGGTCAGCGGGAGCATCATGAAGAGCTCGCAGTTGGCGGCGAGTGAATCGAAATCGAACAAGGTCGTCGTAAAGACGACATACAAGAACGCCGCCGCGAGCGCCTCGGGGTTGCCCGAGCCGGCCTCGCCTCGATCGACTTCGCCTCGATCGACGGCCAACCGGCGCGCCACGCGACCCAGAAGAAGGGCCGTCGCGAAGACGACCAGGATGCTCACCAGGTGAAGGAGGCGCATGCCACCCACCGGTCCGCCCAGCGCCTGGGTGGCCGCATAGGTCAGGTAGATGAGGGGCGGTTTGTGATCGACCACATCTCGATAGAGAACACGTCCGCCCAGCATCTCCCGCCCGACGACGCAGTAGGTGGCCTCGTCGTCCGAAAGGCAGGGCCGGACCAGCGCCACGGCCCGCAAGACCAGACAGGCGGTCAGCAACAGCAGAATGCCGCGATACTTGGCCAATCGACGTACGCGGCGCCTACGCGCCAACCACCAGGATGAACTGCCAATTCCTGGCTTCGATCCCGTAGCCCGCGTCGAATCCGACCAGCGGAACCGCGACCGAACGGAGGAAGAATCGGAGGCCGAGCCCCACGTCGTCATGAATGCTCTGGCCGAACGAGAACCCCTGTTGCAGCGTGGTCGGAAACGTCCGCTGGTCGGACGTGTCGCGCTGGTTGTACGAATAGCCGCTCGGATCCATCAGGGGCGCGGCGCTGGTGGGCAAGGTTCGGAACCAGATGGCTTGCATGTCGTAGAACGCGAGCGCACGGAAATCGAGTGAGCCGATCGAGAACAACGGAAAATGGTACTCGGCCTTGCCCCAGACCTGGGTGTCGCCTCGAAATTGTTGAGCCAGATATCCGCGCAGGTTCGTCCCGCCGGCGTAATTTTCGGCCCAGAACGGCAGGTTGTACCCGACCGTCGTGCCGGCACCGTAGATGAAATTGTGGGATTTAAAGAACTTGATTCCCTGCTCCCAGCCCACGCCGGCGCGCCAGTAGGTGAAGTCACTGCCGAACCCTCGGCCCGCATAGTCGAGCGATGCCCCCAGCGCGCCGCCCGTCATCACCGCGAACTCGCGCGCGCGAAAGTCGAACGTCAGCGATGCGCGGCCGACGCCGATGGTTCCGGGCGCGGTCGCCTGGGTCAGCTGAACATTCGGGGGGTTCGTGTTGGGATCATCGGAACCTTGGTCGAAGTACCCGAATTTTTCCAGGTGCCACGCGATCTGGGTCTTGACCCGGCGAAACCAGGCGATGCCGAGCGCCGGCTCGACGCCGTACGAAAGGAGCCGGGTCTCGCGGAACTCGAAGGGCTGGGCCAGCGTGACGGCGTCGCCATTCGGCGCCATTCCATAGCTCTGATACTCCGGAATCACCTGTCGCTGCACGAGGCCCTGCAGCTGCCAGTAGAGCCAGGTCCCGAACAACGACGGGTCGCGGTACGCAACCACCACACCGGAATCGATGGTGGCCAGGCGGGCGCCGAGCAGCAGCTGCTTGCCGCGGCCGAAGAGGTTCCCGTGGACGAAGATCAGGCCGATCGCCTTGTTGTTCGCGGACCACGAGCCCGTGGGGACGGGGGCCCAGGGGAACTTGTCGGTGACCGAGATGTTGATCCGAACGCCCGAGCCGTACGGCTCCCACCAGACGTTGACGTCCGCGAAGAGGCCAGCGGTGTTGAGCCTCTCTCGCACCACGTCCAGCGTGTCCTCGGACAGGGTCTCGCCGATCGAAACGCCGGCGATCGACCGTACGGTCGATTCTTCCGTGCGCTGGTTGTCGAGCACCCGGACGTCGGTGATCTTCTCTCCCACCGCGAAGGCCGGTCGGGGCGTCAGCGCCAACGTCAACGCCACCAGAACCGCGAGGGGGGCGCACCGCCCAGCCAAGCGTCGAGTCGACATCCTGCAAGGATATCGATTCGCGTGTGGAGCGTAAACAGAGAACGCCGCCGCCGGCGCCGGAAGCCGGCCGGCGCCGGAAGCCGCCGGCCAGGGGGGACCGACTCGTCGCGATCTCGTTCCGCGAGATCAGCCTGATTCGGTGGGCCATGCGGTACTCTGGGCGCACATGTGTGCGCGCTGGTGCCGGGGGCGGTCGCGCCGGGTCGCAGGGACGAGCGCCCCGCGCGATCGAAACGGCCGGCGGCGGCAAGCCCTCGGGTGGAAGAGATGACGTCCACCTTTCGCCGCGCCGCTCGGTTCGCGCTGCGGGTGGTGGTCATCGGTGCGGCGTTTTTCTTCTTGTTGCGGGGGGTGGACTGGACGGAGGTGAGAGGGACACTCCGTTCGACGAACCTGCTCCTCCTCGCCTCCGTCGTCGCGGTCAACGGCGGCATGATGGCTCTCAAGGCCAGCCGCCTCCGACTCCTTTTGGAGCGGGTGCCGTCGTTCAAGACCTGCTTTCTCGCGAAGCTGGCCGCCTCCGCCATCAACAACGTCGTCCCGCTGCGGGGTGGCGACATGGCTCGAGTCTGGATGCTCGAACGCCACGCCAGGACGACGAAAACGGCGGCGGCGGCCGTCGGCGTCGTCGAGGCGCTCTTCGACCTGATCTCCTTGGCGGTCGTGGCCCTCCTGGGTGCGCTGGCGCTTCACGAGCAACGGTGGGCCGTCGGAACGACCACGATCATCTTGGGCGCGGCGGTGGTGTTGCTGTGGATCTGGAAACGAATGAACGGGAATCGCGCTCTCGAATCCGTCGAAGCCGCCGTGGCGGATGGTCTGCTCGGACGAATTCGCCGACTGGTCGGGCGGGTGGAACCCGGGATCCGAGCGCTGCGAAAGCCCGAAACGATCGCGGTCGCGATGGCGCTGTCGCTCGTCATCTGGGTGTTCGAGATGGGCATGGTGATGCTCTGCGCTCGGGCCGTCCACCTGTCGATTGGTCCCGCGCTCGCGATGGTCACTCTCCTGGGGATCAACCTCGCGATGGCCCTTCCATCCATGCCGGCCAGCGCAGGCGCGTTCGAGGGCGGCGCCACCCTGGTGCTGGTGCTGTCCGGAATCCCCAAGGGCCCGGCCATCGCCTTCGCGTTGCTCTATCACGTCATCCAGGTCGTTCCGGTGACCCTGGCGGGGTTGGTCGTGGTGTGGAGGGCCGGCCTCACGCTCGATCGGCTCGCCGCGCCCGAATCGGCGGAATGACCCTGCCCGAGCGACCGGGAACACCCCGGTCAAGCGCCCGAGCTCACTCGTGGCGCAGGGCTTCGATCGGATCGAGCCGAGCCGCCTTCCGGGCCGGATAAAAGCCCGAACAGAGCCCCACGGTGAGCGAGGAAATGACCGCCACCGCCACGGCGCGCGGCGAGATCGAGATCGGCCACTCGAGCGCCCGAGCGGCAGCCGAAGCGCCGATCAAACTGACGAGGATCCCGCTCAGGCCACCGACCAGACCGAGCATGACCGCTTCGCCGAGGAACTGGATCTCGACCGAGAAGCTGGTGGCCCCAACGGCGAGGCGAATCCCGATCTCCCGGGTCCGTTGCGTGACGGACGCGAGCATGACGTTCATGATGCCGATGCCTCCCACGAGCAGCGAGATCAGCGCCACGCAGAGCAAGAGGGCGGCGAGGGTATCGCTCGCTTCCATCTGAGCCTTGATCACCTCGTCCGGGCGTCGGATGTTGAAGTCGTCCTCCTGACCGGGGTCGATATGATGCCGCTGGCGGAGGAGGGCGATGATCTGGTCGATGGCGGGGTTCACGGCGGCGGGCGAGATCGCGGAGCAGAGGATGTCGTCCAGCCACATCGGACCCTTGCCCCGCAGCTTGTGGTGGGCGGTGGTGGTGGGGATGAGAATCCAGTCGTCCTGATCCCGACCGTCCTGGGACTGGCCTTTGGGGGCGAGGAGACCGACCACCTCGAACAGCTGGCCCGAAGCGCGGAAGATTCCCCCGATCGGATCCTCGGCACCGAACAGCTGCCGGCGCACGGTCTCCCCGATGAGCGCCTTGCTCGCGGAGTGCTCGACGTCCTCATCTGTGAAGGAGGCGCCGCTCGCGACCCCCCATTTCTTTATGGCGAGGTAGTCGGGCGACTCGCCTCTGAATCGCGTGGTCCAGTTCCGGTTGCCGCGAATCACCTGGATGGTGCCGTCGATCTGGGGCGCCAGACGTTTTATGAGAGGCACCTCGCGCCGGATCGCTTCGGCGTCCTCCATCGTGAGCGAGGTCGTGCCGTGACTGCCGGTCCGGACGCCGGCCAGGTTTCGGGAGCCCGCCTCGACCCACACCAGATTGTCGCCCAGGGTCTGCAGCGCATCCTCCGCGCGTTTGCTACCGGTTTGCCCGATCGCGACCACCAGGACGACGGCTGCGATGCCGATCGTGATGCCGAGGGTGGTCAGCCCGCTGCGGAGCTTGTGCCGGAGGAGGCTGCGGAGAGCCTCCCGACCGAATATGTGTACCCACAATCGGAGGTGGCCTGTCATGCCCTCGAGCCCGAGCGATCTGGAAAAGCGCGGGGCGGTCAGCCGCTCACGGCGCCCCGGAGGCGCAAATGTGACACGGATTGCGCGAGCTCGAGACCGGCTCCGAGCGCATCGTTCGCCCGTCGGCGTCCGCGCAGATGAGGTCGTCGGCGCAGGCGTAGGCGGCCAGCTCGCCGCAGGCCGCGAGCTTCAAGCAGCCGTTGAGTCTCATGAACGCGCATCCGGAAATGCCGATCGCCAGGGTAAAGAGCAGGACTGTCCGTCGGATGGTTCTCATGTGGGCTGAGACGGCGCGGCGGTCAGTTGGTGGTGGGGCAGGGCTGGTCGATGCAGATCACGACGCCGGCGCAAGCGTAGTTGAAATTGAAGGCGGTGTAGGTGAGGTTCTGGAGGTTCGCGCAGGAGGTTCCGTTGAGAATGACGTTCGCCATCGTGGCGTCGTATGACCAGCCGTTGACGGGGTCCTGAGGAATCGCGACCGGCTTGCCGGTGGTGGCATCGGTGGCCGAGATGACGATGTTGTTGAAGCCCTTGGGGGCGTCCTTGAGGGAGATCGTGCACGAGGCGACGAGGCCGATGATGTTGTTGAGCGCGGTCTCGAGGCTGGCCGTGTCGGTCACCGAGTAGTACTGGGTGCATCCGGCCGTGCCCGGCGGGCAGGAAGGCTGCGGCTCGGCGCCATTGATGGCCATCGTATTGAGCGTCGTGGTCGCCATCTGATCGGAGGCGGTGGCGATGCCGACCACGAACGTCTTGAAGCCCGCCGCGACGGCATTGGTGACGGCGGTCTCCGCGCCCGTCGAGTCGTCGGCCGTGGTGTTTCCGCCGGGCGGACAGTTCGGCAAGCCGTCCGTCGCGAGCAGGATGAATTTGGGGTTCTGATCGGTGAGGGTCTGCATGTATGTGACGGCGCTGTTCATGGCGGCCTCCGTCGGCGTGTAGCTTTGCGGCTGGGTGTTCATGAACGCCGCCTGGATCGCCGGCGCGCTGGTGGCGGCGGGCGCGACGTCCACGATCGCCGTGCCGTTGGGCGCGACCCCGCAGGCGCTGTCGGCGCCAAAGAACACCAACCCCCAGTTCACGTTCGCGCCGGTCGCCGAGCTCACGACGGTCTCGATCGCGGTCGAAACCTGAGACCACTTCGAGCAGCCGGTGGCGGTGCAGGCCTTGCCGTTCGAGTCCTGGGCCATCGAGAGCGACCGGTCCTGGACGATCAGCACGTCCGGCGGCAGTGGCATGATCGGAACGGTCGCCTGGCCGCAGCTCATGCCGGCGGCGCCGCCGGCTCCGGTGAGGACGACGTCCCCGCTCGCCGCCGCCTGGCCCCCTCCGCCGGACACCTTGCCACCGGCACCACCAGCGCCGGCCGCGCCCGTCGTGCCGGCCGCGCCGGTCCCGCTGCCGGCCATGCCTGTGGTGCCCGCCCGCGAAACGGGCGCGAAACCGCAGCCGACCAGGGAGAGCAGCAGCAGGACTCGAACGAATGCTGCACGATGCATGGGGACCTCCGCACGGGGATAGTCGAGCAATTCCGACTCACGAGGGATCGAGACCAAGACCCTCTTCCAGCGAAGGGTTCCTTTGGCCGGCGGGAATCAGGCGGACAATAGCTCCCCATATCTTCCGACGCACCGATTTTCGCTATCCCGTCGCGGCGGGTCGGGAGGTTTCGGGTCACTTCAGCTCGTGGTATGCGGCAGGAATGAAAGGTTCCCGCTGGTCGATCCTGTTCGCCGCCACCTCCATTTGCGGCGCGCTGGTGAGCGCCACCGTGTCGGCCGAGACGCGGCCGTCCGGGGCGCCGCCCGTTGATCCGACGCCGGCCCCGATCGAGCCATTGCCACCGGCGGCCCCCCCGCCGGCTCCCCCCGCTCCCGCGGATGTCGGGGGGGCGCCCGCCGACGCGAAGAAGACCGGCAGCGGGCTCGCCTCGAAGGTCGTGTTCAAGGGGAAGGGTAGCGCTCATCCCGGCGCGCACGATCGGGTGACGGTTCACTACACCGGCTGGACCCCCGACGGAAAGATGTTCGACAGCTCGGTCACGCGCGGCGAGCCGATGACGTTCCCGCTCGACAGCGTGATCAAAGGTTGGACCGAAGGGCTGCGGCTCATGGTCAAAGGCGAGAAGCGGCGCCTCTGGATCCCGAGCGACCTCGCCTACGGCGACACGCCGACGCGTCCGGGCGCGCCGGCCGGCGCGCTGGTCTTCGACGTGGAGCTGCTCGATTTCGTGTACGTCCCCGAGCCGCCCGAGACGCCGGCCGACGTCGATGGCGCCCCCAAGGACGCCAAGAAGACCGCCTCCGGTCTGTCTTACCGGATCCTCAGGCACGGCAAGGGGAAGGAGCATCCCACGGCGGACAGCCGCGTCGAGGTTCATTACAGCGGCTGGACGACCGACGGAAAGTTGTTCGACAGCTCGGTGACGCGCGGCGCTCCGGCAATCTTTCCGCTCGACGGAGTCATCAAGGGCTGGACCGAGGGCATCCAGCTGATGGTGGTCGGCGACAAGGCCCGCTTCTGGATCCCCGGCGGTCTGGCCTACGGCGACAAGGCGTCACGTCCCGGCTCGCCCGCGGGCACGTTGGTGTTCGACGTCGAGCTGCTCTCGATCAAGTAGGCCCGCTTTTTGGCTATCCTGCCGTCACGCGCGTCGACCAGCGAGATACTGGCGTTTCCTCGTGAGAGGATACCTTTGGGAGCACGATGAGCGACAGCGATGAGCGGCCCGATGACGCCCAGACCGACCCGGTCGTGGACGTCGGTCTCATCGACGAGATGCTCCGGATGCCGCCGCTAGAACGACTGCGGCAGAATGATCGGATGGCGGCACTGGCCGCCAAGCTGAGGGAAGCCTTCCTGGCGAGGGAGAGGGAATGGAAGGCCCGCGCCATCTGACCTCCATCCTCGGCGTGCTTCTGGGCGAGGGTGTGGAGTTCGTGCTGGTCGGGGCGCTCGCGGCGGTGGCGCAGGGTGCGCCCTTGACCACGCACGACGTGGACATCGTGCACGCGCGAACGCCGGAGAATCTGGATCGACTGATGGCAGCGCTCGGCAAAGTCAACGCACGCTACCGCGGGCGAGCGCCCGAAAGTCCGCTTTCGCCGGATCGGGCCGCGCTGGCCACGGCGGGGCACTCGTTGATGACGACCGACTTCGGGCCGCTCGATTGTCTCGGCGCCATCGAAGAGGACCGGGACTTCGACGCCCTCGTTCCGCTCTCGCTGGTCGTCGACTTCGACGGATACCCGCTGCGGGTACTCGGGCTCGAGACGATCGTGGAGCTCAAGCGGAAATCGAGATCACCAAAGGATCGGCTGGCTCTCCCGGTTCTCGAGGCGACGTTGAAACGCGGTCGGGAATAGGCCCGGAGCGCGGCGCGCCCCGGACCGCGTCGGTCTCAGGGCTGGCCAGCCGGCGAATCGTTCGTCCCCTGGTTGGCGTGCGGGGGCGACGCGACGTAGAGCCCGATGTCGTCCTCCACCACGAAGGTGAGCGGCGAATAGGTGAAGGGTGCCTTGCTGGCGGTGACCGTATAGCTGCCGCTGGCGAGGTTGCCGAACAGAACGCCGCCGTCGACCGACGTGCTGGTCAAGGTCGGATCGGGCGCCACCGATGCGTTGAAATAGACGGGGCCGAGCGACGCCGGGAACGGGGCGGCCGGGTTGATCGAGACGGCCGCGCCGGGATCGCCGTGCGGGAGCTGCGGCGAATACATCGACGCCCACGACTTGCCGACGGTCGTCACCAGGACGTTGGCGAGCGTGTACGGGGCGCCGATCAGGGCGCCGATCTGCTGTTCGATCTGTCCCTTGGCCGCCGAGAAATAGATCTCCGTCGGAAACTGGACCGCCACATCGGTGATGCCGGAATCGCCCACCTGGAACACCTGCGACTTGGTGGTCTCGTATCCAGCGAGCTCGTAGACGAACGAAAGGGCCAGGGGCCTTCCCTGGATCTTGACGGCCTTGAAGCTCCACTTGCCGCTCTCGTCCGAGCGGATGTTCAAGAGCCGCGTGATGGGCGCTTCGGCGATCGAGATATGCGCCCCCGCGACGGTGGACTGGAACGGAAAGGAGACCGGTGGGCTCTGGGACAGATCGAGACCGAAGTGAAATACGGTGCCGCCGATGGGAACCAGCTCGAGGCGGCAGCGGCAATGGTCCTGCGCCTGCGGGACGGTCATCTTCCCTTCGTAGACCGCCTCCACCGCCTCATCCGTCGCGTTGGTGGTGGGCGCCGGGTCGGCGCAGCCGGCCTGGAGCAGGGCAAAGGTAGTGAGCGCGAACGCGAGTGAGAGGTGCTTCGACATGGCCGGATCTCCCTGCATTTGATGGATGGTCGTTCTGGCTCGACCACAGTCCGCCGAGCACGATCCGCGCCAACCGAGGAGCCCAGGCCCGGCGAGTCGATTCGACCTGCCACCTGTGCAAGCCGGTTCACACCATGAGCAAAGCAGATCGCACGGCGCGACCCCCGTCTGTCGTCGTCTGCGACGCTCCCGCCCTTGACTGTCGTTGGGGCACCTCCCACGATTCTAGATGGGCAACTCCTTACCGGGCTCGGATGAGGAGTCTCAAATGACCGCCTCGAAGTCTGAGCGTCCAGTGGTCCTCGTGGTCGACGACGACGAGGGTATCCGGCAGGCCGCGGTGACGTTTCTGGAGGAGGAGGGGTTTGCGACCCTCTCCGCTTCGGATGGGGTCCAGGCGTTCGAGCTACTCGCCGACCTCGAGGCGCCGCCGGCGCTCATTCTCCTCGATCTGATGATGCCTGGAATGGACGGATGGATGTTCTGCAAACTGCGACAGGGCATCCGGATGCTGAAGGAGACTCCCGTCGTCGGCATGAGCAGCGCCAGCATGCTGGACCTGCAAGAGCCGATGGGCATCGATGCGCTTCTTCCCAAGCCCTTCTATCCGAAGGAGCTGATCTACCTCGCGACGCGCTTGGCGGCTCGACCGCGCCGATCGTTGTCCTGAGGTGCCGTTTCGACGAATTGGCGCGCTCGATCGCGCCAAACTGGCGACCTGGAGCCGCCTCCGTCGCGGCCCCCGCGAGATCATTGGGAGTCTCGCGCGCGTTCTGACGGCATCGAAGTTGCTGCTTCTCTGGGGTGGCGCCATGCGAATTTCCAAGACAGCGACAGCGATGTTCCTGGCCTGCGCGCTGACGGTCGCGATGCCGGCTCTCGCGCTGGGCGCGGGAAAGCTGGAGCCAGCCGCTCCGGCGGCCGCCAACTCTTGTCGCAAGCTCCCGCCCGGCAAGCGGATCGTGAAGCTCAACCTGAAGCCCGAGACCAGCCTGCCCGACCTGGTCGCCTGGATCTCCGCGATCACCTGCAAGGGGTTCCTGTTGCCAGCCGGCTCCGCGATCGAGAGCAGCAAAGTCACGATCGTCGCGCCCGAGCTGCTCTCGCCCGAAGAAGCGTATCGGCTCTTCCTCGATGCGCTCGATTCGGTCGGCCTGACCGTCTATCCGGTAGGTCGGTTCATGCGGATCATCGAGATCGCCAAGGCCAAGACCTCGCCGATATCGGTCTACGTCTCGAGCGACGCCGCCGACTGAGCGGTCGGACCATGACGACGGCGTCTCAACTCGCGGATGGCGTGCTCGACCAGCGGACGCTCGGTCGGACCGGCGCGCGCGTGTTGCCGGTGTCGCTGGGGGGCGAGGGGATTCTGCGCACCACCGGGCGAGCGAAGGAGGCGGTTCCCGTCATTCTGGAAGCGCTTGCCCTGGGCGTCCGCTACTGCGACACGGCGCCCGCCTACCAGCAGAGTCAGGACTACTACGGGCAGGCCTTCCGCAGCGCCGGGCCCGGCGCGCGCGACGGCGTGTTCCTGGCGTCGAAGACCCACGAGCGCAGGCGCGACCGGGCGCTGCGCCTGCTCGACGACTCGCTCCGGCGGCTCGGCACCGACCGGCTGGATCTCTGGCAGATGCACGACCTTCGTCAGCTCGACGAGCTGGACGTCCTCTTCGGTCCGAACGGCGCCATCGAGGCCGCGCGCCAGGCGCAAGCCGACGGCCGCATCCGATTCATCGGGCTCACCGGGCACCACGATCCCGCCGTGCTGGTCGAGGCGATGCGCCGATTTCCGTTCGACAGCGTGCTGGTGGCCTTGAACCCCGCCGACCCGCGCTACCGCCCGTTCGCGCCAACCGTAATCGCCGAGGCACGGCGGCAAGGAATGGGCGTCGTCGGGATGAAGGTCATGGCGGCCGGTCCCCTGCTGCGCGAGGCGGGGGCGCCCGAGCTGATCCGTTACGCGGCCTCGATCGCGGACACGGTCATCGTCGGCTGCTCGACGATCGCGGAGGTGCGGGAGAACCTGGGGGTCGCGCGCGGGTTCGTGCCGATGGCGGAGGCGGACCGGCGGGCGCTGGAAGCGCGGATCGCGCCGCGGGCGAGCGCGTACGACACGTTCAAGGGGTAGGCGCGCCGGGCTCGCCCACGATGCGGATGACGGTCTGTCCCTGGGCGCGCCCCTCGCCGACGTGTCTCAGCGCCTCGCCGACCTCGCGGAGCGCGTAGCGGCGCTCGATGACGGGCCTGGCCTTGCCGGCTTCGACGAGCTCCTTCAGGGACAAGAGGTCGTTCCGGTTGGGAGTCATGATGAACGTCTTGAACCGACGGCTGGTGAACAGAGACGAGAGTAGACCTCCCACGATGCGAACGAACGGCCCGATCCAATCTCCACCGCCGCCCGAGCATGGGACGTACACGCCCCTCGGCGTGAGCACGCTGCGGCAGTCGGCCAGCGAGCGGTTGCCCACCAGGTCCAGCATCACGTCGAAGCGGGACCCGCCCGCGACGAAGTCCTGCGCGGTGTAGTCGATCACGTCGTCCGCGCCCAGGGCACGCACCCGTTCGACGTTGCGCGAGCTGCAGACCGCAGTCACTTCGGCTCCGAGTGCCTTCGCGATCTGCACCGCCCAGGTGCCCACCCCGCCGGACGCCCCGTTGATGAGCACCTTCTGGCCCGCCTTCAGCCCGCCGGCGTCACGCAGCCCCTGCAGCGCGGTCGCCGCCCAGGGCACCGCCGCGGCCTCCTCGAACGACAGATTGCTCGGCTTCGGCGCGAGCAGCTTCGCGGGCATGACCAGGTACTCGGCGAACGCGCCGCTCATCGCCTGGCCAAAGACCTCGTCGCCCACCCGAAGCGCCGTGACCTTCGCGCCCACCGCCTCGACCCGACCGGCCATGGCCGCGCCCGGCACGCGGTTCCTGGGGCGGGGCAGCCCGCCGAACGGGCTGAGCCGGATCAGATAGGGCTTGCCGGTGACGACGTGGTGGTCGCCCACGCTCGCGCCCGCTGCGTGTACCCGCACCAGGACCTCGTCGTCGCCGGGAACCGGGCGCTCGATCGTCTCGAACGCCAGGACCTCCGGGTCCTCGGGCGCGCCGTACTGTCGATGGACGATGGCATTCATGGTGAGGCCGGTCAGGCGGCGGCCACGATCTGCGCGCTCACGTCCCACAGCCGCTCGGCCAGCTCCGCGTCTCGTCCCTCGGGCGAAGAGCTCGCGACCGCACAGTTGGCCAGGTAGCTGCCCGACTGCCCGGCAAGCTCCGGGGCGGTGGCGGCGAACACGCTGGTCGCGGCGCCCTGCGCCGGGCTCTTCGAGAACAGCTTGAGGAAGAACACGAACACCTTGCCCATCATACCCATGCTTCTTGCGAGGTTGGTGCCGATGACGCCCGGGTGGATCGAATGGGCCGACTGCCCGGGGGCGAGTCGCCTGGCCAGGCCGAGGGTGAAGAGCACGTTGGCGAGCTTGGAGTCGTCGTAGGAGCCGTAACGCGAGTAGCGGTGGGTGGTGACGGCGCGATCCGCGGTCAGCGTTTCGAGAACATTCTTGGCTTTGCCTCGAGTGTGAACCGAGCTGGCGACCGTGACCACGCGGCCTTTCGGGCTGAGGGCCGGCAGCAGCCCCGCCGTGAGGGCGAAGTGGCCCAGGTGGTTGATGCCGAGCTGCGACTCGATCCCCTGCGCGGTGAGCGTGAACGGGCGGGCCATCACGCCCGCGTTGTTGATGAGCAGGTCGAGCCTGCGCCCCGAGGCGAGGAAGCGCTGGATGAACGCGCGCACCGAATCGAGGTCGGCGAGATCGAGCGCCGCCACCTCGAGCCGGCCGGCGTCCTCCGGCAGCTCGGCGCGAAGCGTCGCCGCCACCTGCTCGCCCGAGGCCACCGAACGGCAGGCCAGCACCACGTTGGCGCCCGCGAACGCCAGCGCGCGGGCGGTCTCGACGCCCAGCCCCGAATTCGCCCCGGTGACGATGGCGGTGAGCCCGTCGAGCCGCTGTCCGCGCAGGGCTTCGAGGGCGGTGCTGTGCTTTCCGAGCGGGGTGGGGATCTTCATCTGTCGGGTGGCGAGCATGGCGTTCTCCTTCGGGACTGGTTACTTACGCTGTAAGTTATGTGCCACCCGGGGACTTGTCAAGGTTTACTTACGGTGTAAGCTCGCCAGCGAGGCTGCGACCAGTCGAATGCCCAAGAAGAGCAGGGGGAAAGGGACCCGCCCGCCGCTGACGCGCGCGAAGGTGCTGGCCGCGGCGCTGCGGATGGCCGACAAGGGCGGCATCGAGTCGCTCTCGATGCGAAATCTCGCGCAGGCGCTGAAGGTCGAGGCGATGTCGCTCTACAACCACGTGGAGGGCAAGGAGGACATCCTGGACGGTCTGGTGGACCTGGTGGCGGGTGAGATCGACCTGCCCAGGATCGGCGGTGACTGGAGAGAGGCCATGCGCCAGCGCGCCCACTCGGCGCACGCGGTGCTGAACCGACACCCCTGGGCGACCATGCTGTTCGTCTCCCGGGTCAACGTCGGCCCGAACATGCTGCGCTACGTGGACGCGACGATCGGGTGCCTGCGGCAGGCGGGCTTTCCGTACCCGATGGCGGACCACGCGTGGAACGCGCTCGACGCGTACATCTATGGCTTCACGCTGCAGAAGCGGAACTTCCCGCTTCACCCGTCGGAGTATGCGGCGGCGGCCAAGGCGTTCCTGCATCTCATTCCGGTCGAGCAGTTTCCCTACCTCAACGGAATGTCCCAGGAGGTCATCGCGGGGAGGCACGACGGCTTGCACCAGCTCGAGCTCGGCCTCGAGCTGCTCCTCGACGGCCTGGAGCGAATGCGGCGGGCGAGCCGGGACCTGCGGTTAGGCTAGCGCGACCCGGCGCGCGGAGATCGGCGGCGGCGCCGGATGCAGAGCCCGACGACGCCCGTCGCGATCGCCGACAGGACCAACGCGGCGGTCCCGGCATTCGGTCGTTCGGGCGCCACCGCGCAGCCGTACGAAGGATCGCCAGAGGACAGCGACACGTCGGCCGGCGTATTGGGATCGGTGTCCGCGACCAGCTCGTCGATATCCGGGACGCCGTCGCCGTCGCTGTCGACGTTGCCCGCGCGGAGCGCGTCGAGCGCCGGGGTGAGCGTGCTCCGATCGCTCGTGAGCCCGTGCGCCAGCATCGACCAACCGAAGGGCGTCTGCACGGTGCCGGAGCCGGTCGTGCCCTGGATGTGGCACACACGACAGGGCGGCGTGTAGCCGAGATTCAGGTCGCTCTTGATGTTGCCGGCAAAGCGAGAGACGGCCAGCGCCGGGCCGGGCCAACCCGTGACGAGCAGCAAGGACGCGCCTCCCAGGAGCAACGCCGAGAACAATCGTGTGCGCATGTGGGGCCTCATAAGAAAAGATGAAGCTGAAACATGTACGCGTCCACTGGAACGCGCCCCACCGGCGCGGGCGTCGAGAAGCTCTGGTGCACGTAATCGAACCGGGCATCGAGGTGCGACAGGAAGAACCACGCCACGCCGCCCCACAGGCTCCACGAGGTGCCGATGCCGGGCAGCCCGGGCGTGGTGGTCCCGGTCTCCCCAGTGGCCACGAAGTGGAGCCCCTGCCACGGCTCGAGGTCCGCCTGGAGCATGGTTGCCAGACCGTTCCAGCGCGGGCGCCCCGACAGGCCCTCGGCGATGTAGTCGGCCTCGCCCAGCAAGACCAGCCATTCCGCGGGCGCCGCCCGCAGGCTGATACCGTGCGCCTGTCGGAGATTCGCCACCCCGAGGTGAACGTCCCTCGCATCATGGGTGACCAGGCTGTTGACGCCCAAGGCGTAGTGACTGGCCGGGCTCCACTCCAGGTACCCGGCGTAACCCCGCTGGCGAAAGGCATCGGGCGACACCTGATAATTCCCGGCGATGGCCATCAGCTCGCCACGGAAACCGGCCCCCCGGGCAGCCAGGGCGACGCCGTGCTCCTGCGTGTCGTTGATGTCGGCCTGCGTCTCCAGCCGTACGAACTGCGTGTGCTCGATCGATCGGATCCCGAACGGCACATTGATTCGGCCCGCGCGCACGAGCACCGTGTCGTTCACGAACGTGTACCCGAGCCAGTATTCGCGCGCGACCAAGTTTCCGACCAGGGCTGCCGGCGAATTGCCGTTCGTCAACAACCCCAGGCTGGCCGCCGAGCGCCAGCGTCCCGTCTCGACGCCCAGACGGAGGTCGGCTTGCATCAAGATGTTTTGTTGCGTGAGCGGTGCGCCGTCGACCTTGGTGAAGAGGAGCATGTCGCGGAAGCTTCCGCCGGTGAGCAACCAATCGGGGTTCTTCCAGATGCCGAAGAATGGTTCCACCGGCGGCGGATCGCTTCCGTAGTGCGAGCGCAGCGTGTCGGCGGCTTCGCCGCGCCCGAACTCGTTGAGCAGTCCCGCCCCGGAGGGATCGACGTGGCAAGTCGCACAGCCGGTATAGCCGTGGCGGATCATCCAGGTGTATGCGCTCGCCGGACGGGGCGTCAGCGCGACCACCAAAAACAGGCCCACGGATACCCAGAGCAGCAAGCGACGCTGGCAGCGACCGACGAGCGTCTTTTCAATCCGGGGTAGACTCAACGGGTTTCAAGTACCTCGAACGCTCTCATAACAGGCAGCGTCGGAAAAATCTGTAACCCGATCGGGTCCGGGTCATCTTTTTACGCGTACAACGCGAAAGGACCGTCCATGAAAACGACCCTCCCTCTGGCTCTCGGCATTTTCTGTGTCGCCGGCGTCGCGCTGGCGGCGGACCGGGTCGCGCCCGCTGGCAAACCGGCGGCCGACGCCGCTGCGGCTCCGAAGCTCCCGGCGCGGTCCACGATCGACTGGGAGAAGATGACGGTCGCCCAGCGCAAGAAGTACATGAAGGCCACCGTGCTGCCGGAGATGAAGAAGCTCTACGTGGGCTTCGACAAGAAGTACAAGAACATGACCTGCATGACCTGCCATGGCAGCAAGGCCGTCGAGAACAAGTACCAGATGCCCAACCCGGAGCTGCCCAAGCTGCCGGGGGCCACCGATCGCCAGGGCTTCATGGCGCTCGCGCAGAAGAAGCCCGACGCGGTGAAGTTCATGGGCACCCAGGTCAAGCCGGCGATAGTCGCGCTGCTGAACCTCCAAGAATGGAGCCCCGCCACCCCGAAGGGTTTCGCTTGCTACGGCTGCCACACCACGGCGGAAGGCGCGCCGGCTGCCGCGCCTGCGGCCCCCAAGGCCGCCGGCGGCGGCTGGTAGACCCGCCGCGGGCGAGGCCGCGAGTCCCGACGGGCTGCACAGGCTGCTCGACGGTCAGGTGACGGCGCCACGGAGGTATAGTGGCGGGCATGGTGACGCAGGGGGCGACCTACGAGCTCTTCTATTGGCCTTCGATCCAGGGGCGCGGCGAGTTCGTGCGGCTGGCGCTGGAGGCGGCGGCCGCGCCGTACGTGGACGTCGCGCGACTGCCGGCCGAGCAGGGCGGTGGCGCGAAGGTGCTCACCGCGTTGCTCGCGGCGACCGACGGCGGCGGGCCGTTCTTCGCGCCGCCGGTCCTGCGCCACGGCGCCGTGACGCTGTCGCAGACCGCCGCCATCCTGCAATACCTGGGGCCGCGCCTGCACCTGGTCCCCGACGACGAGGCGAGCCGCCTCAAGGCCAACCACCTCCAGCTCACCATCGCCGACTTCGTGCTCGAGACGCACGACACACATCACCCGATCGCCTCCAGCCTCTACTATCAGGACCAGCAGGCCGAGGCGTTGCGCCGGGCGGTGCTGTTCATCAGGAACCGCATCCCGAAATATCTGGGCTACTTCGAGCGCGTGCTGGAGACCAACGTCGCCGGCGGCGGCCAGCGCACGGTGGGCGCGGCGCTGTCGTACGTCGATCTCTCGCTGTTTCAGATCATGGTCGGCCTCGGTTACGCCTTCCCCCGCGCCCTGGCGAGGATGGCGGCCGGCCTTCCGCGCCTGGTGGCGCTCTGCGATCGCGTCGCCGCCGAGCCCGCGGTCGCCGCGTACCTCGCCTCCCCGCGCCGGATCCCGTTCAATGAGCACGGCATCTTCCGGTACTACCCGGAGCTCGACCCGTAGGCTCTGGTTCGCGGCGCGGGGTGGCGGCTCTCCGCGTCTCAGGCGGTCGGCATCGGCGTCATCTCGACCATCTCGATGAAGCGCTCGTCCGATCTCATCAGGTGGGGGTGATCCTTGAGGATCGCGGCGAGCGCTTCCTGCGACTCGGCCTGGAAGATGGTGAATGAGCCGAGGTCGTTGGCCATCGGTGAAGCATCGGTGGTCGTTACCCGGAGGCTCTTTCCAAGCGGCGCTCCCTGGTTGACGATCGACGCGGAATTCTTGCCCTCCCACGCCTTCCAACCATCGATCATGGCCTGCCGCTCCTCTTTCGAGGCATTCCTCAACGCCTGGAAAGAGGCCAACGGCGCCCTGCACAGAACCAGAAACTTCTTCATGGGGAAATCCTTTCCTGAGAACCTTTGCGAAGAGCGACCTTGGGTCGTCGCCACTGGACCGCTGGCTTACGCTCTTCCGACGGCCACCGCAAGAGAGCGCGGCGATGTGGTCGAAGCGATGGGCTCAGTATCGCGACCAGCGGTAGAGCAGGCTCGTTCCGATGCCACAAGGAGTTGCATCTTGGCGTCACGGAGGAATGCAACAATTGCGCCC
>JADGRB010000437.1 GCA_017881315.1 Pseudomonadota bacterium
CGGACCGGTCTCCGACGCTGAGGATGGAAGTCCTGCCGAGCGAGATGATGAATCGGGCGATCTATCTCTACGGAACATTCGAGATTTCCGAGACACGTCTCGTGCAGGCGTTCTTGCGTCCCGGGATGACCTTCATCGATGTCGGGGCCAACATCGGCTACTACACGCTCATCGCTGCGCGGCTGGTTGGAGAAACCGGCATGGTGCACTGCTTCGAGCCGAACGATTCGATGCGCCTCAAGCTGGAGGCAAATATCCGGCGAAATGGATTCGGAAATGTCGTCGTCCACGCTGAGGCGGTCGCTCGGGAAACCGGCGAGGTGGCGTTTTATGCCAGTACGTGGGACGCCAACCAAGGGACCTCGTCGATTCTACCGGGCAGCGGGCGCGGGGCGATGCAGAAGGTTCGGAGCCTGAGCCTCGACGACTTCGCAGGGAGCCTGGCCGGGCGGCGCGTCGACCTCATCAAGATGGACATCGAGGGGGCGGAGCTCATCGCCATCGAAGGGGGACGGCACGTGCTCGGCGCCAACGATGCTCCACCCTTGATCTTCGAAGCTGCCGAGCTCGCACCGGTCGCGGGGCATTGCGCGCCCTCGGATACAAGATCAGACGCCTGCACTACCCGCTCGAAAATGGGCTGGAGCTGCCGGACGCCGAGGCGCCGCTGCGGAGCCTGTTCGAGGACTATGAGGCGCCCAACTACTTCGCGGCCAAGGACGAGGGCGTCTTCAGCGAAGCCGTCGCGCGGGCCAACGCGAAGCGCTCGGCGGCGCTGCGATTTCTGGGCCGCCTCTGATCGGCTCCTGGACCGGAGCTATTCGATCTCGCCCGAGGACGGCGTATCGTCGTCGGGTTTCGAGGCGGCGGCGGCGGCGGGTTTGGAGGCGTGGTGGTGCGGGTGGGAGACGGCGGGTTTGCTGCCCGGTGCGACGGCGGGTGCGGACGATGAAGGCGTGGTGGCGGCCGCCCCCGCCCGTCCACCGACCCCGTCGACCGCGGCCGGCGGCGCGGCCCCGATCACCGTGAGCGAGATCGAGATCGGCTCGTCGTTGGCGATGATCTGCTCGTATTTCTCGTATCCTGGCTTCTCGAGCCGGATGCGGAACGAGCTGACGCCATTCAGATCGACCGGCAAGGTGATCGGGGTCGCGCCCATCAGCTTGCTCCCGTCGACGCGGTAGATGTTCGCGCCGGGGGGATCGGATTTCACATAGACGTAGAAGATGCGGTGGTTCGAATCGCCGACGACCATCGGGTGCGCACCGGTCAGGCGCCGGCCGAAAACCTTCCAGCCCGCCGCACCCCCGCCCGCTAGCAGGATCAGGGCGAACACGATCCCCTTGAAGCTGGACTTGGGTTTGAGCGACGGCTCGGCGCCAGCGTCGAAACGCTGCGCCCCAGTGCCCGAGGCGGTGCGCGAGATCGGCGGCACCGTGGGGGAACGCAGCGAGAGGCTGCTCGACGCCGTCCCGTGCGACACCGTCGTCGACGGTATCGTCGAGCGCGGCGATCTGCCGCCTTCGATCGGGAACAGCTCGTAGAGCAGGTGCGCCAGGTGCGTCGGCTGAAACCGCGACTCGTGCACGACGTCGTCGAGCGCGTTCGCCATGTCGGCCGCGTCGGCCCAGCGATCGTCCGGATTCCGCGCCAGCGCCTTGAGGATGATCGCGTCGAGCTCGGGCGGCACCGCCGGGTTCTGCAGCGAGGGCGGCGGCACCTCGCACCGGCGCACGCGCTCGATGGTCTGCACGTCGTTGTTGCCCTTGAACAGCCGGCGGCCGGTCAGCACCTCGTGCAGCACGATCCCGCAGGCGAAGATGTCACTCCGGTGATCGATGTTTTCGCCCTCGGTCTGCTCGGGCGCCATGTAGGCGTACTTGCCCTTCATCGTCCCGCTCTTGGTGGTCTCGGGCGCGTCGCCGAGCGCCTTGGCGATCCCGAAGTCGAGCAGCTTGACCGCGCCCTCGTACGACAGCATCACGTTGGACGGCGAGACGTCGCGGTGGATCATGCCCAGCAGCCGGCCGTTCTCGTCGGTGAGCCCGTGGGCGTAGTTGAGGCCGCGGCAGGCCTCGCGGCCGATGTACGCCACCAGCTCCGGGCGCGGCGGTCCCATCGTCTTCCAGATCGCGCGCATCGTTTCGGACAGATCGTGCCCGCGGATGTATTCCATCGAGATGAAGTACTCGCCGTCGACGGCCCCCAGCTCGAAGATGTGGACGATGTTCGGGTGGGCGAGCCGCGCCGACAGCTTCGCCTCCTCGACGAACATCTTGATGAAGTTCGGATCGTCGGAGAGATGCGGCAGGATCCGCTTGACCACGAAAGTCCGCTCGAAGCCGGCGGGACCTTGGATGCGCCCCTTATAGACCTCGGCCATACCCCCTCGGCCGATGAGCTCGAAGAGCGAGTACTTGCCGAATTGAATCGGCTCGGTGAGTTGAGATGCCACGACAGACCCGGAGGACGAGGTCGCTCCCAGGAGGGCGCGCCTCCCGCGGGCCACATATGATAACGATCCTGTGACATTGCCGCAAATACAGTCCACCGCCGAGGGTCGCCCGGAGGATGGCAAAGGGCCGCCACCGGGCTCACGCCGGCCGATCCGGGTGGTGGTGGTCGGCGGGCTGGATCCCGGGGGCGGGGCCGGCCTCCTGCGCGACGTCGCGACCGCCCTGGCGCTGGGCGCGCAGCCCCACGCCGTCGGGACGGCCTGGACCGACCAAGGCGAGGGGGTCCATCGGGTCGAGCCCCGGGCGGCGGCGACGGCCGGGGCTGCCCTGGCGCACGCCCTGGCGACATTCCGGCCGGCCGCCGTCAAGGTCGGCATGGCAGCCTCGCCGGCCACCGCGGCAGCGCTGATCGAGGCGTTGGCCAATTTCGCTGGCCCGGTGGTCGTCGATCCGGTACTGGCGACGTCACGCGGGGGGCCTCTTTGGACCGGGGCGCCAGCGGCGCTTTTGCCGCTGCTCCGGCGCGCCACCCTGGTCACCCCGAACGCCGTCGAGGCGGCGGCGCTCGCGGGGCGCCCGGTCGCGACCGTCGCCGAGGCCGAGGCGGCCGGGCGACGTCTGGTCGAGGTGGAGGGGCTCCAGGCGGTCTTGGTCAAGGGCGGGCACCTGGCCGATTGGGACGTGGCCGACCCGGGCATTAGCGGGGGGCACCTCGCCGACACCGGCATCAACGGCGGACCTCCGATCGCCTCCCGCGGCGCGCTCACGGACCTGCTGGTCACCTCGACCGGCACCACGCGCTACCCCCACCAGCGTACGCCAGGTCCGAGCCCGCGCGGCACCGGCTGCGCTCTCGCCACGGCGATCGCCGTCGAGCTCGGGCGGGGTCGTCCGCTCGGCGAAGCGGTCCGAGCCGCGATCGAGTGGCTGACTTCGACTATCGCCGCCGCGATCGACGTCGGCGACGAGCGCCACCTGCCTTAGATCGCCGCGCTTACGGCGCGACTTCCAGGCGGAGCATCGGGGTGCGGCGGGTCGGGATGAGACCCATGGGATTCGTCGGGTTGTTGTCGCGCATGAACGCCTGCTGCGGATCTGCTTCGGCGACTACGACCGCGAAATAGCGCTGGTGGCCGAGCGGACCGATCCCGATACGGGCGAGCGCCACATCATGGCGGTCGGCCGAATCAACAAACTTCACGGCAAGAACGAAGCCGA
>JADGRB010000185.1 GCA_017881315.1 Pseudomonadota bacterium
CTGTCACTCTGCGCGGGCGCCTGCGGGGGAGCGGTGCGGACCGCCGCCCCCACGCCGAACGAGCTGGGCGCCGACGAGATGATCGATACCGGATGCCCTCCGCTCTCCCCGATCTCGGGATTCCTGGGACGCGAGGACGGCGCCCTCTTGATGGACGGGACCACCGCCTTCCGTTCGACCGGCACCAACCTCTACTACCTCCAGCAGCTCCTGTCGTACGCGCAGCAGGATCAAGATCCGATGGCGCTCGCGGCGGTGCGCGAGGTGCTCGACGATCTGGTCTGCCTGTCGTTGCCGGTCGCGCGGATCTGGGGCTTCAACGACTCGCAGGACGCTTCCTCGATCCGGCGCAGCCCCCAGGAGGGATTTCGCGAGGAGGGGCTGCGCGGCCTCGACCAGGCCATCTGGGAGGCCAAGCGGCGCGGCATCCGCCTGGTCGTCCCGCTGGTCAACAACTGGGGCGAGTACGGCGGCCTGCCCGCCTACGCGGCCTGGGCGTCGAAGCTGTACGGCAGCCCCGTCGATCGCGACGCCTTTTACAGCGACGGGCAGATGAAACAGTGGTGGAAGGACTACGCGTTCATGCTGATGAACCGCGTGAACAGCTTCACGGGTGTGGCCTACCGCGACGAGCCGGCGATCTTGGCCTGGGAGATCGGCAACGAGCTGCGCTGCACCACCTGCGCCGGAAGCACGCGCTTGCCCGACACGATCGCCGAGCTGGCCACCTTTCTCAAACAGATCGCGCCCAACCAGCTGGTGGCGGATGGCGGCGACGGCTTCGACGACGACGAGACGCCGTACGCCGGCCTGACCAACTACTACGCCGTTCGCGGCGACGACGGGTGCAGCTTCTCGAAGCTGGCGCGCATCGACGCGCTCGACCTGCTCTCCTACCATTTCTACCCGCACAACTACGGGTTCTCGACGCCCCGCGACGCCGAGATCTGGATCGAGCGTCACCAGGCCGTCGCCACCGTGACCGGCAAGGTCGCCTACCTCGGCGAGTGCGGCTTCGCCGCCCCCGATGCGGAGCGGGCGCGGAGCTACGACGCCTGGCTGCGCCACCTGTTCGACCTCTCGGGGGGGCAGCTCGGCCTCTTCTGGCAGCTGTCGCCGGCCGGCCGGCTCGACAACGACGGCTTCGCGGTCTACTCGCGCGTCGACAACGCGACGGCCTGGATCCTGGGCCGCTGGGGCAAGGCGATTCACTGAATTTTGTTTGCGAAGTCCGGCCTGCTCGGGTCCGCATTTTCCTGTCTGCCGCCCCGGGAACCTCGGTATGGTAGGCACCGCCATGAACCGCAAGCCGCCCGAAGATCTGGCCGCCGAGTTCGTTCGACTCGCCCGCCAGAACGCGACCCTCCGCCGCGAAGTGGCACGGCTGGCCGTCTTCCGCGCGATGGCCTACCGCGATCCGCTGACCGGATTGTGGAACCGCCGCTTCTTCGAAGAGCGCCTGCGCGAAGAGCTGAGCCGTTCGCAGCGCGCCGGCGTCGGCCGCCGGTTCTCCGTGATGATCGTCGACGTCGACGACTTCAAGCGGGTCAACGATCGCCACGGGCACGCCGCGGGAGACGCCGTGCTCAAGGAGCTGGGCGAGTTCTTGATCACCCACCTGCGCAACCACGACGTCGCCTGCCGGACCGGCGGCGACGAGTTCGGAATTCTGCTCCCCGATCTGTCGGCCGAAGACTGCGGGCACCTCCTGGATCGGTTGCGGACCGCGCGCGCCGAGGCGAACGCGACCCGGGAGATCCCGATCTCCCTCAGCCTGGGAACCGCGAGCTGGCCCGAGGCCGGCGACTCGGTCGACGCGCTCCTGCACCACGCCGACCACGCCATGTACGCCGCCAAACGCCGCCGCAAGTCGCGCGAGCGCCAGCCGAGCGCGACCGAGCGGTCTTCGTCGCGCGGGGCCCCCCGCCGCACCGCCGCCCGCCGCTCCCGCGCGCCGGCGTCGGTCGCGTAGCTCAGCGTCCTACACTTCCAGCAGGACGCGCTCCGGGTCTTCGACGCACTCCTTGACCCGGATCAGGAACTGGACCGCCTCGCGTCCGTCGACCAGGCGGTGGTCGTAAGAGAGCGCGACGTACATCATCGGGCGCACCACCACCGCGTCGCCCAGGGCGATCGGACGCTTCTGGATCGCGTGCAGGCCCAGGATCCCGCTCTGTGGCGGATTCAAGATCGGCGTCGACAGCAACGAGCCGTAGACGCCGCCGTTCGAGATGGTGAAGGTGCCGCCTTCGAGCTCCTTGAGGGTGAGCTTGTTCTCGCGCGCGCGAGCCGCCAGGCCGGCGATGGTCACCTCGATCTCCCCGAAGGACAGGTGATCGGCGTCGCGCACGATCGGCACCACCAGCCCCTTGCCGCCCCCGACGGCGACGCCGATGTCGTAGTGGTCCTTGTAGACGATATCGGCGCCGCGCACCTCGGCGTTGACGGCGGGGAAGGCCTTCAACCCCTCGATCGCCGCCTTCACGAAGAAGGACATGAAGCCCAGCTTGATGCCGTGCTGCTTGACGAAGCGCTCCTGGTGGCGCTCCCGGAGCGCGAGCACCGAGGTCATGTCGACCTCGTTGAAGGTCGTGAGAATCGCCGCCGTGTGTTGCGCCTCGACCAGGCGACGCGCGACCGTCTTGCGCAGCGGGGACATCGGGACGACCCGCTCGCGGGCGCCGTCGGTGACCGGACGGATCGACGTCGGGACCTCGATCGTCGGAGGTGCTGGCGCCGGTGCCGGCGTGGGGGTCTTCACCCGCTCGTCCAAGGTACGCACGACGTCCTGCTTCGAGATCCGTCCACCCCGTCCGCTGCCCTTGACCTCTTCCGCCGCGAGGCCGCTGTCGGCGAGCGCGCGCCGCGCCGACGGCGCCGCCCGCAGAGGCTCACCCGAGGGGGGCTCGGCGGGACGACCGTTGCCCTCGCCCGCGCCCTGGCGCCCGTTGCTCCCTTTTGCCGGAGCAGAGGCCGTGGCCGCCACTTGCTCGATCTCCGCGATCGCCTCGCCCACCGCCACCGTCTCGCCCGCCTTGCGCAGGATCTTTCGCAACACGCCGGCGCCCGGCGAGGGCACCTCCAGCGTCGCTTTTTCGCTCTCCACCTCCACCAGCGGCTCGTCGGCGGTGACCTCGTCCCCCTCGGCGCGCTTCCAGGCCCCCAGGGTCGCTTCGCGCACCGACTCGCCCAGCGCCGGCACCCGCAAGATGAGCGACATCAGGCCGGTCCCTTGCCGAACGCCTCGGCCACCAGGCGGGTCTGCTCGCGGGTGTGCCGCTTCGCCGATCCGGTCGCCGGGCTCGGCGACAGCGGCCGGGTGACCGACGACCAGGGAAACGATCCCGCCAGCAGCGACGGCAGCTCGCGATTCATATAGGCCCAGGCACCCATGTTCTTCGGCTCCTCTTGCACCCAGACCACCGGCGTCCCCTCGGGGAAAGCCGAGAGGATCTCCAGCAGGACCTCCTTGTGGAGCGGATAGAGCTGCTCGATGCGCATGACGGCGACGTCATCGTAGCTCCGCGCTTCGCGGGCGGCGATGAGGTCGTAGTAGATCTTCCCGGTGCACAGCAGGATGCGCTTGACCCGCGCCGGGTCCTTGACCTGCGCGTCCGGGATCACGTGCTGAAATCCAGCGTCGGTGAGAGAGGCCAGCGCCGAGGTCGCCGCCGGATGTCGCAGGAGGCTCTTGGGCGACATGATGATGAGCGGCTTGCGGTAGGGGCGCAGCACCTGGCGGCGCAGCGCGTGGAAGTACTGCGCGGGCGTGGTCAGGTTGCAGACCTGCATGTTGTCGTTGACGCAGAGGTTGAGGAACCGGTCGAGCCGCGCGTTCGAGTGCTCCGGCCCCTGCCCTTCCATGCCGTGCGGCAGCAGCAGCACCAGGCCGCTCACCCGGTGCCACTTGGCCTCCGAGGAGCAGAGAAACTGGTCGATGATCACCTGCGCCGCGTTGACGAAGTCACCGAACTGCGCCTCCCAGATGGTGAGCCCCTCGGGCATGTCCAGGCTGTAACCGAAGTCGAAGCCCAGCACGCCGCCTTCCGAGAGCGGGCTGTCGCGGACCTCGAACACGCCCTGCTTGGGGCCGATATTCAGGAGCGGCGTGTATTCGTGCCCGTCGTTGTAGTCGCAGAGGACCGCGTGCCGGTGGCTGAAGGTCCCGCGCCGCGAATCCTGACCGGACAGGCGCACGCGGGTCCCCTGCGCCAGCAAGGTCCCGAACGCCAGCGCCTCGCCCATCCCCCAGTCGATCGCCTTGTCACCGGCGCCCATCGCCGCGCGCGTTTCGATGATCAGCTTCTGCAGCTTGGGGTGGACGGTGAAGTCCGCCGGCAGCGTCACCAGCGCGCGCGTCACGTCCTTGATCGCCGCGACCGGCACCGCCGTCGGCACCTCCGCGACCCCGCTGTCGGCCCCCCCCTTGATGCGCGCCCAGGCGCCCGCGAAGGTGCTCGGTCGCGGCGGCGCGTCGGTGCGGGTCGCGATCTCCAGCTCGACCTCCAGCTCGCGCCGCTTCCCCGCCGCGATCTCGTCGGTCTCCTCGACGGTGATGGGGGCGCTGCCGTCGGGTGCGGGGTTGGCGGCGTCGTACGCCAGGTAGGCCATCCGGATCGACGGTTTGCTGGCGATGGCGCGGTACATGACCGGCTGCGTGTAGGACGGCTCGTCCCCTTCGTTGTGGCCGAGCTTCCGGTAACACCACAGCTCGATCAGCGTGTCCCGGTGGAACTGCTGCCGAAAATCGACCGCCAGATCGACCGCCTGGCAGATCGCCTCCGGATCCTCCCCGTTGACGTGGAAGATCGGGATCTGGAGCATGCGCGCGACGTCCGTCGCGTAGGTCGTCGACTTTCCGCTTTGCGGCGAGGTGGTGAAACCGACCTGGTTGTTGACCACGATGTGGACCGTGCCGCCGACCCGATACCCGTCGAGCTCCGACATGTTGAGGGCCTCGGCGACGATCCCCTGCCCCGCGAAGGCCGCGTCGCCGTGGATCAAGATCGGCAAGCAGCGCGTGCGCGCGGCGTCCGCCAGCCGATCCTGCTTGGCGCGCACGCGTCCCTGCACGACCGTGTTCACCCACTCGAGGTGGCTCGGGTTGAAGGTCAGTGACACGTGCACGCGGTGCTCGTCGGTCCCTTCGCCGAACACCCGGTCGATCGAGAAACCGAGGTGGTACTTGACGTCACCCGCGCCGCTCAGGTCGCTGGGGTCGACGTTGTCGAGCTTGTCCTGGAACTCGGCGAAGATCTGCGAGGCCGGTTTCTTGAGCGCGTTGGCGAGGACGTTGAGACGCCCCCGGTGGGCCATCCCGATCACGATCTCGCCGACGCTTCCACGGGCCGCCCGCTCGAACAGCCGCTCGAGGAGCGGAATCAGGCTCTCGGCCCCCTCGAGGGAGAACCGTTTCGATCCCAGAAACTTGTTCTGCAGGAACTGCTCGAACACCTCGGCGCCGATCACCTGCTGGAAGATCCGCATTCGATCGGGCCGCGCGAGCGCGACCCGGTTGCGGGTGCTCTCCATCCGGCTCTGCAGCCAGGCCCTCAGCTCCAGGTCGTGCAGGTGCGCCAGCTGGACGCCGATCTTGCGGCAATAGGTCTCGCGCAGGAGCCCGACCAGCTCGCGGAGCGTGGTCCGATCGGGCCCGGCCACGTTCTCGCTGCTGAAGACCAGCTCCAGGTCCTCTTCGGCCAGGCCGTAGTCTTCGAGCGCGATCTGCGGACCGCCGCGCTTGACCAGCCCGAGCGGATCCAGGTCGGCGAACAGATGCCCGAGATCGCGGTAGGCCTCGACCAGCCGTTGCACGCGCTCCGACAGCAGGCGCACCGAGGTGCGACTCTGGATCGCGCTCGGCGCCGCGATCGATGCCGCGCCGAAGATGCTGCGCCGAAAAGCGGCCGGCGGCTCCAGCGCCGCCCGGTTGGCGCCGTTCTTCTCGGCGCCGCCGCCGGCACCGTCCAGCCGTTCGAAGACCCGGCGCCAGGCCGCGTCGACGCTGGTCGGATCTCGCAGAAATTGAAAATAGAGATCCTCCGCGAACGCCAGATTCGAGATCGCCATCGTCTCGATCCCCGCGGCCGCCGAATCTCCCGCGACCTCCGCGATCATTTTGGCGTCGGCGGCGTGCGCCGCGCCCGACCCATTTACATTCACTTCCAACATATTCGGCATCGCCTCTGTCATCTGTAGGACAAAAGGCGGTTAAGTGTACGTTACTGCTACGTAGATGGGAGCCCGAAAAAAGGCGCAGCTAGCCCGAGCACGGAGCCGGGCCGGCCACGCAGACTGGCTATCCACATACGCCCTACGCCAAGCGCGCCCTCGCCATAGCGACCCGGGCCCAGGCAGGCCGGGGTCGCGCGACTCATGCAGGCGCAGGCGAACGGACACGGCGGGCCGTTGGGCCCGCCGACCCCGCTAGACCGCGTCTTTGGCGGCTTTGACCGGACGAGCCCGGACGATCTTGCGGGCCGGCTTGGCCTTGAAGACGGTCGGCTCTTTGGTGAAGGGGTTGATCCCTTTCCGTTCCTTGGTCGCCGGCTTCTTGATCACCACGAACTTGGCGAATCCCGGAACCAGGAAGATCCCGGTCTTCTTCAGCTCCTTGTAGCCGATGGTGGCGAGTGACTCGAGGACGCCCTTGACGTCCTTACGGGTCAGCTTCCCGTCGTTCTCTTCGGCCAACTTGGAAATAAGGTCTGACTTCGACAGCGGCTTGCCCATTCGATCGATCTCCTCTGGTTTACCGGCGGGGCCGGGGAAAAGTTCCGGCATTGTGGGTGAAACGAGTGGAAGTTGGAAGCGAAAAGGTCCGGGGATATCCGAGCAGGCTTGGAGCCTCGCTTTCCCCATAGAGCCGGACGCCGAGCGCGCCATCCCGATCGGTGAAGACCCTGGTGTGAAGGGGAAGAGCGTCATCGGCCACGATCAGCAGATCGAGCGGGCCGGATCCGCGGGGACGTTGAATCTGGAGCGGCGCGATCCCGAGGTCCTTGCGTCCCCAAAAGACGTGCGCTTTCCAGTGCGCGTCGACGGAGAGCTTGATGGTGACCTGGGGGAGCGGTCCACTGGCCGGCGCCGCGGGCTCTTGATCGTCGTCGTCGATCGGGGCGGGCGAGCCGGGTCCGGAGGCGGCGGCCCGGCTCGCGGTCGGGGGCGCTTCCGCGGCTCGGTGCCCCGACCCACAGCCGTTCCAGAGCGTCAGTCCCAGCCAGCCGCAGGCGGCGAGATGGAAGGCGGCGCGGCGGGTCATGGGCCGTCTCCTCCCGCGCGGGCTTCGGGTGAATTGGAAACCGCGGGCGGCGGCGAAGCGTATTTCACGCCGGGTTTGGGGAGGTAGCCCGAGATCGGTTTCTGCAGCTGCCCCCGGATGCGCCCCTCGAGCACCTCGATGGGCAGCGGCGGATCGAGCTCATAGTAGAACCCGCGGCTCGGCAGCCGCATCTCGAAGACCTCGCCCTGCGAGTAGAACACCCGCCGGAACCCCAGCGGGATCGAGCCCACCGCGCGCACCCGCCGGTGCCCGAGCACGAAGCTGAAGAGGCGCATCGCGAGCTGGTTGTAGAGCCGGTGGCAGCCGTGCGAGAAGCGTCCGCGCAGCGACATGTAGTCGAACGAGCCGTGGGTTCGAATGCCGTTGTCGAAGAAGGTCGCGCCGTCGGGTCCCTTGCGCATCTCCTCGTGAATCGCGGCGGCGAGGCCGTAGGCGGACAGATAGCCGGGCCCCGTCTCGTCGTAGTTGGTGACCCGCGCGTAGGTGCCGTTGACCCGCTTCTCCTTCACCATCGACGACAGCGGCGACGACGTCGGTGGGATCCAGACCGGCGCCGCGACGATGTGCCGCCAGACCCGCGGGCCGACGTCCGAGCCCTTCCAGCGATAGTACTCCTGCCCGTCGGAGGCCAGCTCCGAGCGCCAGCCGCCGACGGTGGTCCGCCAGCGCACGAGCGGCACCCGCTCGCCGTGCCACTTCACGAAGAGGGTGAAGGTGGGGAAACGCTCGCGCGGCTGCGGCTGCCGGACGCCCGCCGCGTCGTAGGGGAAGTCGTACCAGACGTCGCCGCGATCGATCTCGGCCGAGAGGTCCATCGCGGCGCCGTAATACTCGGGCTTGGGCGGCAGACGCACGGCCACCGCGAGCGAGCCGAAATCGGCGCGCGGGTGTCGCCGAAAAAACGCCAGCGCGTCGTCGGGGGTCGCGATCCCGAGACGCGCCAGCGTCGCCTCGAGCGCCGGCGTCGCCAGATCCGGAACCCGGTGCCGCGCCCCGTCCGCGCCGAGATAGGTCGGATAGCCCGGATCCGACGCGGAGTCGCCCACGCTTCCATCCTCGACGAAGCCGCCGGCGTGCATGGCCCGTTCGGTCAGCACCCGCCGGAGCGCCAGGAAATCATTTTCCAGCGGCGAGCGCGCCAGCGCCTCCAGCGTGCCGCGGCGGATGTCGGCCTGATCCATCACCGCCTGCTTCTGTTGAAAGTCGAGCATCGCGGCGCGCATCGCGGTGTCGTAGGCGCCCGTCTTGTGTTTGCTGGCGGCCAGGAGCCCCTCGCAGACCAGACGCTTCTCGGCCTCGGCGAACGCGATCCGTTCGGTCTGGAAGCGGAGCTGGTCCTTCGCATCTTTCGACGCCCGCCCGTCGGTCGCGGCCAAAGCCTCCAGGGTGGCCGCGCCGGCCGCCACGCGGGCAGCCTCGAGCCGGGCGCCCCGCGCGGCGTACCTGGCCAGCTCCTTCTGTTCGGTGGTGGCGCCCCAGGTCCGGACCTCGTCGACCGCCAGCAGCTTGGCCGGATCGAAGGCCGACGCACATCCGAGCCGCGCATCCGCGAGAAAGCGATGCCGCAACACCGAGAGCGCCGGTGGAATCCCGTAGAGCTCGAGATAATTTCGCTCGCCGGCGCCCAGGGGCTGCCCGTCGCCGTCGCTCCGATCCGCTGCGAGCCCCGTGTAGACGGCGCGATAGGGGTTCGGCAGCGAGGCGCCCGTCGGGGCGAGGCGATCGTCGAACACCGAGGGCGCCCACCCGTCGGAGAGATCGACGACGGTGAGACCGCGAGCGCGGGCGGCCTCCGCATCGACCACCCTTTCTCGACCGTCGACCACCTGGATGGCGCGCCGCTCCGACGGAACATCCGGCGCGACCGGCAATGCATCGAGATCGGGCGGCGCAGGCCGCTTCGGCGCGGAGACGGAAACGGGCGCGGGGCGGCGGGTTTCGATCGGCGCCGGGGGCGGTCGCGCGCGGCCGCAACCGATCGCGGCGACGAGCGAACAGCCGACAGACATCCGCGCGCGCGCGCGACCGAATTCCGCAATCGCGGCGAGTCGATCTGTCCACCGCTGCCCGGCCAGCGGGATCCGCAGAAGATCTTTTTGCAAACGGACTGTCCGCCTCAAGCGTTCGTGCGTACTATACGCGGCATGAAAAGGACAATCTTCACCACCCTGGCGGTCGCGCTCCTGTTGGCCGTCGTCGGGCCGACGGCCCAGGCGACGGAGGTCGGCTACTCGCGCAAGTTCGGCGTGGGTATCGAGCTCGGAGATCCAACCGGCCTGTCGGCCAAGCTGTGGGTCTCACCGACCAACGCGCTGGACTTCGGCCTCGGCTTTTGGACCTACGGAAACGGCGCCTGCTTCACCGACGCGAAC
>JADGRB010000438.1 GCA_017881315.1 Pseudomonadota bacterium
CGAGCTCCCTCTGGCTCATCTCAAAAGGCTTGAGGAACTCCTCGTGCAGGATCTCACCCGGCGTCGTCGGTTTGCGGTCATTTCTCGGTGTGCGCTCATCGGCAGCTCCTTCAGTCGTGGTAGTCGACCACATCGACGTCCTCGTCGCCTAGAACCGCCAGACCAGCGTCGCGCCGGTCGCCTGGGCGTGAAATGGGACCAGCGGCTCTGTCGGAGGCACGCCCAGGCGTTGTTGCAGGTCCAGGTTGAACGCGGTCACCGCGTCGGGCGCGAACGACAGCCCCGAGATCCGGGTCAGCAGGTAGATGACGCCGCCCACCACCAGGACGGTCCAGGCGCTGCCGCTCTCGACGTCGGAGAAGACGTGGTCGACCCCGCTCGGGTTCTGGTGGGAGAGGTGGATCAGAAAAAACGCCGCTCCGACCGCCGCGCCGCCGCTGAGGCCGCTCGCGAGGGCCAGCACCGTCGCCTTGTCGTCTTCCCCGGCGTAAAACGCCCCCGCGCCCGCGATCGGGCAGATCGCCTCCAGCGTCACCGCCAGGGCGGTGCTCTTCTTCTGCTGCTGATAGAGGCCCTCGGGCGTGGGGATCCCGTCGGCGCGCGCTTGCCGCGAGACCAGCAGCAGACAGAGCAACGCCGCGGCGAAGGTTCGCACCAGGTCAGCTCGTCGGAGGCGGCGACTCGGCCCAGAGCCGGTACCCGCCCTTGAAGGCGTTGGTGTTGTTGCCGAGCCGCGCGCCGTCGGGAAGGTGATCGAGGAACTTGACGTTGCCGCCGCCCAGGACCAGATCGTCGGCCTGCAGGGCCACCCGGAGTCGCTCGACGACGTCGAAGACGTGCCGCCGCCATTTCTTCTTGCCGGACCGTTCGAGCCCGCGGAGGCCGACGTAGTCCTCGTAGGTCCCCTTCCTGTAGGGCAGGTGCGCCAGCTCCAGCGGCGCGATCACGCCGTCGACGATGAGCGCGGTGCCGAGTCCGGTGCCGAGGCCCAGGAACAGCATGCTCCCCCCGCGGTAGCTGCCGAGGGCCTGCATGGCCGCGTCGTTGAGCAGCTTCACCGGGCAGCCGAAGGCGCGTTCGAAGTCGCAGCGCACCCAGCCGCCACCCAGGTGGGTTGGCTCGGCGACGATCCGTCCGTCTTTGACCGGTCCGGGATACCCGATCGTGATGCGGTCGTACTGCCAGTCGTCCGTCAGCGCCTTGACCGCCTTGACCATCTGCGCGGCGGTCAGGGTCGGGCTGGAGGGGAGCTGGCGCCGGGTGGCGTGTCCCGTCGCGAGCACCTTGATGTTGGTTCCGCCAACGTCGATGACGAGTATGTTCATCTCACCTCCCTCCGTAGGTTAACCATGCCCAGCGGATCGTGCGAGCGGATGCCGGGCGGGATGCCGCCCGTCACCGCCGCGGTGGAGATCCGCCCGTTCGTCCACAGCGTCCGATCCACCATGACGCGGAAGATATAGTCGAGCCGCGCCTGGACGTCCGGGCCCTCCAGGATTCCCAGCGCGCGGGCGATCGCCTCGATGGTGGCCAGTCGATCCGGACGCGCGGCGTGACGCAGGCGATAGCTGGAGGGCCCGGCGGCCGGCAGCGTCGCGCAGGGCAACTGGTCGAGGCCAGCGATCCGGCGGCGCGCCTTCTTCGCCTGGCGCCAGGTGCCATCGGGGACCACCAGCACGATCGGCCGCGGCGAGCCGCGCCAGTCTTCCAGCGGGCGCGCCTCCGGGTGCGGGAATAGCAGCAACGCATCGGCGCCCGGTACGGTCCAGGCGGGGGCGCTGCCCGCCTCGACGATCGTCGAATTGCTCAGGCAGCGCGCGGCCAGTCGGCCGGTGTTGGTCGGCTTTTCCTGTTCCAGCTGGTGCAGCAGCAACACCACCCGGGTGCGGGTGGCGCAGGGCTGGATGAGGGCGCAGATGCAGAGGGTGCGGTGCATCCGGCAGTCCGGGCACCGGTGGGCGGCGCTGTCCGTCCGACTCATGGCCGGCGACAGTACCGCGCCTCGGCGCCCGACTGTCCGTATACTGGGCCGCTCGGCCACGACCATGCTCAACCCGCTCACCAGAGAAGTCTCGAAACGGCGGACCTTCGCCATCATCTCGCACCCCGATGCGGGCAAGACCACCATGACCGAGAAGCTGCTGCTCTACGGCGGCGCCATCCACCTGGCCGGCTCCGTCAAGGGGGCCAAGAGCGGCCGCAAGATCACCAGCGACTGGATGGAGCTGGAGCGCCAGCGCGGCATCTCGATCAGCACCAGCGTGCTGCAGTTCGAGTACGCCGGGTGCCGCATGAACCTGCTCGACACCCCCGGTCACAACGACTTCTCCGAGGACACCTACCGGACGCTGGCCGCCGCCGATTCGGCGGTCATGTTGATCGACAGCGTCAAGGGGGTCGAGCCGCAGACCATCAAGCTGTTTCAAGTCTGCCGGATGCGCGGCATCCCGATCGTCACCTTCATGAACAAGCTGGATCGGGTGGGCCGGCCGCCGCTGGAGCTCCTCGACGAGATCGAGCGCATCCTCGGCATCCCCTGCACGCCGCTCAACTGGCCGGTCGGTTCGGGGCAGAGCTTCATGGGCGTCTACGATCGGACCCGCCACGAGGTGCTCCGCTTCGAGCGCGTCCACGCCGGATCGAACCGCGCGCCCATGTCGACCTGCGCGATCGACGATCCCGAGATCCGCGAGACGCTGGGCGAGCGAGCCTTCGCCGAGCTGCAGGACGAGGTGGCGCTGCTGGAGGGGGCCACGCACGCCTTCGATCGGGCGGCGTTCCTGGACGGCAAGCTGTCGCCGGTCTTCTTCGGCAGCGCGATGACCAACTTCGGCATCGAGCCGTTCTTGGACCAGTTCGTCGATCTGGCGCCGCCGCCACGCGGGCGCGCGACGTCCACCGGCACCATCCAGCCCGACGCGGCCGCCTTCTCCGGCTTCGTCTTCAAGATCCAGGCGAACATGGACCCGCGCCACCGCGATCGGATCGGGTTCGTGCGCCTCTGCTCGGGGAAGTTCGTGCGCGGCATGGAGGTCGAGCACGCGCGCACCGGGCGCCCGTTCGTGATGAGCCGGACCGTGCAGTTCCTGGGGCAGGAGCGGACCACGGTCGACGAGGCCTACGCCGGCGACATCCTGGGCGTCTGGGACGGCGGCGCGCTGCGCATCGGCGACACGCTGGTTTCGGGCGCGCACTTCGAGTTCGAGGGCGTGCCGCGCTTTTCGCCCGAGCACTTCGTGATCGCGGCGCTCAAGGATCCCATGAAGCGCAAGCAGCTCAAGACCGGGCTCGAGCAGCTCTCGGAGGAGGGGGCGGTGCAGCTCTTCTTCGACCGCAACCGCCTGTCGCGCGATCCGATCCTGGGCGCGGTCGGCGTGCTGCAGTTCGAGGTGATCCAGCATCGCCTCCTTTCCGAGTACGGCGTCAACGTCCACCTGACCGCGCTCCCCTACAAGCACGCCCGCTGGGTGGAAGGCGGACCGTTCGAGCCGAACCGCTTCGAGCGGCCCGGCCACACCACCTGCGTCCTGGACGTCGAAGATCGCCCGCTGATTCTGTTCGACAGCGACTGGGCCTTGAATCAGGCGGTGCAGGACAATCCCAAGATCACCTTCATCGCCGCCGTCCAGCCGGGGCGCAGCCACTCGCGCACGGCCGC
>JADGRB010000439.1 GCA_017881315.1 Pseudomonadota bacterium
GGCGGCGCCGCGGGGACCGCGGGCTGCGCCGCCTCCGGCACCTACGATCAGACGATCCTCTGCGATCATCCGGTGGCGTACTGGGCGGTGAGCAAGGGCTCGGGGACTGAAGCCGATCTGAGCGGCAACAACAACCCGGGCACCTACAAGGGAACCGCCACCGCGCTGACGACACTGCCCAACGGCGATCCGGCGGCAGATTTCAACGGATCGAGCCAGTACCTCACGGTGCCGTCGAACGCCTCCTTGTCGATCCCGACCACCGGCAACCTGACCTGGGAAGGATGGATCAAGCCCGACGTTCTCCAGTTTCCCAATGATAGCGGCAGCGGCTACGTCGACTGGATGGGCAAGTGCGCCGACTATTCACCGACCTGCGAGTGGGAAGCGCGTATGTACAGCACGACCAACTCGGAGGGCCGCTGCAATCGCATCTCCGCCTACGTGTTCAACCCGACCGCCGGTCTCGGCTCCGCCGCCGATTGGCAGCCGACCTGCGGTCTCATCCAGGCCGGGCAGTGGTACCACGTCGTCGGCGAGTACACGACCAAGAGCCAGCCGTCGGATTGCCAGAGCGCCGCCACCTATCCGGGATCGATCAATATCTGGGTCAACGGCGTCGAGTGGAACCACGCCTCCCACGGACAGACCGGCTGCATGAGCCAGTACAGCGTCGTGCCGACGGCCAACAGCAGCCCGCTCAACATCGGCCGGATGGCCTCCGACACCTATTTCCCCGGCGGCATCGGCAAGATCGCTGTTTACGACGTGCTTTTGACCCCGGCACAGATCACCAACCACTACAAAGCGATGACGGGAAACCAGCCTTCCGGCAGCTGCGCGGCCAGTTGTTCGCTGTAAGGCCGGACGCCCCAATCCCGAGTTTCGAAACCGTTGTTGCATGGTTGAGCTACGCTCAAACAGGCCTGTTTAGGCCGATTGATCGCTTGTTTGTTTCGTTTGTTTGAGCGACGATTTGCCGATGCACGGAATGACGATCCACGAAGTTCCGTTGGGCAAGGCGCGGGTTGGAGTCGAGGGCGCCGATATGCCATCGGTCCTCGTCGTCGACGACGAGCCGGCCGTGGTCCGGATGTCGGAGCGGCTGTTCGCGCGGAACGGGTTTCGGGTCATGGTGGCGCACGGCGGACAGGAGGCCATCGAGCTCACCGACACGAACACCTTCGATGCCATCGTGAGCGATCTCGACATGCCCGACGTCGACGGGCGCGCGCTCTTGCGCGCCATTCGCGCCAGGGACCTGGACATCCCGTTCGTGTTTCTGACCGGCAGCCCCGACCTCCAGAGCGCGATCGACGCGGTCGAGTACGGGGCGTACCGCTACCTCATCAAGCCCGTTCCGCAGGAGGAGCTGCTGGATGTCGTGACGCGCGCCGTGCGCTGGCACCGTCTGGCGGTCGTCCGTCGAGAGGCGGCCGACGAGCTGGAAGGAAAGGCCAGCAGCGATCGCGCGGGCCTGGATGCGCGCTTCGCCTCCGCACTCGACAAGCTCTGGATCGCGAGCCAACCAATTGTCTCCTGGCAGGATCAGAAGGTCATCGCGTACGAGACGCTGGTTCGCACGGATGAAGCGACGCTGCGAAACCCGGTCGATCTCTTCGACGTGGCCGAGCGACTCGGGCGGACCGAGGAGCTGGGACGCGCCATTCGCGGCCTGGTCGTGGAGCTGATCCCGCGGGCACCGGAATCGGCGATGGTCTTCGTCAACCTGCATCCAAATGATCTGGCCGACGAGGAGCTCTTCGAATGCGAGGGCGGCCTGGCGCCGTTCGCTTCTCGGATCGTCCTCGAGATCACCGAGCGCGCGGCGCTCGATCAGATTCGGGGGCTGCGCACGCGCATCGAGCGGCTCCGCGCGATCGGCTACCGGATCGCGGTGGACGATCTCGGCGCCGGATACGCGGGCCTCTCCAGCTTCGCGGCGCTCGAGCCGGACGTGGTCAAGGCCGACATGTCCCTGGTTCGCGGGATCGAGTCGTCGGCCGTCAAGCGCAAGCTGGTCTCCGCGATCGCCGCGCTCTCCAAGGACCTCGGGATCAAGCTGGTGGCCGAGGGGATCGAGACGCCGGCGGAGCGGGACTGCATCGTTTCGCTGGGCGCCGACGCCCTGCAGGGCTACCTCTTCGCCCGGCCGGACCGCGGTTTTCCGGCGGCCTGCTACTAACTCGAGGGATCCGGGCCAAAATAGCTGAACGAAACCCGGCGCGGGGCGCGACTATCGAGACAGGCTGACGCTCTCATGGCTGTCGTTCCGCGATTGGTGCTGGTGGGGAAGTCGTCCGGGACGGACGAGGGGGACGACGTCGTGCTGGCGAAGGCGCTGATCCGTGGGGATCCTCAGGCGACCTTCGTGGCCTGGACCCGCCTGCACGGCCTGGCGGTGGGGACGCTGCGCCGCCTGGCCGGACCGGGGGGCGACGTGGACGATCTGGCCCAGGAGGTGTTCCTGCGCTTCTTTCGCCAGGTCCCCAAGCTTCGCGATCCCAAGGCGCTGCGCAGCTTCCTGATCGGGATCTGCCTGCGGGTGGTCCGGGGGGAGCTGCGGCAGCGCTGGCTTCGCCGCTTCCTGCGTCTGACCGACAGCGGCGAGTCTCCGGAATCCTCGGGGCTGGCCCGATGGGGCGCCGGCGACGGCCACGACGCGAGCGACGCGCGGGAGATCGTCCGTCGCTACTACGCGATCCTGGACCGACTGACCGTCGACGAGCGATCGCTCTACGTCGCGCGGCACGTCGAGCGCCTCCCGCTCGTCGAGGTGGCGGCGCTCCACGGACTCTCCGACTCGACGGCGCGGCGTCGTTTGCTGCGGGTCGCCCGGCGGGTGGAGGCCATGGTCGAGCGCGATCCGGCGCTGGCGGGATATCTGGCGCAAGCGCGACAGCACAAGAGCGAGGGGACGCCGTGAGTGGCCACCCCCGAGATCGCGACGGCGCCGGCGACGGCGCGGGTACGGGCGATCCGTTGTCGCCGCTCTCCGAGCTGGCGCGGGCGCTGGCCGACGCCAGCCCGCCGAGCCCGGGGGGCGCCGCGGCCTGGGCGGAGCTCGACGCCGGGCTGGCGCGACAGACGCGACGTCGGCGGATGGGCTTCGCGCTCTGCGGCCTGGTGGCGATCGTCCTCGGAACCGTCGGCGGCCGTGGTCTCTGGCTCCGCAGCGTGCGGCTGACCTACGCCGTCGAGGGGGCGGCGGCGCGGACCGACGGCTACATCCCACGGGTCGCCGAAGCGCTGGCGCGGGTCCGGTTCTCCGACGGAACCGAGGTCGGCCTCGAGCACGGCAGCCGCGCCTGGGTGGTCGGCACCGGCGCCGACGGCGCGCAGATCCGGCTGGAGGATGGCCGCGCCCATTTTTCCGTGGTGCACCGGCCGCACGCGCGCTGGTCGGTCGAGGCCGGCCCTTTCGTCGTCTCGGTCACCGGCACCAAGTTCGACGTCGAGTGGTCCGGGAAGGACGATCTGTTGCGCGTGCATCTGCGCAGCGGGGTGGTGACCGTCGGTGGCCCCCAGACCCGCGGCGGCGTGACGCTGCTGCCGGGGCAGGTGCTGGAGGCTCGTCCCGACGAAGGCATCCTGCGCGTCGAGCCCGCGCCGGCCGATGCGCCCGCGCCGGCGGCGATCCGGGCGGCGTCGAAC
>JADGRB010000440.1 GCA_017881315.1 Pseudomonadota bacterium
GGGCAGAGCAGCTGCGTCAACCAGCCAGGAACTCCCGGTGGGACTCTTCTCCAAGATCTTCAGTCGTAAAGAATCCGTGGCCCGCGGCGGCGCTGGCCACGGGGTTCCCGTGCCCGCGGGGTGGGCGTTCATCGAAGGACTGTTCGGGGAGCTCTACCCCGGCCAGACGCCGAAGCATGCCGCCCTTCACATCGCGCCCCAGAATGACCTCCGGCTCGGCCGCGCGTCCGTCGAGGGGACGCATGTGTACGACGCGGGGCAGGCCTGGCACTACGTCACGCTGGGTCTGACCGACCTCTACGACCAATCGGACGCCAGTCACGGCCCGAACGGCATCCGATGCGAGTTGTCGATGCGTGTCGCCAAGCGCGACTCGGCCGAGCCGCCCCTCTGGCCGGTGGCCTTTCTCGGAAAGATCGGCTCCCACGTCAGCCAGGGCTCGATCTTGGCGCACGCGGTGGCTTTCCGAACCGGCCCGATCGCTGGGGCGCCTGCCGATGCCGGGTTCGAAGGTGCGGCGGCGCTTGCCGATCCAGCGATCAACCCGCGGCCTGGCCCCTTCGGTAAGGTGGGCGTCATCCTCCTCGTCGGCCTCACCCGTCGCGAGCTCGATGAGATCGCGCGCGGTGGCACCGAGAAGCTCATCGCCGCCATCGCGGCAGATCCGGCCAGACAGATCACCTGAGAGCGCGGCGATCGCGCGCGCCGCGAAACAGGCCTCAGCCGCGCAACGTTCGCCCGAAGAACGCGATCGTGCGCTGCCAGGCCAGCTTGGCGGCTGCCGGATCGTAGCGGGGGGTGGTGTCGTTGTTGAACCCGTGCTCGGTGCCGGGGTACTTGAACGCCTCGTATTTCAGGTGGGCCGCCTCGAGCGCCGTCTCGTACGGAGGCCAGCTGGCATTGATGCGGTCGTCGTGGTCGGCGAAGTGCAAGAGCAGCGGCGCCTTGATCGCCTTGACCTGGTCGAGCGGCGGCGCGATTCCGTAGAAAGGCACGGCGCCGCCGAGATCGGGCACCCGCGTGGCGAGAAGGTTGGCGATGCCGCCGCCGTAACAGAAGCCGACCACGCCCAGCTTGCCGTTGCTGCCGGGGCGGGTGCGGGCGAAGCCGGCCGCGGCCAGGAAATCCTCCTGCGTCTTCGACTGGTCCAGCTTGGCGAACAGCGCGCGCGCCTGATCCTCGTCGCCCGGGTACCCGCCGAGCGGGAAGAGCGCGTCCGGCGCGAAGGCGACGAAGCCCTCCAGGGCCAGACGGCGGGCGATGTCCTCGATGTGCGGGTTCAACCCGCGGTTCTCGTGGATGACCAGGATTGTCGGTCGCGAGCCCGCGGTCTTGGTCGCGGTCTTGGTCCCGGTCTTGGCCTGTGCTGCGGGATGGACCAGATACCCGCGGGCCGTCCCGTAGCCGTGCGGCGACGGAAACTCGACCTTCTCCGCCTTCAGTCCCGGGTCGTTCGGGGCCACCTGCTGGGCCTCGGCGAACCGCGGGGACAGCGCCTCGAGTAATCCGGCCGCGGTCAATCCGCCCACCGCGAACCTGGCAGCGCCCTCCAGGAAGCCTCGCCGGTCGATCACGTTGTGAACGTACTGGTCGAAGAGCTTCAACACCTCCGGCGGGAAGTCGCCGGCGTTGGTGAGAGGTCTGTCGTTGGTCATGGTGGTCTCCCGGCCCCGAGGCGCGCGCCGCGAAGATTCTGTCTTGGGCCCTCAGCCTCGCGCTAGGGCGGGGGCGCGGCGGGCACGCCGAAGATCCGGCGATAGAGCACGCCCATCACCAGCACCGCCCAGGGCATCGTCCAGATGAGCGGGATCCCGAGCGGCAGCGCGGACAGACCCACCAGCAGGCCGACCACCAGATAGAGGCCGAACACCTGGAACCATTTGTGGGTGATGGCCTTGCGCGATGTCTCCATCGCCTTCCAGGCGCCGAGCTCGTGGAACGCGAGCAGCGGCAGCGTCATCCCGTAGGCGACGCTGAGGTAGATGCCGGGAATGACCAGCAGCGCGAACCCGAGGTAGGTCAGCAGCGTGGTGAGCAGGCCGGCGCCGATCAACACCGGCGCCTTGCCGAGATAAGCGAACGCCATCGAGAATGAGACCGGCATCCCCGCCGCCCGCCGGATCGCGAGCGCGATGACTCCGATGAGCAGCGGCGCCATCAGCGCGCCGATCAGGCCGTTGACGATCCCCACCAGGATGGGGCTCTGGTGCTTGCCGAATACGGCGGCGGAGATCCCGCCCCAGACCAGCGTGGCCCCGAAGAACAGGGCGTACATGAGGAGCGCCGCGCCCCAGAAGGAAGCCTTGAACCCCTTGACCAGGCCCCACGCCTCGCTCATCACCTCGCCGACCGAGAAGTCGTAGCGGCCGGCGACGGCGCTCTCCAGCGAGCCGGACGCGCCCGCGAGCGGTGCCATATCGAGCGCCGCCCTGGGCGGCTCGAACGGATTCATTGGATCGTTCGTCATTTGCGCCTCACCCCCCAACAGTTTGCGTGCATCGTAAACGCATATGCGCCGCTAGCCAACCAGCCGGCAGCGCCATGTGGCGGCGCCCGGCCCGCGATAGTGGCAAGCTATCGCCGGTCTCGAACCGGAGGTTCCATGGCGCGCATTTTTCCTCACGGCAGCTTGAATCAGGTGGCACCCAACGCGTGGCAGGTCGAAGGCTCGCAGTCGTTTCCGCTCAAGCGCAACATGACCGTGTATCGGCTGACGGATGGGCGGCTCGTGCTCTACAGCGTGGTGGCGCTCGACGATGCCGGCATGGTCGCGCTCGAGGCGCTGGGCAAGCCGTGGTTGATGATCGTCCCGGGCTCTCACACGCTCGATGCTCGCTTCTACAAGGAGCGGTATCCGCAGCTCTTGATCGCGCACGAGGGGGAGCTGCCGCCCAGCCTGGCGGGGATCGCGATCGATGGGACGCCCGGAGAACTACTGGCGGGCACGGGCATCGAGATCATGCACGCGGCCGGGATGAAACGTCCGGAGCTCACTCTCTTGCTCCCGGGCGAAAACGGGAAGGCGCTCGTCACCTGCGACATCCTCGGGCGCAATGGTCCGCGGCAGTCCGGGGTGCGCGGTCGCATCCTCGAGGTGCTCGGGCCGCCAGGCGGGTTCTTTGGTGTCGCCCGCATCGTCAAGTTCCGTCAGGTGAGCGACAAGCGAGCGCTGCGGGGGTGGATCGCGGCGCTGGCGGAGCGCGGCGACATCACCACCGTTCTCGGGTCACACGGCCCGCCGCTCACCAGCGATGTCGTCGCCGCGCTGAGACAGGCCGTGGAGAAGGTGTAAATGGGACCGAGATCGCCGGCCAGCGGGTCTCCGCGTTAGCGCGTCGCCCGGATTGACGCGGAGGCGTTCTGGGGAGCCATTTTCGACTAGACTCATTCTATGGAGGATCCGGAGCGGTTGGCACGCGCGGAGGATCGACGGAAGCGGGCAATTCTTCGCCGGACCCGCCTATCTGATGCGGTGGATCTCAGCCCGCTGCGTGGAACTGAGGCCTTGTCGCTCGTGGCGCGCTTGACCAGCGAGAGCTGGAGTCTGGCCGGGTTCGAAGAGCCCAAGTACGCCCGTCGCGAGATTCCCCTACGATTCGTTCCCGGCCGATTCCCGTGATCGACCTTCCGCAGGACTTTCGCGATCTGCT
>JADGRB010000441.1 GCA_017881315.1 Pseudomonadota bacterium
GCCGTTGCCCAGCTGTCACCGCATCATCGCGATCGGCAGCGACCGGATGATGGCCGCGGTCAAGAACGCGCGCCACGCCTTGCTGGCGCCGTACTTCCGGAAGGATCACATCGCGATCGCGTCCATCAATTCGCCCATGCAGTGCATGATGAAAGAGATCTGCGCGCAGTGTCTGCAGCGCCACATCGATCCGGTCACCGGCAAGGAGACGATCATCTTCTCCTGCTCGAACCAGGATCAGCCGCAGGACTCGGTCGACTGGAAGAACCTGGCCGATCGCCTGCGCCAGAACACGGTCCAGGAAAAGCTGACCGACCTCTGGGTGCGGCGGCTGCTCACGCACCCAGAGGCGTAGCGGCGTTATTGCTTCTTCAAGACGACCGTAGCGCGGCCGAATCCGGTCACGGTCGCGGTCAAGGTCGAGCCGGAGCTATCCAACGCCCCATCGAGCTCGACACCGTATTGGAGCGCTGGCGCACCCGCGACGACCGTGTTCGCGGCGCATCCGCTGCTCGTGCACGCGCAGACCATAGACATGAAGCATTCGTCCCACTTGAGGCAATCCACTGTCTGCGTCGTTCCATCGGAGAGGTTCAACGTGCAGAGGCCGGTAGACGGGTCGAACTTCTCGGTCTTCGGCAGCGGCACGCAATTGTAGCCGCCGGTCTGAGCGGTCCAATCGTAAGACGTCTGGAGCTGGCACCAACCCGCGTAGAGATCGTTCGGATCGACGCCAAGTTGGATGCGGTCGGCGGCGACGGTGGCAGCGTGAATCGGGTAGCGGAACCCCTCGGACAGTGACGTGACCGTTCCCGTCCCGCTGGTGTTCCCTGCGGTGATCGAATAGGCGCCCGACGGATAGCCGACGTTGGGATCGGTGGCGGACGCGAGGGGCGCCGCGTTCCCGATCTCGAAGGTCCCTTGGCCGTTGGCGTCGATGGTCAGTCGAACGTGATCTGACCCGTCCGGCCAAAAGTTGAAGGCCTCGACGTAGCCATCCCAGACCGCTGCGTAATCGGAGAGCTGTGAGCCCGCGGTGGTGGTGTTGCCGATGTTGACGGCACCCCCGTCCGAGCAGGCGAGCGGAGCTCCCGCGCAGCACAAGAGAGCCACCAATACACGGGTTCGTTCGTTCTTCATCGTTCTGTCCTCCTGGGCGGTGAGTCTCCAGGCACGGGCGAATCCGTCTCGCCGCAGGCCTGCTCGACGCGGCCGCGGTAGACGCTTTCCGGGTGGCGATCGGTGAACTCCGCCGCCAGGCTCACGCCGAAAGGGTGATCGCCGCGGGCACAGCGGGCGAGCGTGTCGGCCGCGTCGCGCTCCTCGGCGAGCTGGCCCCTCGGGACCTGGCGATCCAGCTCCTGCAGGAACGCCAGCGCCAGTCCGGGATTGCCGTCGCGCAGGGCGCGCTCGGCGTTGCGGAGCGCGCGCACCTCGGTCGCCAGGGATTCGGACGCCAACGGCGATCGGGGCTCCGACTCCGGTCGGACCCCCCGGACGCCGCGGCGGGAGGGGACCAGCGACGGCATCGCGATTGCGGCGGCGTTGGAGGTGGGTTGCGGCGCGACGGCCGATTTCGGCTCGGCGGCCGCCACTTGGGCGGGCACCAGAGAGAGCGCGGGGGCCGGCGGCGGCGTGTCGCGCAGGCCCGCGCGGTGACCCGCCCAGTACCCAACACCGCCGCTCGCCGCGGCGATCGCGCCCGCGACGAGAAATCTCGAGGCCCAAGCCGGCGTTTGCGTCGGCGCCCGCGGCCTAGGCGCGGCCGCGCCCTCACGCCCTGTCGGGGCCGAGAGAAGCGCGGCACCGATTGCGCGCCGCACGCGCCCGGCGTCCGCCTCGCCGGGCGACCAGGCCCGGCGCGCGCGCGCAAGCACGTCGGTCGGATTGCGTTGGTCGTCGCTCATGATTTTCGAAGCTCGAGCGCGCGCTCGAAATCGGCGCGCAGGCTGCGCAGGCGGGTGTAAGCGGTGTTGAGTGGAATCGCGAGCGCGGTGGCGACCTCGGGGATGGTCATCTCTTCCAGCACCGCGAGGATGAAGAGATCTCGTTTCCTCTGGTTGAGACCCGCCAGAAAGGCCCCCACGAACGCCGCGGCCTCGGCGTCCTCGGCCCGTTCGAGCGGACCCGGATCGGGGTGCTCGGGCTCAGACACCAGCGGCTCGAGCGGCGCCTGCTTGCGCTGGTCCCGTCGCTGATGATTGGCAGCGACATGTCGGGCGATCCCGTACAGCCAGGTCTGGGCGCTCGATTCGCCTCGGAAGCCGCTGAGCTGGCGATGGACGACCAGGAAGACATCCTGGACGGCATCGTCCAGCGACCCGGAACCGACGCCCAGTCCGCGCAGGCAGCGCCAGACGAATGGAAAGTAACGGCTGTAGATCTCATCGAAAGTCGGCTTGGCCTCGGGCTGCGCGCGCGGCCCTTCGGGCGGCTCGTCGGGGTTGAGCGGGACCAATTTCAAGACAGCGCGCCTCTCGATGAGTCTCCGGCTGTCGGCAAATCCGTTTCAGAAAAATGAAGCCCGCTCAAAATCCGATCTCGATCCCCGCCGTGAAGCGCCCCGCCAGGCGGCCCGGTTGGTAGATCCGGTCGGTCCCGTCGAGCACGAACTCCGGACGGGCGAGGGGCACGGCCACGCCCGCGCGGAGGATCAACATCGCGTTGCCGGCGAGCGCGGCCGTCACCCCGGCGTCGGCGCGCACCGCGCGCCAGAATATGGCTCGCGTCTCCGGGCGGGCCACGTTGAGGCCGGTCCCGGCGAGGCGCCCGAGCTCGAGGCCACCGCAGGCGAGCCCGGTCCAGCGACCTCGCCGCGGCGCGAAGCAGGCGAGGGCTCCGCCCAGCGCGAGCTGGAAGGTCCCGCCGGTATTGTTTGCTCCGACCGCATTCTGAGAGCCGAACCAGGTCCCGAACCCCACGACTTGCAGTACGCCGCGTTGCAGAGCCGCTTCGACGTCGACGCCCACTCCGGTGTTGGGCAGCGAGCCGGCGTCGATGGCCAATGCCAGCACGACCGTCGGACGCCAGACGAGCGCCTCGGGCGCCGGGCGGGGGGGCGACGGCGGCGCGGCGGCCGGCGTTGCAGGAGGTGGGGCCGGCGTCGTCACGGGGCTGATCGACCTGACCGAAACGGCGATGGCCACGGCGGCCGCCTCCGCCAGCTCGGCGCAGTTCGCCCCCTCGATCTCTCGGCTGCCGCGGACAGGGGGCGCTCCCTCGCCGTTCGGCCGCCTGCCAAGCATTTCGAGTCGAAGCTGCCAGCGGTGCTGAGGTGTCTCGGAGATCTGGATCCGGAAGTCGACGTCGGTGACGGAACCGAGCGGCTTGCCGATCAGGTCGCCAACCTCATCGGCCAAAGCGGACGGATCGAGGCACGACGCCGGCGCATCGACCGACAGCTCGGCGGCGCGCGCCGTCGGCGCAAACGCCGTCGCGCCGAGCACGAAGAGAGAGACAACGAACCGGTTCGCCCACGCACGTCGCCACATTGGTCGACGACATCTTACCCGGTGTGGCGAATGCGGATCATGCTCGCCGTGCGGCGCCTGTCCTTTCCCGCTGACCAGCCGCCGGTCACGTCTTGCGTGAGATCCCAATCGCGGCCAAGCCATACGCGCGAGACGCGGTGGCGAGCGCCTCGTCGTGGG
>JADGRB010000014.1 GCA_017881315.1 Pseudomonadota bacterium
GGCGGGCAGGGGGCGATTGCACTGATCTACTTCGCGTACACGCGCGCGGGCGATCACGTGCTCATCCCCGACAGCGTGTACGGTCCCGGCGGTCGTTCCAGCGAGACCGGGGAGTGATCGCCCACCTTGGCGTTGTCGATGAGGACGATGGCGTCGGCCGGTACGGTGGAGAGCTCGATGCGGCCGGGCCGATTCGTCGTCAGGTGGTACCAGTATCCTCCCCCGCCCGCAGCCGCCAGGACCACCACCAGCGCGGCGTAGACCCCGCCCCGCTTGGGACGCTGGTTCCCGATCTCGTCGGCGAAGTTCCCGGTGCCGAAGGGGGCGGCGGTCGGGGGCGGCGGATAGATCGGACGCTGGGGCGGGGGCGGCTGCAGTCGCGGCGGCGAGTGCGGAACCGGCGGCAAGCTGACCGGCGGCAGGCTGACCGGCGGCAGATTGAGGCCCGACTTTCGCAGCCGCGCCGCGGTCGGAGAACCGATCGGCACCGGCGGCACCGACGGAGGGGGCGGGGGCAAGGGCGGCACCGGCAGCGGGGGTCGCCCGAAAGACGACGATCGCAAGCTCGGCGTCGGCATTCCAGCCAGCGTCGGCCGACGCGGCAGCTGGGGTCGCTTGATCGGAGCCGGGGTCGGGGCGAATTCCTCGACGGGTGGCGGCTTGATGGGCGCCGGACGCGGCTTGGGTGTCACCAGCGCACCGGGGGGACGCGCCTGCTCGAGGATATCGGGCGGTGGCTCGTTGGCGACGGTCCGATCGTCGTCTTCGAAGAAGAGATCGGCCGCCAGGTTGTCGGCCGTCTTCTCGTCGGTGGTCTCCTTGTCGAAGATCTGCGTATCCAGCTCCTCGTCGTCCCAGCCCATCTTCTGCGACGGCGGATTCCCCGTCGCGCGCGGCGACGACCCGCCGTCCTTGGTCCCAGCGGGACGCCCGGGCGCGGCGCCTGTCCGCGAGGGCGCGGCGCCTGCGCCACCGACCGCCGAGCGGCGCGACGCCTCGGCCGGCGCCGCAACCGGCGCCGCGATCTGGCGGTACTGTTCCAGCTTGGCGTTGTCCTCCTCGATCTCGACCGCGAAGGTCTTCTTCATCCAGGCCGCGAGATCCTTGCGCGAGTAGAACTCGCCGATCGAATACAGGAACGACTGCAGATCGTCGTGCAGATCGATCGCGTTGCCGTAGCGATCCTCGGGATCGCGCGCCAGCGCCTTCAACACCAGCTTCTCCAGCTCGGGGGGGATCTTCTTGTTGTAGGAAGACGGCGGCACGATCTCGACGTTGCGGACTTTCTCCAAGGTGGAAAAATCGCTCTCGCCGACGAACAGCCGCTCCCCGGTCAGGAGCTCATAGAGGACGATCCCCACCGCGAAGATGTCGCTGCGCCGGTCGATGGGGAGCCCGCGCACCTGCTCGGGCGACATGTAGCCGAACTTCCCCTTCAGGATTCCGGCCTGGGTCTTGGACGCCTTGCCCGCCGCCTTGGCGATGCCGAAGTCGATCAGCTTGACCTCGCCCTCGTAGCCGATGAGGACGTTCTGCGGCGAGATGTCGCGGTGAACCAGGTGCAGCTCGCGCCCCTGCCCGTCGCGTTTGTTGTGCGCGTAGTCGAGTCCTTCGCACACCTGCATGATCATGTGGCAGGCCATCGCGATCGGCACCGCCTCGCCCCGGCTGCGCATCCGATCGAAGATCGAGCGCAGATCGCGGCCATGCACGTATTCGAGGGCGATGAAGAAGGCGTCGTCGACCTTACCGAGGTCGAAGATCTGGGCGATGTTCGCGTGCTGGAGCTGCACGGCGATCTTCGCCTCGTCGATGAACATCGTGATGAACTCTTCGTCCTCGGCGATGTTCGGCAGGATCCGCTTGACGGCCAGCAGGCGCTCGAACCCCTCCACCCCGAAGGTCTTCGCCTTGAAGACCTCGGCCATGCCGCCAACGTTGATCCGCTCGAGGAGGTAGTACTTCCCGAAGGGGAGGGGCTTCTTCAAGGCGCTCATATTACGGGGGATTTCACGTATTTGCAGCTACATTTCCGCCGATTTCCTCACGCCACCCTTCGCCCCGTCCTGGCCACCGACCGCACTGTCCTTTTTGCTCGGGGGCTTGCCGTCGGCCTCGCCGAGCTGCGTGCCGCCTTCGGCTTCCAGAAAAACCAAGGTCGCACCGGCCGCGACAAAAGGCGGCGCGACGAAGACCGCCAGCGGGATCAGATAAAGCAGCGTCGCCCCCAGGCCGAACCCGAGCGTCTGGGCGGGGTGGCGCGCGAGGTACGCCCACTTCTTTCCGAAGCTCGCCCCCCGGCGGGAGAGCGGGTAGTCGAAACCGTCGTAGGCCAGGAAGAGCGCGCCCAACCCCACGCCCACCAGGCTGCCGATGCCGCTGACCGCCGTCAGACCCAGACCGACGACCAGCGCGAGCCCATAGAGCACGAGCTTGAGGAGGCCATGCACCAGCGCGCGGCCGGTCGACGCGATGAATGGCACAGCCGGCGCCGTGCCCCGAACGGATCGTTCGACCCGCTCCGAGAGTCTGTCGGCGAACACCGCCAGCAAGAGCGGCTGAGCGACCAGGAAGAGGACCACCCCCCCTAGGACCGTCATGACGGCCAGGAAGATCCAGCCGATCACAGGCGAGGTGGTCAGCGTGGAGGTCAGCTCCTCGTGCCAGTAGCGCGCAGACGCAAACATGGTCGCCGCCCCCAGCGCGAGGTCCAGGACCATCGGCAGGAGCAGGTACGGCCACAGCCGGTGGCGGGCGACGTAGACACCCCCCCGGAATGGCGCCAGAAAACCGCGGAAGAACCCCACGCGGTGATTCTACACCGCCCGGCCCAGGAAACCGGAAAGGGCCCCCGACCGATACCCAGGGCAGGAGGATCCCATGCCCACCACCATCAATCCCGTCTCCGAACGTCCGAGCGGCGCCGGGAGCGCCGATTCACGCCTCGAAATCGATTCCACCCGTCCACGTCAGACGGAGAAACCCGTCACCCCGTTTCGCGACGTACTGACCGGGGGTGTCTCGCTGCTCATGAGCGGCGCCGAGGTGGCGACCCACGTCGTGGCCGGCCCGGTCCTGGCGGCGGCCGTGCACGACGCCCGGGTTGGCGCCATGACGGCGGTCGGCGGCGCGGCGGCCGGCGGCTCGGGCGTGACCTCGGCGGGGGGCTGGCTCGTCGCTGCAGCCGGTGCGGGCGGACCGCTGGCGGCGATGTCCGGGGCGGGTAGTCTGTCCGGTCTGTCCGGTCTGTCCGGTCAATCCGGACAATCCGATCTTGGCAACGTGCAGGCGATGATGCAGGACGGCCAATCCTCGAATATGCAGCTGCTGGCCCTGCAGCAGCAGATTCAGGAGGAAAGTCAGCGCTTCTCGACGGTTTCCAACGTCATGCGCGCGAAGTTCGACACCGCCAAGGCCGCCGTTTCGAACATCCGGGCCTGACGTGATAAGGTCGCGCGCACGTGGCAGGCAAGGTCACAGGGCCCGGTAGCGGGCCTCCCGGCAGCGGGCCCATCGGCGGGAGCGACGAGAGTCGCCCGACCGCCGGGGCTCCCCGCTTTGCGGACAAGCTCGGGCAAACCGACGCCGCGGCGCGCGCGACGAAGCCGACCGCCGCGACACCGCCGGGCGGCCTCACCTCCGACCTGGCGGCCGATCTGCGCGCCGGCAAGATCACGCCCAAAGCGGCGGTCGACCGCGTGATCGACCGCGTGGTCGAAAAACAGCTCGGCGCCAACGCCCCGGCGGCGACCCGCGAAAAGCTCCGGGCCGCCCTGGAAGACGCGGTCGCCGACGATCCGCTCCTCGCCGACAAGATCCGCGGCCTCGGCTGACCGACGGCCTGGGCTGACGCGAGGCCCAGACCGACCCGCGGCCTCGCGGTGGGATCTAGGTGAGATCTAGGTGGCTGTCGGGGCAGCGCCTGGCGCGTCCGCACCCATCGCGGCACGCCGGGCGGTCAGGGCCTCGCGCACCTTGGGTGGCAAGAACACACCGTCGGTATCGAACTGGGCCAGCGCGTCGGTCAGCGTGGCCGCGCGGTCGGCGGGCGGGGTCTTGCGATCGATGATGACGCACCACTGTCCCTTGAGCTTGCAGAGCCCGCCGCCCCCGGCGACGTCGCCCGTCATCGTGTCGTAACGGACCTGGATGCCAAGCTGGGTCGCGGCCTGCTCGAGCGCCTCGGTGAGCTGCTCAGGTTTCATCTATCGTTTCTTTTACCGGTTTCGTCGGGCGGGGGAAAGTTTTCCTGTGTCGAACGCTCGAGATCGATGATCTGCGCTCCACCGACGTAGCTCTTGGTTTCATAACGCGTGACGCTACCGAGCTTGCGGACGATGGCCGCCATCCGATCGGCCTCTTCGAGAATCGTCCGCAGCGTGGGCAAATGGACGTCGTCCGGGCCGAGCTTGCGCATCAAGACCTGCGCATACCCCATCACCGAGGTGAGCGGCTGGTTGAGCTCGTGCGCGGCGGCGCCCGCCAGCTCGATCGCCACCGCCTGCTTCTCGGACACCGCCAGCTTCTCCTGCGCCGAAGCCAACCGTTCCTCCATGTGCAACCGCTCGCGCAGGTCGGAGAAGATGCCGACGGTCGCGATCTCCCGACCCTCGTCGTCGAGCACCAGCGCGGCCGAGATGGACACCGGCACGTGCTCGCCGGTGGCGGTGATGAGGTGACGGCGCACCGGCTCGAGACGCCCGCCCCCGCCGTGTTGCGCCGAACGAATCAGGCGCATCACCTCGTGCGCCACCCCGGGAGCGTAGAGACGTCGAACCGACATGCGGCCGATGATCTCGCTGGCTTGGTAGCCGCAGATCCGCTCGGCGCTCTGGTTGAACAGTACGATCGTCCCACGCATGTTGGCGGCGATGATGCCGTCGACCGCCGAATTCAAGATGCGCTTCAGGAACTCGCTGGTCCGCCGCAGCTCGCGCTCGAGCTCGCGCGCCAGCGTCACGTCGCGAAACGAGAAGATCGCCGCCTCGTGCTCGGACAGGATCGCGATCGAAGCGACCGAGACCGTGATCCGGTCGCCCGAGGTGGTGACCAGCTCGAGATCGAAGTTATCGACCGGCTCGGCCGCTATGGCCCGCGCGATCTGTCGTTCCAGGGTGGCGCGGAATGCCTCGGGCACGAGCTGCATGATCGATTTGCCGGCCAGACCATCCCGCGCGTAGCCGGTCACCTCCTCGGCGGCGCGGTTCATGTAGAGGACCGCGCCGGTCGCGTCGACCACCACGATGCCGTCGGAGGCGCTGTCGATGAAGGCCCGGTAGCGCTCGAGGGCGCGACCTCGGCGTTCCTCGCGCACGTCGGGGAGCGTGACGCGGCGGGTGCGTTCGCGGATCGGATCGAGCGCCCGGGCGCCGCGCAGGACGATGCCGAGCACCGCCGCCGCCACCCGCCCCTGGCTGATCGACGCTTCCGCGGCGCGCGCGGCCGCCTCCCCGACGAACCGCGCGACCAGCGCCCCGACCGGCTTGCGCCCGATCAGAACCGGAAATACGGCGGAGACCTCGCCCGGACCGGGCGCGCCGTCACCCCCGCCGGTGAAGGTCACCTCGCCCCCTTCCATCGCGCGCTGAACGTGCGGGTACTGCGCCAGCGGCAGGCGGGTCCGGCCGACCTCGACCTCCTCGCTGTCGGCGACCAGATAGGCCGCGTCGGGGTCGGCCAGGATCGCGAGCAGGCTGACCGACGCCGCACCCAAGGCGCGCGCCACGTGCTCGGCCGCCGCGTGGAGCTGGCTCTCCCCGGTTCCGACGGACAGCACCTGGGCCGCCTGCGCCAGCGCGTCCAGATCCGGCGGCGGCGACTCGTCGCTCACCCGCGCGGTCTCCGCGCGCGGCGGACCGGTCCGCCGCGGACCCCCGAGACCCGCGCGGGCAGCAGCGCGCGGGCCGCGGCCGCCGCCGCGGCCAGCACCTCGCGCGCGGGGATCCGCGCGCGGGTCGCCAATCGCCGGCAGTCGTCGAACTCGGGCTGTGCCCCCAGGATCTCGCCGTCGAGCGCGGCGAGCTTGACCCGAATCTTTCCGTAGGGCGTCTCGACCGTCGCGAACGAGCGCGCGAGGACCACGCGATCGAGCATCCGCCGGCGCAGCCCCAGCGTGGTCGAGTTTTCGAAGAACGCCCGCTCGACGACGGCCAGCGCCGTGGGCGGAACCAGGGCCGACACCTGCAGCGCCGGTCGCCCCTTCTTCATCAAGATCGGCGCCGACCAGACGTCCACCGCCCCAGCCGCCGAGAGCGCGTCGTAGAGCGGCCCGACCAGCTGCGGGCTCAGATCGTCGAGGTTGGCTTCGAGCAACACCACCTCCGCGGCGGCTGGCGGATCCTCCGCCCCGAGCGCCTCGCCGAGCACCACCCGCAACACGTTCGCCCGATCGAGGAGCTCGCGCGTCCCGGCGCCGTAACCGACCGCGCGCACCCGCATCGGCGGCAGCGGTCCGAACTTGTCGACGACGGCCGCCAGGATCGCCGCGCCCGTCGGGGTGGTCAGCTCGCCGTCGCCGACGGGGCGGATCGGGATCTCCGCCAGCAGCGCCAGGGTCGCCGGCGCCGGCACGGGAACCAGGCCGTGCGCCGTGCGAACCAGGCCGGTTCCCACCACGGGCGGCAACGATCCGATCGACGCGGGCGCGAGGTGGGCGATCGCCGCCGCGAGCCCGACCACGTCGGCGATCGAGTCGTAGGCGCCGACCTCGTGAAACGCGACCCGATCGATCCGGGTTCCGTGCAGCGCCGCCTCGACCTCGGCGATCCGCGCAAAGATGTCGGCGGCCAGTGCCCGCGCGTCGGGATCGAGCCGCGCGCGCGCCAGGAGCCGCTTGACCTCCGCGTAGTCCCGATGATCGTGCGCCTGCGGCGGCGGCCGCTTGGAGCCGCGCCGGTTGCCGGGTGCGGGCGCGTCCGCGTGCGGATGGTCGTGGCCGTGCGCGTGTGCGTCGGCGTGCGAATGCCCGGCCGCGTGCGAATGCCCGTGATCGGCCGTGTGCGCGGGATGGGCACGGTTCTGACCCGGCCACTTCACCTCGAAGCTCCGGCCGACATACGCCCCGCGCTTTCGCCGCCCGAATCCCACCACCAACCCCCGCACGCCCATCGCCTCGACGGCGCCCTTCACCACCGCCGCCGGCACACCCGCGTCGACCAGCGCCGCCACCGCCATGTCGCCGGCGATACCCGAAGTGGGCTCGAAATGCAGATGCAGCCGCTCGAGAGATCGGGGCGGCGCGCTCACGGCTCGCGCTTCCGGGTCAGCATGGCCGCCATCCGCACCGCGCCGAAACCGTTGTCGATGTTGACCACCGCGACGCCCGCCGCGCAGGAATTCAACATCGACAGGAGGGCCGCGATCCCGCCCAGGCTGGCGCCGTAGCCCACGCTGGTCGGCACCGCGATCACCGGTCGCGCGAAGAGGCCGCCCACCACGCTCGGCAGCGCGCCCTCCATCCCGGCCACCACGATGACGATCTCGGCAGCGGCGATGGTTTCCCGATGCGCGATGAGGCGGTGCAGCCCCGCGACGCCGACGTCGAAGATCCGCTCGACCCGATTGCCGGAGAGCTCCGCGGTCAGCGCCGCCTCCTCGGCCACGGGAACGTCCGAGGTCCCCGCGCTCACCACCGCGATGACGCCCCGGCCCCGATCGGGCGCCGGCGTCGGGCCGACCACGACCACCCGCGGGATGGGCAGATAGCGCGCCTCCGGAACTGCTGGCACCACCAGGGCGGCGGCGGCGGCGGTGACGCGGGTCGCGAACACCGTCGCGCCACCTCGGGCCAGCTCGACCAAGATCGCCGAGATCTGCTCCGGGGTCTTCCCGTCGCCCAGGACCACTTCCGGAAAGCCGGTGCGCAGGTGGCGGTGGGTGTCGACGTGCGCGAAATCGAGCTCGCGAAACGGCAGCTCGCGCAGCTGCTGCATCGTCTGATCGACGGTGGCGCGGCCCGCCTGGACGTCCTCGAGGATCGCGCGCAGACGTTGGGGATCCATACCAACTTCGACAATATCACCTGCGGCGCCGATCTCAGGTCGGCAAGCGGGACGATGGGGTGGCGACGGGTTGGCGACATGGTAACTTGGGCGGCCCTGGAATCGCCGCCGATGAGCGCCCAATCCCGATACACGATCCTGCGCAAGATTACCGACGGTGGCACGGCGGAGATCTTCCTGGCCAAGCAGCACGGCGCGCAGGGGTTCGAAAAGACGGTGGTGCTCAAGCGCATCTTCACCACCTTCTATGCCGACCCGCAGTTCCGCCACATGCTGGTCGACGAGGCCCACGTGGCGATGTCGCTCAACCACAGCAACATCGTGCAGGTGCTCGACCTCGGCGAAGCCGAGGGTCGGTACTTCCTGGCCATGGAGCTCGTCGACGGCTGGACGCTCGACCGGATCCTCAAGCGCTCCAAAGCGGCCGGCGTGCCGATCCCCCCGGCGCTCGCGCTCTATGTGACGGCCGAGATCTGCCGAGCTCTCGCCTACGCGCACAACAAGAAGCGCAGCGACGGCAAGCCGCTCGGCATCGTTCACCGCGACGTGAGCCCGCACAACGTCCTGCTCAGCGAGCAGGGTGAAGTGAAGCTCACCGACTTCGGAATTGCCAAGGCGCAAAACAAGACCGAGAAGAGCCTGGGCAACCTCATCAAGGGGAAGGTCGCCTTCATGTCTCCCGAGCAGGCGTCGGGCGGCGAGCTGGACGCGCGCTCGGACCTCTTCTCGGCGGGAACGATGCTCTACGTGATGATCACGCGGCGACATCCGTTCGACGCGCCCACCGACTACGAGACGCTGATGCTGGTCAAAAACGGCGACTTCCTGCCGCCCGAGACCGCGCGCCCGGGTCTCAACCCGGAGCTCTACCGCGCGATCCGCAAGGCGATGGGGAAGACGCCGGCCGACCGCTATCAAAAAGCGGAAGACATGCTCATCGACGTCGAGCAGGTGATGCGGCTGGCGTTTCGTCCCGTCGGACAGACCGAGCTGCAGCGTTGGCTGGCGGATCTGAGCACCAAGGACGGCGTCCCGACGCTCACGCGCGAGGCGCCGCCCGAACCGCCGGCTTCGCGCTCGACGGTGGGCCCGCTGCGCGCGGGCGAGGGTCAGGAGTCGGGCCTGGTGCTGACCCTCGACGATGCGGAAGAAGTCCGGCAGTCCGATCGACCGCCGCCCCATCCGGGCGCGACGGTTCCCATGATGCGGCCGCCGCAATTCGAGGCGGCGGATCGCCCCTGGCACGGCCGATCGTCGGTGCGGATAGGAGTCGCGATCGCCGTCCTGCTGCTGGGGGTCGTCGTGGCGGCCAAGGCACTCAGCGGTCGCCATCTCCCGGCGGCCCCCGAGATGGCCAGCGGAACGGCGGCCGCACCGGCAGCCAGCGCCGCCGCCCAGCCGAGCCCGCCGGCCGCGATGGCGCCTTCGCCACCCGCCCAGAGCCCACCTCCTCCCGCGGGCGGGACCGCCGACGCGCGGCCCAGCGCTTCCGTCGCGGCCGCGCCGGCGACCCACGATGCGGCGACCGCCGCCCGCGACAGCGGCGGCGGGCACGAGATCGCGGCCGCCGATGACGTGCATGGCGCGACCGCTCCCGACGACCGTGCGCCCGCGGAGGACGACGGGAAGGATCACGCCTCACCCAAGACGCATGGCCCGATCAAGATCAAACCGCCTCAAGTCCCGGTGCTGATCAAGAGCGATCCCGAAGGCTCGCATGTCGCGACCGGCCCGAAGGTATTCGGAACGACGCCCCTCACGCTCAAGCTGCGCCCCGGAAATTCCTACGACCTGACCTTCACCAAGGCCGGTTATGCGCCGGTCCTTCGCCACTACCACTTCGACGCTCACGGTCCGCAGACGCTGCGGGTCAGCCTGAAGAAGGCGCCCGAGACGCACAAGCCAGCGGCGGCGCCCGCCCCGGCGCCGAAGCCGGCGCCCGCCCCGGCGAAGAGCGGCTTCTTCTCCCGCTGACCTCCGGGCGGGGACGACTCCCCCCGCCGATTCGAATTTGGTGACGCGTCGCGGACCGCGCAAGGGCCAACGGGACCGAGTGGTCACGCGGACTTCGCGGAATTGACACGCGCGGTGGTGGCCGTCGGCTCAACGCTCGCTAAACTTAGGGAGGAGGCAAGTCATGAACGTCATGGCGGAAGTTGGCGCCTGCTCCGTGGCCGAGGTGATGGGGACGGAGCTCTACACCCTCACGCCGGATACGGTCGTCGCGTCGGCGAAGCGCTTGGCCTTCGACAACGGGATCGATCATCTGCTGGTCCTCGACAACGGGACGCTCACCGGAATCGTCTGCAAGGGCGATCTGCGCGCGGCGGCCCGCAACGCGCTGGTGGCGGACTGCATGAGCTCACCGGTGCTGTGCATCGGTCCCGACACCACGCTCGAAGAGGCCGCGCAGATCATGTTCGATCAGCAGGTGTCGTGCCTGCCGGTCGTGACCGGCGCCTTCCTGGTCGGCATCATCACGCGCGCCGCGCTGGCGACGGTCGGGATCGGACCTGCCAACGGGGCGGCTTGCGACGCGTGCGGCGCGGACCAGCCCCAGGACAAGGTTCGCCGTGACCCGCGCGCGGCCGGCATCCCGCTGTGCGCCTCCTGTTTCGGTCGGACCTCTCTGAACCCGTCCGGTCCCGCGGACTGACCGCCGGGGCCTGGTATAAGTCGCCGGCATGGGCGTCAGCCGGGCGCGCGGGAAGCTGGAGGCGGCGCTCGCGCATTTCGGGCTGGCGGCGTCGGTGCGGGGCGCACGCGCCGTCGACGTGGGCGCGTCGACGGGCGGCTTCACCGAGGCCCTGCTGGAAAGCGGCGCGGCGACGGTGCTGGCGGTCGACGTGGGGCACGGGCAGCTCCACCCCTCGCTGCGCGCGGATGCCCGCGTCACCCTGCTGGAAGGGGTCGACTGGAAGCGCCTCCCGCTCGGGCAGGCCGAGGGGCCCTTCGACTTCTTCACCGTCGACGTGAGCTTCGTCGCCGCGCGCAACATGCTGCGCGGCCTGGCCTTCCGCCTGCGACCGGGCGCGTGCGGCGTGGTCCTGATCAAGCCGCAGTTCGAGCTGGCCGACCGGCAGGTCAAAGGAGGCGAGGTCCGCGATCCGAACCTCCGGCGGGCGGCGATCGAGAAGGTGCGGCTTCGTGCCGAGGCGCTCGGCTTCGCGATGGTCGCCGAGATCGACTCGCCGGTCGCGGGCGGCAGCGGGTCGATCGAAATCTTGGCGCACCTGACCTTCGCCGGACGGCCCGCCACGCTGCCCGCGCCGGGCGAGCGCCGCCGCGAGCTCAAGCCGGCGCGGCGCGCACGAGCCGCCGAGACCAAGGCTCTGCGGTGGTTCGCGATCGTGGCGCCCGGGCTCGAGGAGGTCGCGGCCCGGGAGATCGAATCGCTCCCCGAGGTCGCGGAGCTGCGCCGCGAGATGGGCGGCGTCGAATGGACCGGACCGCCCGCCAGCGGCTTCCGCGCGAACCTCTGGCTTCGGGTGGCGACGCGCGTGCTGGCCCGGGTCGGTGAGGTCGAGGCGCGCGAGTTCGGGAAGCTGCGCCGGCACGCCGCCGGTTTGCCCTGGACGGCCTTCGTTCCGCCCGGCGCGTCGATCGACGTTCGCGCCAGCGCGAGCCACTGCCGCCTCTACCACACGGGTGCGCTCGCCGAGACGACGGTGCTCGCGATCGGCGATGCGGTGGCGGGCGCGCACGGTGCGGACCCCGACACGGACGCCGACGTCACGATCTTGGTGCGCGGCACCGATGACCGATTCATGTTCAGCGCCGATGCCTCGGGCGAGCGCTTGCACCGGCGCGGCGCGCGCCTCGAGACCGGCGCGGCGCCGCTTCGCGAAACGCTGGCCGCCGGCCTCTTGGCGCTGGCGGGGTGGGATCCCGCGATGGCGCTCTGCGATCCCATGTGTGGCGCAGGGACCATCGTGATCGAGGCGGCGGCGCAGGCGCTCGATCGCGCGCCGGGAGCCGACCGGCATTTCGCGCTCGAAAAGTGGCCGCTCTTCTCGTCGGAGGCGCTGGCCGCCGCCACCGCGTCCTTGCGCGCCGAGGCGCGCGCGCGGGCCCGATCGGCGCTGGCGGCGCCGATCGTGGGCTCGGACCGCGACGCGCGCGCCGTCGAAAGTGCCCGCCACAACGCCGCCCGCGCCGGGCTCGACGCCCTCGTCACCCTCGCCTGCCGCGACGTCGGCGACGCGCGCCCCCCCGCCGACTGGCAACCGGCCAGCGCGGCGGGCGCCGGGCTCGTGATCGCCAATCCGCCCTACGGACGTCGCCTCGGCGATCCGCGTGCCGCGGTCCGCGCCTACCGCGATCTGGGCCGCGCGCTCCGCGCCCATTTCCGCGGGTGGCGCGCGGCCGTCGTGATCCCGCAGCGCCTCGACGCCGCCGCGGCCGCGCTCCGACTCTCGATCGACGGGAAGCACCCCTTGCGCAACGGCGGCCTGCCGATCGCGTTGTGCACGGGCCGCATCGACTGAGCGCTCAGTGGTGCCGCAGGCCGAGGCGGGTGGCGGTGCTCTCGAACAGTCGGTGGATCATCTGCGCGTAAACTCCCTCGCCGCTGCCGCGCACGCCGAAGCGTGAGTCGTAGAGCTGGCCGCCGCGGGTCTCGCGAATGCGGTGGAGCACCCGATCGGCCGCCAGCGGCAGCGCGACGCGAAGGCGCTCCTCGAACACGCTCTTGACCGACCCGGGCAGGCGCAGGAGGACGTAGCCGGCCGAGCGCGCGCCCGCGTCGCGGGCCGCGCCGAGGATCTTCGGAATGTCCTGGTCGTTGAGGCCGGGGATGATCGGCGCGACGTTGACCCCTACCGAGATCCCCGCGCGGGCGAGGGTCTCGACCACGCGCAACCGTCGCGCGGGCGTCGCGACGAACGGCTCGATGGCGCGGGCGCGCGCGGGGTCCCAGAACGGGATGCTCACCGTCACGTGCGCGGCCGCCACCTCGGTGAGCGCCGACAGCAGGTCGACGTCCCGCTCGACCAGCGCCGACTTGGTGATGATCGCGGCCGGGTTCGCGCGCTCCACGCAGACCTCCAGGCAGCCGCGGGTCAACCGATACGACGCCTCGAGCGGCTGGTAGCAGTCGGTCACGCCGCTGAACACGACCGTCTCCCCGCGCCAGCTCTTCTTGGCGAAGGCCGCGCGCAACAGGGCGGGCGCTTCCGGTTTGATCACGATCTTTCGATCGAAGTCGGTGCCGGCGCCCAGGCTCAGGTACTCGTGCGACGGGCGGGCGTAGCAGTAGGCGCAGGCGTGAAAGCAACCACGGTAGGGGTTCACGCTCCAGGTGAACCCGACGTCCGGGCTGTCGTTCTTCGCCAGGATGCTGCGGCTGTGATCGACGAACACCTCCAGGCGGACCTCCGGCGCCCCTTCGAGGTATTCCACCTCCGTGGTCGCCCAGGGATTCGGGGGGTTCGAGATCGGAACCGGACGCACCCCGTCTTCTATCGCTGCACAGATGTTCAGTCAAGGCGCGGGGTCCCGCCCCGGGCGCAGCTTTCGCCGATCGCGTCTAGCCGACCCGCCATCGATCAAGTAGTGTCGCGCCGCATCGTCATGGCCGGCCCCCCCGACAAGTCCGCGGCTCGATTCGCGCGCCTGGCCGCGCTCCCGCCCTACGTGCTCGCCGCCGTCGACGAGCTCAAATCGCGGCTGCGCGCCCAGGGGCACGACGTGTTCGACTTCGGTCTCGGCAACCCCGACGGCCCCAGCCCGCGGGCCGCCATCGAGCGCCTCACCGCCGAGGTGCAGCGCCCCGGCAACCAGCGCTACATGCCCTCGCGCGGTTTGCCCGAGGTACGCGGCGCGATCTGTGACTGGTACGGCAGGCACTACGGGCAGACGTTCGATCCCGAGAGCGAAGCGGTCGTCACGCTGGGCGCGAAGGAGGGGCTGGCGCATCTGCTGCTCGCGATCGTGGGCCCCGGCGACTGCGTACTGTCACCCGATCCCTGCTATCCGATCCACCGCTTTGGCGTGATCCTCGCGGGCGGCGAGCCGGTGCCAGTCGCGACCGGACCCGGGCTCGACGCCTACGCGGAGATCGAAGCGGCCCTCCGCCGCTCGCCGCGCAAGCCCAAGGGCCTCATCATCAACTTCCCGCACAACCCGACCAGCGCGATCGTCGATCTGTCGTTCTTCGAGAAGGTGGTGGCGCTCGCGCGCCTGCACTCGCTGTGGGTGATCTCCGATCTCGCCTACGCCGATCTGGTTCACGACGGGCGCCCCGCGCCGAGCATCTTTCAGGTGCCGGGGGCGCGCGATCTGGCGGTCGAGTTCTTCACCGTCTCGAAGAGCTATTCGATGCCGGGGTGGCGGGTCGGCTTCTGCGTCGGCAGCCGGGCGCTGGTCGGCGCGCTGGCCACCATCAAGGGCTACCTCGATTACGGGATCTTCGGGCCGGTGCAGCTGGCGGCGGCGACGGCGCTGTCGCCCGCCTGCGACGGCGACGTGGCCGGCAACCGCGCGCTCTACAAACATCGGGCGGCGCTGCTCTGTGGCGAGCTCGGCGCCGCCGGTTGGTCGGTGCCCCTGCCAGCCGCGTCGATGTTCGTCTGGGCGCCGCTGCCCGCCGGGGCTGCCGCGGGCGGCGCGGTGCGCTTCGCAGCCGAGCTGCTGGAACGGGCGCGGGTGGCCGTCTCCCCCGGCGTCGGCTTCGGTCCGGGGGGCGAGGGCTACGTCCGATTTGCGCTGGTCGAGAGCGACGAGCGCGCCCGAAAGGCCTGCGCCGCGATCGGGGCTTATTTGGCCTCTGGCGTGCATTGACAAAGGTCTGAGGCTCAAGTAAAAACCCCGCTCCATGCCCGCAGCAGCCGTTCACAATCGCCCGACTTTTCAGGCCAAAGGGGGGTTCCCCCACGGCTGGCACGTGGCCGACGTCGAGGGACAGACCCTGGGACGCGCGGCGACCAAGATCGCCGACATCCTGCGGGGTAAGCACAAGCCGACCTACACGGCCCACGAGGACGCGGGCGATTTCGTGGTCGTCATCAACGCCGGCAAGGTTCACCTCTCGGGCAAGAAGTGGTCGGGCAAGCTCTACCGAGACCACTCGCTGTTCCCGGGCGGGTTGCGCACGCAGACCGCCGAGCAACTGGTCAAGCGCCACCCGGCCGATCTGATCAAGCGCGCCGTCTGGGGCATGCTCCCCAAGGGGCCGCTCGGCCGCCGCATCTACAAGAAGCTCAAGGTCTACGCCGGCGCGGAGCATCCGCACGCGGCGCAGGAGCCGAAGCCGATCAAATTCCCGCCCCGAGCCGTAGCCAAAGGAAGCGTACCCAATGCCTGACGTCGCCAAAGCCACCTACGCCACCGGGCGACGCAAGCACGCTGTCGCGCGGGTCTGGTTGCAGCCGGGAACCGGCAAGATCGCCATTAACAAGCGCTCGCTGGAAGACTATTTTGGTCGCGAGACCTCGCGCATGGTGTTCCGTCAGGCGCTCGAGCTGACCGAGACCTCGGGGCAGTACGACGTGTTCGTCAACGTCAGCGGCGGCGGGCTGTCCGGACAGGCGGACGCGATCCGCCATGGCATCTCGCGCAGTCTCATCAAGATCGACCCCGCCTTCCGCGGCGCCCTCAAGAAGGCCGGCTACCTGACGCGCGACGCGCGCGCCAAAGAGCGCAAGAAGTACGGCCAGCGCGGCGCCCGCGCCCGCTTCCAGTTCAGCAAGCGGTAAGACCGCGAGGACTATCCCGGCGGGCTACGCTCGCCGGGGCGTTCGATCTACGATGGCGGCGCGCATGGTGCGTGCTTCGAAGCGGTTGCTCGTTCGCCTGGTGGCGGGGACGATCGCGCCGACCGTGGCGGCGCTGGGGATGTTCGGCCTCTTCGCGCACGAGGTCGCGCGGCGGGCGCTGGACGACGAGCTCGGGCGGCGGCTGGCGACCGCCGCGGCGGGGACGGCGGCGACCGTGCTGCCGGAGCAGCTGCGCGCGATCGGGCCCGGCGACGAGGGCTCCCTCACCTACGCGAACGTGCGCCGGCGATTGGAGGTCGCACGCGCGCGACTCGGCGTCCGGCGGGTCCTGGCCGTTACGCCCGAGCTGGAGGCGCGCGGCGATACCGCTGGCGCGCTGACTCTGGGCGCGCACGCCTACGAGCTCGCCTCCGATCGCGCGGAGATCGCGCGCGCGGCGCGGGGGACGCCGGCGGCCTCGCCGCTCTTCGTGGGGCACGACGGCGTCTCTTACAAGCGGGCCTACGCCGCCGTCGGCGAGCCGGGCGACCTGGCGGGATTCGTCGCCGTCGAGGGAAGCGCGGACTATCGGACCACTCTGGCCGCGTTCCGGAGATCGCTTTGGCTGGCCGGGCTCGCCGCGCTGGCGGCGGTCCTGGCCCTCACCGCCTGGCTCGCGGGCCGGATCTCCGGTCCGGTGACGCGGCTGGCGGGCGCGGCCGCGCAGCTCGGGCGCGGCGCGCTCGATACGCCCATCGTCATCGAGACCCGCGACGAGATCGGGGTCCTGGCGCAGACGCTCGAAGAGGCGCGCGTCGCCCTGCAGGCCCGCGACGAACGAACGCAGATGATGTTGGCCGGGATCGCCCACGAGGTGCGCAATCCGCTGGGCGGGCTGGAGCTCTACGCGGGCCTCCTGCGCGAGGCGCTGGCAGCGGAGCCGGAGCGTCTGGAAGAGGTCGCACGCATCGAGCGCGAGATCGGGCATCTCAAGACCGTCGTGAACGAGTTCCTCGAGTTCGCGCGACGACCGGCGCCGCACCTGGAGGCCGTGCCGCTGCGCCCGCTGTTCGAGGAGATTCGCGAGCTTTCTGCGGCGCCCGGCGTTGCACCGATCGTCATCGAGTCACCGAGCGATCTGCGGGTACGCGCGGACGCCGGGCAGCTGCGGCGCGCGCTCTTGAACCTCACCCGCAATGCCGCCGCGGCCACCCGCACCGGCCGCGTGCAGATCGCCGCGCGGCCCGTGGAGACCGGCGTCCGGATCGAGGTGAGCGACGACGGCCCCGGCGTTCCGCCCGCGCTGCGCGAGCAGATCTTCACCCCGTTCTTCACCACCCGCGAGAAAGGGACCGGGCTGGGTCTGGCCTTCGTGCGCGAGATCGTGCGCGCCCACGGCGGCGAGGTGGACGTGCGCGACGCGCCCGGCGGCGGTAGCGTATTCAGTTTCGATCTCGCCAAAGCGGAGCCCACATGAGTACGCTCGTCCTCACCGATCCCAAGTTTCTCGACCACGATCCCGGTCCCGGTCACGTCGAGTCGCCGGCGCGCCTCGACGCGATCATGGCGGAGCTCGGCCGCGCGCCCCTGGCCGGCGTCACCATCGAGACGCCGCGCCCGGCGAGCGACGCCGAGATCGAAGCGGTCCACAGCCCCCGTTACCGAGCCAGGCTGGCCAGCCTCGAGGGGCAGTACGACGAGCTCGATCCAGATACCGCCGTGTCGCCGGGAAGCTGGGAGGCGGCCAGGCTGGCCGCAGGCGCCGCCGTCGGTGCGGCCCTCGCGGTGATGAAGGGAGACGCCGACAACGCCTTCGCGCTGGTGCGGCCGCCTGGCCACCACGCCCGACCCAACCGCGCGATGGGCTTCTGCCTGCTCAACAACGCCGCGATCGCCGCCGAGGCCGCCCGCCGAGCCGGCGCCGAGCGCGTGCTGATCCTCGACTGGGACGTCCACCACGGCAACGGGACGCAGGAGATCTTCGAGGCACGCGAAGACATCCTCTACATGTCCGTCCATCAATACCCGTTCTACCCGGGGACCGGCGCGGCGGCCGAGGTCGGCGTCGGCGCGGGCCGCGGCGCGACCGTGAACTGTGCGCTCCCGGGTGGACAGGCCGACGCCGACTACGGCGTGGTGTTCCACGATCTCTTTCTGCCGGTGGGCCGCACGTTCGCGCCCGACCTGATCATCGTATCGGCCGGTTTTGACGCCCACGCGCGCGATCCGCTGGCCGAGATGCGCGTCACCGAGCGTGGGTTCGCCGCGATGGGCTCGGCGGTCCGGGAGCTGGCCGCCGGCACCTGCGGCGGAAAGCTGGTGCTGCTCCTCGAGGGTGGCTACGACCTGGGGGCGCTGGCCAGCTCCGTGCACGCGACGCTCGAGGCGCTCACCGGACGTCACGAAGATTTTCCAAAGGGGGCGGGGACGGCGGCGATCGATGCGGTGCTGACGACGCGCGCGGCTCTCCGGTCGGCTGGCCGGATCGTCTCGCCGACATGAAGGCGGTCGGCTGGCCCTGGTGGACCTTCGACTCGGGGGCCGCCGTGGGGGCCCTCTTCGCCCGGGGGTTCGCGCTGATTTCGCTCTGCGCTTGGCTGTCGCTGGGCGCGCAGGTCCAGGTCCTGATCGGCAGCCGCGGCCTCCTGCCGCTCGGCGAATTCATGCGCGCGGTCCAGGCGGAGCCCGGCGTCTCGATCTTCCAGCTGCCGACGATCTTCTGGTGGCTCCACGGCGACACCGCGCTCACCGTCGGCGTCGTCTTGGGCGCGGCGCTGTCGATCGCCGCACTCGCCGGTTTCCGTCCGCGGCTCTGCTTCGCCGTTTCGACGGCGCTTTACCTCTCTTTTGCCGTCGTGGGCCGCGATTTTCTCTCGTTCCAGTGGGACAACCTGCTGCTCGAAAGCGGCCTTCTGGCGGTGCTTCTCCCGACCAGGGCGCCGTCGCCGACCGTCCATTTCCTGTTCCGACTGCTGCTCTTCAAGCTCTACTTCGAGTCCGGCGTCGCCAAGTGGCAGTCGCCGATCGACGACTGGCGCGACGGCAGCGCCATGACCATCTACTACCAGACGGCGCCGTTGCCGACCTGGCTCGCCTTCTACGCGCACCACCTCCCGATCTGGTGGCATCATTTCGAAAGCCGGGCGACGCTGGTGCTCGAGCTGGTGGTCCCCTTTGCGATCTTCGGGCCCCGCCGGGCGCGTCTCGCCGCCGCGATCCTGTTTACCGGCTTCCAGATCGCCAACGCGGCTACCGCCAACTACGGATTCTTTTGCTACCTGGCGGCGGCCCTCAGCCTGTTCCTGCTCGACGATGCCGATCTGGAACGGGCGCGTGCCCGTCTGGGGCCGCTCGTTCCAGCGGCCCTCGCCCGCATCGCCGACCGCTGGCGATCCGCCCTGGCCTGGGCCACCCCCTCCGCCGGCGGGGGCGCTGCGCGCGCGGGCGCCGGGCAGCCAGGGTCGGGACGCGCGGCCAGGTGGCATCCCTGGTTGGGCCGCGCGGGCGCCTCGCTGTTCATCGCCGTCTCGCTCATCGGTGGGCTCTACAATTTCACCGAGCCCGGGCGGCTGTTGACGCTCGCGGGCCCGATCTTCGAGCTCAATGAACATTTTCGGTTGGTGAACAGCTACCACCTGTTCGCGGCGGTGACCCGCGAGCGGATCGAGCCGGAGCTGCAGACGCTGGCCGAGGGAGCGCCGGTCGGCCACCCGGAGAACGGCCGGGACGACGACGGCCCCTGGACCGCCCAGGATCTGTGGCACAAGGCCGGCGACCCGCGACGCGCGCCCGATTTCGTGGCGCCGCACCAGCCGCGCGTCGATTTTCAGCTCTGGTTCTACGGCCTGGGTTTTCGCCGGCGCGAACCGGCTTACGTTTCGGCGCTGGTGGGCAGAATGTGCGAGGATCCCGCCGCCGTGCAATCTCTCTTCCGCAACCCGCTGCCGTCCCACCCCTCGGCCGTACGCATCGTCTACTGGCAGTACGACTTCGCGACGCCGGCCGAAAGACGGGCCACCGGCGCCTGGTGGCGGCGCGCCCGCGTCGCCGAGAGTCGCGCGATCCCCTGTCGAGAGCCGATCCTTTGAGCGCAGCCCCCACGCCGCCGCCCACCGGCAAGGGGCTTCGCCGCGCCTCGCTGGGCACGCTGTTCCTGACGGTCTTTCTGGATCTGCTCGGCTTCGGACTGGTGATCCCGTTCCTGCCGGGGATCGCGCGGCGGCTCGGCGCCGGCGACTTCATGGCCACGCTGCCGGGGGCGGTCTTCTCGGTGATGCAGTTCCTCTTCATCCCGATCTGGGGCCGTCTCTCCGACCGGGTGGGAAGACGACCGGTGCTGCTCTGGAGCATCGCCGCCTCGGCCACCGGCATGACGCTGCTGGGCCTGGCGCCCTCGCTGCTGCTGCTGTTCGCCGCGCGGATCTGGAGCGGCGTCGCGACGGCCAACATCGCGGTCGCGCAAGCCTATATCGCCGACGTGACGCCGCCCGAGCAGCGCTCGCGGGGGATGGCGATCATCGGCATCGCCTTCGGGCTGGGATTCATCCTCGGCCCCTTCATCGGCGGCGAGCTGTCGCGGTTCCACGTCTTCGGTCGGGAGGGAATGTTGCCCCCGTTCGTGGCGGCGGGCCTGTCGACGATCAACTTTTTTCTCGCCCTGCGCACCTTGCCGGAGTCGCTGCCCCTCGAAGCGCGCGGCCGCTCGGTGCGCAAGGCCTCCCCCATCGATCTGGGCGCGTTTCGAGCCGCGGTGGCCGTCCCCGGGGTCGGGGCGGCGGTCGCCATCAACTTCATCTTCTATCTCTGGTTCTCCGGCATGGAGCAGACCTTCCGGCTGTTCACGGCGGACGGCTTTGGAATGTCCGACGCCGGAACGGGGCGGGTCTTTGGGCTGGTGGGGCTGGTGAGCGCGGTCGTACAGGGCGGCCTGGTCTCACGTCTGGTGCCGCGGTTCGGCGAAGCGCGTCTCATCCGAGGCGGCCTCTGGATAACCGCCGCGGCCTTCGCGTTGCTCGGCGTCTCGCCGCTGTTCGGGGCGTGGGGAAAGGCGGCGCTGCTCACCGCGTCCGCGCTCATCGCCTGTGGCAGCGGCCTCACCTCACCGACGCTGCCGGCGTTCGCCTCGCGCCGCGCCAGCGCGACCACGCAGGGTCTCACCCTGGGGACGCTGCAGTCGGCGTCGGCGCTGGCCCGCGCGCTCGGACCGATCCTGGGCGGCGCGCTCTACGCCGGGATCGATCCCCGCGCGCCCTATCTGGTCGGCGCGGTCGGCCTCCTCGGCGCCGCGCTGCTGGCCGCCGCCCGCCTGCCGTGACGGTCGGCCCGCTCTCGGGACGGGCCGCTTCCGCCTACGCCGACGGCTTGCTGTCTTTTCGCGGCTCGGGTCTGGGGGTCTTTTCCGAGCCGTGCACACAGACGCGGTTGCGGCCGCTCCGCTTGGCCTCGTAGAGCGCCTTGTCCGCCGCGGCCAGGAACGCGGCGTGGTCGGTGATCCCGCTCTCAGGAATCGACGCGATGCCGAGGCTGATGGTGACCGGGATTTCCTTCCCGCCGAAGGTGAACCTGCGCTCCTCGACGGTGCGCCGCAGGCGCTCGGCCACGATCTTGGCACCTGCCTGATCCGAACCGCGACACAGCACCGTAAACTCCTCGCCGCCGAAGCGCGCCAGCACGTCTTCCGTGCGCAGCAACTCCGCCATCAGCTGCGACAGCTCCGAGAGCACGAAATCCCCCGCCGGGTGCCCATGGGTGTCGTTGATCTTCTTGAAGTGATCGATGTCGAGAAAGATGAGCGCCAGCGGCCCTCCGTGACGGGCGGCGAAGGCGAACTCCTTTTCCAGGTAGTCGGTGAAGTACTTCTTGTTGAAGACCTTGGTGAGCCCGTCGCGCAGCGCCGATTCGTACATCTGGCGCTGGAACACCTCGTCCAGATAGTCGTGGTAGGTAAACTTCAGAATGGTCGTCGAGCCGACCATGATCTTGTCCCCGTCGGTGAGCTCGCGTCGGTCGACGCGGATGCCGTTGCAGAAGGTGCCGTTGGTCGAGCCCAGATCGACCAGAATGATCTTTTCGCCGTCGCGCATGAACTGGCAGTGCTCGCGCGAGACCCCCTCGTCGTTCAGTCGGATGGTCACCGACGGGCCGCGGCCCACGATGGTCTTGTCCTCCTGCAGCTTGAACATCTCGCCGGCGCTGACGCCGGCCAGCACCACCAGGTAGGCGAGGTTCCGCTTCTGCTCCTTGTCAGACTCCGGGGGGACCGCCGGTTTGGTGGCCGTCGAGTCCGTCGGGGCGCTGGCCCCGTCCCCGCTTCCGCTCTTCCTGGCGCGCATCTGACGCGTTCATCCTAAGCTGAAGCGCGGACTTTGTCATAGCCGCTGTCGTTATAGCCGCTCGTCATAGTCGCTCTCTTCGGCCCCGGGCGTCGATGCGCCAGCGCAGGGTCCCCGGCCCGTCGATGCCGTCGGGCAGGCGGATCCGCAGCGCCTCCGCCTTGCGCAGGGGCGGGTGTCGCGGCTTCTGCGTTAGCGCCGCCGCCAGCGCCGAGACAATGGGTTCGTGGGCGACGAGCGCGATCGACTGCGTCTCCGGCTGGTTGCGTCCGGCCGCCTCGAGGAATGCGATCAGCCGCGACACCGCCCCCTCGGGGACCAGCAGCTCGCTGACCAGGATCCTCTCGCCGTGGTCGATGGCGGCCGCGACGATCTCGGCGGTCTGGACGGCCCGCACCAGCGGGCTCGATACCATCAGATCGAAGCCGACGCCGTGGCGGCAGAGCGCGCGTCCGAGGCGCCGCGAATCACCGCGGCCGCGCAAGGTGAGCGCGCGCGCCTCGTCCCGGGGCGCGTCGTCGCCGGCCTCCGCGTGTCGGATCAGCGTGACCCGCATGTGGGCCGCGGGCCGTCAGGAGCCCTGGTGACCGGTCCCGGCGTCGTGTCCGCCGGAATCGCCCGGGCCCGACGGGGCCGGCACCGACTCCGGCGACGGGACCGCGATGCTGCCCGGACCTGGCGCGGCTTCGGTGGCGCTCGTCGCTTCGGGCGCTGGCGCCGCAGCGGGAGCTGGCGGCGCGGGGGGCGGCCCCGCATCGATGCCGTGCTTCTTGAGCGCGGCCAGATAGTGGTCGCGCTCGGCGATCGCCGTCAGGAGGCGCTGCCTCATGATGTCGTTGTTCTGCTTGAGGCGCGTGATGTCGGAGAGATCCCGCTGGCGCGTCGAATCGACCCGCGACGCGCGGGCGAAGGCCTTCAGGAACTCCGCCTGCCCGAGCTCGGCCATGCCGGTCGCGTTGTATTTTCCGACCTCGACCTTCTCGAGGTAGCCCTCGGCCGCCAGCCCGAGCAGCGCCTTCGAGACCTGAGGCTCGCCCGCGCCGATCGACAGCGACACATCGACCGGCGAGAACGCCTCGTTGGCCGCCGCCAGTCGTTTGAGCTCGTCGAAGAGCTCCTGCCGGTCGACCTTGGCCCCGGCATCGCCGCCGAAAGAGCTCCTGCTGCTGGTGTGGCTCCGCTTGAGGCTCATGCCCGTATCTCCTGTCCGAATTGGCGTGCGTTATACCATCAATTGGCCGGCCGGCTTGGCTAGAAGCCGATCTGCACGGCCGCGCGCACGCGATGCGCGGTCGGCGCGGTCTGCGCGTCCGGAGAGGTCAGGTGGCTGTAGTCCATCTGCACCTTGATCCGGTGCCCGCGCAGGTAGGCGCTCACGGCGCCGCTCTGCTCGTCCTCACGGTGCCCGCGCAGGAGGTGCTCCTCGGCGGTCGCGCCGTAGAGGGGGAGATCGGCCCGCCCGATGCGCGCGGCCACCTGCAACCGGTGCGGCAGGATGAAGGCGCTGGCCTCGATGTACCCGCCCCAGTACCGGCGCGACGCGGCGGCGATTCCCGGATCCTCCAGCCGCCCGAACCACTCGGCCTCCAGCGATGCCCCACGCCAGAGCGCGCGCAGCTCGGCCCCCCCCTGCCAGACGGCGACGTTGTCGGTTCGGCCGTCGCCGTCCAGATCGGTCGGCGCCATCGGATCGGCCGTGCGCGCGACGACGTCCGTCGGGACCAGGTTGTAGGTGCCCGACAGACCGATCGCCAGCAACGGACGCCGGTGGCCGTCGATGTCCCCCTGGCTCGCGGGGAGCGCCCCGAACGGCGAGGCCACCACGCGCAGCGCGTAGGCGAGATCGATGTTGTCGTTGGAGAGCCCGGCGCCCGCACCATTGAGAATCGCCGCCTGCACCGTGAGACGGCCGGGGATCGGACGGCCGATCAGCATCGCGCCGACGTCGCGCTCGAGCGAGAAGGCCGTCATCGGCGTCGAGAAATCCACGAACTCCAGCTCGGCCTCCCAGTACTGCCGCTGCAGGCCATAGGGGACCTTGAACTGCCCCGCTTCGATGGTCAGCAGGCGGGAGGGACGCCAGGCCACGTACGCGTCCTTGAGGTGTTGCCCCGGCGCCGCGTCGAGCTGCATGCGATACTCCAAGAAAGGACCGGCGACGTGCCCCTCAAGGATGATCTCGGCGTGCGCGACGGAGAAGTTGGAGACGTCTGGCGGCGCGAAGTCTTGCGCCCCCCGGGAGGCGATCTGGCCGGTGTAGATCGCCTGCACCCGCGCGCGGGGGCGGAGATAGAAACCATTGTCGGGCGACCGGATCTCGAGACCGCCGTCGCGAAACCTCACCACACGCGTCTCGGGCGGCAGCGCGTCGCGCGCGGCGGACGCCTGGCGCTGCGTCTCCGCCTGGCGCGCATCCAGATCGTCGAGGCGCCGGCGGATGTCGTCGTACGAGGCCCGCTGCCGCTCCAGCGCTTCGAGCTCTCTGCGCAGCTCGATGACCTGCGCTTCCGCCTCCTGCGCGGCGCGCTGGGCCGCGGCGGCCTGCGTCTCCGCCTCCGCGGCCGTGTCGGCGGGGGCCGGAGGCACCGGCGGGATGAAGGGCGTAGCCGGCGGAATCGGATTGCCGGCAGCCGGGGGCCCGTCGGCGGCGCGGGCCACGAACGGATGGACGAGGAGGACGACAACGGCGAGCAGGACGCCGCGCCTCGCCGTTCGCCGCCAGACGAAGCCCGTCACGGTCAGCGCCGCTTGCGTCGTTTGGGCGTCGCCGCTACCGGATGACCGCCCGCGGCCCCGCCGGCCGCCGCCAGGGCCGGCGTCTGCCACAGGCGGAGGCTCTCGGGATCGCGGCGGTAGCGGCGCACCAGCGCGACGAGTAGAGCGAGGCCCAGCACCACCGACGCGATGCCGATGAATTGGGAGGTCGACAGCGATCCGACGTTTCCGCGCTGATCGTCGTCGCGCACGATCTCGATGAGCGGACGCATGATGCCGTAGCCCAGGACCCACCCCAGAAAGACCTGACCCGAGAACCGACGGTACCGGCGGATGAGCATCAAGATCGCGAACAGGCTCAGTCCCACCAGCGCTTCGTAGATCTGCGTCGGGTGAACGGGGTACGACCAGGCGGCGTCCCGCGCGAGGCCGAGATCCCGCACATGGTGCTGCCAGGCCGGGCTTCCCTGCGGCGCCAGCGCGCTCGGCCCGGGGAAACGGATCGCCCAGGGGAGGCTGCTGCGCGCGCCGAAGTCGCACCCGAACAGGAAGCACCCCATGCGGGTGATCGCGGTGCCCAGCACCACCCCCGGCGCCACCACGTCGGCCCATTGCAAGAGCGGAATCTTGCGCTTGCGGCAGCCATACCAGCTGGCGAGGAAGCCGCCGATCATGCCGCCGTAGGCCACCAGGCCGCCCCGGTTGACCATGAACATCTCGGTCACGCTGTCGAAGTCTGAAAGGTTGGTGAGGACGTAGAGGACGCGCGATCCGATGATCGACCAGACCGCCGTCCACATGTACATCGTGCCGGCCTCTTGCTGATCGATGTTGTCCTGCTTGGCGAGCCGCATCACCAGGAACCACCCCACCACCAGTGAGGTCCCCAGCATCACGCCGTACGAATAGATCGGCACCGGCGTCCAGGGATGTCCGAAGCCCGCGGCGCTCGGGGTCCACGAGCCCGACTTCATGCCGATCAGGACCTCGGCGGCCACCAGCAGGTAAAGGGGCGTCGACGACAACGGGATCGATCGATCCTTTCGCCGCTGGATGAGGTCGCGCAGGAAGATCCCCAGCGCGAGCGCGAGCGCGGCGACGAAGAGGAGCTTGGCCGGGATATTTACGAGGATGGGGCGCATGGGGGCAGAACAGCCGTGGCCTCTAGATATTCCGCCCACCCCGCGACGTCAATGCGGGGCTGCGGCGGCCCACTATCTTCGCCTGCGCGGTTTGCGTGGGCGTCCCGCGAACCAGGCCAAGATCAGGAGCAGACCGGATAGGCCGGCGGCGAGCCCGGCGATCCAGGTGGCGCGGGGCTGGCCCCGGCCGTTGAAGACCGTCGCCAGCGCCGCCCCGGTGGCGGCCAGGAGGCCCCAGAGGATCTGCTGTCCGGCGTAGTAGAGCAGGCGCGCGTTTTCGTCGAGGTTGTGAAAGCCGACCTCGATCTCGCCGCGCAGCGCGCGATCCATGAACCGCTGCAGCTCGCCGGGGAGCGACAGCGCCGAGAGCGCCATCTCGCGCGACGCCTCCAGCACGATCTCCGACCACTGCTTCTTCTCGCCGAGCAGGAAGCGCTCCAGATAGGGCTCGATGATGGCGGCCGGGTTCATCTCCGGATCGAGCGTAGTGCAGACGCCCAGCAGCAGCAGCAGCGTGCGCTCGAGGAGGATCCACTCCTTGGGGATGTGGAAGGCGTCGCGCAGGTCGGCCAGGCTCACGTTGAGATCGCGCAGGTCGAGCAGGCTGCCCAGGCTCTTCTCGGTGTCGAACTTGAGGTCCTTGAGCGAGAAGCCCTCGGCCGAGACCTGGACCCGCATCTTGTCGTGGAAATACTGGACGACGCGGTCGAAGACCTCCGGGTCCGCGCGGCGCGAGATGAATCCCATCTCCTTCATCGCGGAGACGATCCGGACCGTGTCGCGCGTGATCGCGCCCTGGACGAACGACATCATGCCCCGCCGCATCGACTCGCTGACCGTCGCGGTGGCGCCGAAGTCCAGGAACACGATGGTGGGCGGCCCACCCGGCGTGACCGGCGTCTGAACCAGCAGGTTTCCGGGGTGCGGATCGGCGTGATAGAGGCCGTCGATGAAGATCTGCTGGCAGTAGGCCTCGACGCAGATGCGGGCCGCCGCGCGCCGGTCGACCTTGAGGCTCTCCAGCCGCTCCAGGTCGGCGACCTTCGGTCCCTCCATCCACTCGGTGGTCAGCACGCGCGCCGTCGAGAACGCCGCCATCACGCGCGGAAAGCGCACCTGCGAGGCGGGCGTCTTGCGGGCGGCGAAGTTGGCGGCGATCTTCTGGATCGCCGCCGCTTCGAGCCGATAGTCCAGCTCGGCCAGGACCATCTCGCGGATCTCGCGGTAGATGGTGTCGAAGCCGTAGTCGGGCATGAACCAGCGCAGGATGCCGAAGATGCGCTGGAGCGCCCGCAGATCGATGCGGACGATCTCCTCGATGTCCGGATACTGAACCTTGACCGCCACCTCTTCGCCCGAGGCGAGGCGGGCGCGGTGCACCTGCCCGATCGACGCCGACGCCACCGGCTCGGTCGAAAACTCGGCGAACACTTCGGTGGGCGCCCGCCCGCCGAACTCCTCGCGCAGCCGCGCCTCGATGTCCCGGTAGGGGCGGGGCGGCACCTGATCCTGGAGGCGCTGCAGCTCCTCGCGGAAGGCATCGGGCAGCACGTTGGCCATGATGCTGATGAGCTGGCCCACCTTGATGAAGAGCCCGCGCAACCGCAAGATGGCCGCCTCGATCCGGCGGGCATTCTTGCGGTGCTTGGCCAGCGTGAGCCGTTGCACCGACTCGGGGCCGCGAAACCGACGGGAGATCGAGAGCCCAAAATAGGAGAGCGCGACCTGGGTGGTCACGAAGTAAGCGGAGAAAAGGCGCGCCCGGCCCGACAAAGCGCCGTGAGGATATCGCACCTGCCGCGGCTCCGCGGTAACCTTCCGCCATGGGTGACGACGCCAAGACCAACGCGGGCGACCGCCAGGAGGATTCGGCGCCGGAGACGGTCGCCGAAGAGGACGACGTCACCGGGCGCGGCGAGGACCGCAGCGGGATCAGCGACTTCGTTCGCCGGGCCGTCTCGGCCGGCGTCGGGGCCGCGAGCCGTTCGAAGGACGACATCATGCGCGCCGCCGCCGGCGAGGTCCGGACCTGGCTCGAGCACCTCAACTTCAACGACGAGGTCGTCAAGGCGCTCGCCAAGATGGTCATCGAGGTGAAGACCGAGATCCGATTCCGGGCCACCGACGAGGGGAAGCTGGTCTCCGAGACCAGCAACGACGTCAAGGTCAAACCCAGCCGCTGAGCGGCCACCCCGCGCGGCGCTACCGCTGGGTGCCGCGATACCCGGCGATGAGCTCCCGGTCGGAGACGACCGTCTCGGCCCGGGTGCCGAGGAAGTAGATGCACGAGGCCGCGTCGAGCGCACCGGGGCGCTGCCCGAAGATGTGATCGGTAACCTCGAAGACGAACGCCGTGATCCGCCCGAACAGCGCCAGCGCCTTGGCGAGCGGCCGGGAGCGGGTCCAGGAGGCCAGGAAGTATCGCCAGGCCCAGGCCAGCGCCGTGCCGGGGCCGGCGACCGCGCCGCTCTCCAGCTCCGCGAAGCGGCGAAAGAGGCGACGGTGCCCCATGTGGCTGAAGCGGGTGAAGTCGTAGCCGTACAGATGGACCTGCTGCATGAACGGCGTCTCGGCGTAGACGATCCCGTTCGGCTTGAGGAGTCGGTGAATCTCCTCGACGCAGCGCCAGGGGTCCGCCACGTGTTCGAGCACGGCCTGGGCCACCACCGCGTCGACGCTGCCGTCGCGAAACGGCAGATCGTGCGCGTCGCAGAAGATCAGCGCCGCCGAGTCGGGCGAGGGGTCGACGTTCACGAGGCGGAGCGCCGGCTCCCCGGTGAGCGCCTTCATCCCCTTGCCCTGAAAGCCGCCGCCGACCAGCAGCACCACGGGCGCGCTGCTGCGTTCCAGCAGCAAACGCTTCATGGTTTCGAAGCACCGGACGGCCGACAGATTCACCCCCGGAGACGGCAATCGGCTCACCCACCGGCGGAGCGCCCCGGCCCGGCCCGCGCCGGCCTTCAGAGGCGCGGCCTGCCCTGGCTGGTAGTCGCGGTGGTGGAAGACCGAGCGATCTTCGTCGATCAGCACGGGCCGGCCGTCGACGATCGGGAACCTCTTACCACACCGGGCGTCGCCACACGGCAGCACCTCACCGGTCGCGGGCGCGAAAGCCCCCTTGCAGGTCGGGCAACACAGCAGCTCGGCGAATGCCCGGTAGGAGCCCACGGCGGCCGACCTTAGCGCCGATCGCGCGCGATGTGTTACTTCGCCGCGACCTTGAGCTTGCCGCCACGATCGATGTCCGCGTAGCAGACGGTGCGGTTCCGCCCGCCGTGCTTGGCCGCGTAGAGCGATTGATCGGCACGCGCGATGATCTCCGCCTTGTCGCGGGCGTCGTCCGGATAACAGGCGACGCCGATCGAGAGCGTCACCTGAAAGGCCCCCTGCGGCGACGCGAACGACTGCTGCGCGACCTCCTGGCGAATGCGTTCGGCGAGCTGAAACGCGCCCGCGCGATCGGTCCCCTCGAGGACGATCGTGAACTCCTCACCGCCGTAGCGGGCGACGATGTCGATCTTGCGGGCGCTGGCCTTGAGGATCACGGCGACCCGCCGCAGCACCTCGTCGCCGGTGGGGTGGCCGTAGGTGTCGTTGACCTTCTTGAAGTGATCGATGTCGGTGAGCAGCAGCGACACCGCGAAGGTGCGCCGATCGGCGCGCCCCAGCATGGCGGTAAAGCGCTCCTGAAAGGTCCGGTGGTTGACCAGGCCCGTGAGACCGTCGGTGGTGGCCTGCTCCTCGACCACCTCGTACATGCGCGCGTTCTGCATCGAGATGGCGACCTGGTTGGCGATCACGCCCAGCATCTCGCGGCGGTCGGAGGGGAAGGCGCCCGCGCGTTTGGCGGCCACGGTGAAGGTCCCGATCACTTCGTCCTTGACCAACAACGGCAGGACCAGCAGCGACTCGTGGTCCTTGATCCGCATCGGGTGCGAGAACAGCGGCACGTCGCGCTCGCGCCATTCACCGCCGGCGGGCAATGCCAGCTTGTTCTTGGCCGCCATCGACGCGAACGAAGAGGGATCCTTGTGCGTCGAGCCGAGCAGCGTTTCGGCCAGCTCCCCCACCACGCAGCGGATGGTGTGGCTGCCCCGGCGCGCGTCGTAGGTGGCGATGGCGGCCAGGTCGAACTCGCAGACGCCGCGCGCGCCGGTGATGGCGGCGGTGTACACCTCGTCGAGCGTGAGCGCGCGGTTCAGCTCCGCCGAGGCTCGGTAGAAACGCTCGTGCTCGTCCTTCGAGCGCTCGACCGCCTGGAACACGCGCTCGGATTGCACGACCCGCACCACCTGATCCGCAGCGCTCGCCATGAGCGCCAGCGCCGCGTCGTCGAAGGGCCGCTCCCCCGCGCGATCGCCGACGAGGACGCCGCGCGCCGCGCGCCCCTCGACCACCGGCACGCCCACGAACGCGCCCACCGTCGCCGGCCCGCTGTAGTAGGGGAGAAGCGACAGGCGCGGCGCCTCCAGCACGAACGGGCGCATCTCTTTCAGGATCGCGCCCAGCACCCCTTCGCCCGCGCCGATCGCCCCCTCCACCACGTGCGTCGACTCGGTGCAGAGCTCCTTGACCTTGAGCCGCTCGCCGCTCTCGTCGAGCCAGAGCAGCGCGCAGGTCTGCAGCTCCAGCGCCGACCGCAGCAGATCGAGATTGTAATAGAGCTGCTGGTGGATGGTCTGGATCGATCCTGCAGAGAGCTTCTCCTGCTCCTCGGCTCGGCTACGCACGCGGCTCTCGTGCGAAAGCGCGGTCGAGATCAGCCGGAAATCGCGGGCCTCCTCGCGCATCGCCGCCACCTCGCCCTCGAGGTGCCGGCGGCGCTCGCGGCGCTGGCGGGCCACCTCGGCGTGCAGGAACACCACGTTCAGCAGGGCAAACACCGCGATGAACCCGACGTGGCCCGGGAAGGCCGCCGCCGCTTCCGGCGTGGCCGTCGGCCCGAACGAGAGCACCGCCTCGAACCCGATCGCGGCCCCCGCCAGCGGCAGCCCCACCGCCAGCCGGTGGAACGTCACCAGGAAGCTGACCACCGCGTAGACCAGCGGATAGATCGACGACACCACGCCGCCCGAAAACGCGAGCAGCAGGTAGACCGTCGTGAGCAGGAGCAGGCCGACCTCCGCGTCGGAGATCGCCTCGCGGCGCGGCGTGCGACGGCGCTCCGCGATCCGCACGCGCGCCGAGATCTTGTAGGCCAGCAAGAGCGTGAGCACCGCCGCGGCGGCCACCCGCCGCAGATCCGCCCCCGGCAACCGCAGATCCGGGAACCACCCCCGCCAGAACAGAAACAGGAACGCGGTGCAGACGCCGAAGGCCAGCACGGCCCGGAACACCCGGCCGACGTGGTAACCGATTCGTTCGGCCAGCGGCGCCCCGCGCAGCGTGCCATCGCGCAACGCCCGCCGGACCCGCGCGCGACTGCGCCGCATCTCCTTCATGGCCGTTTCGAGAGATCGACGACGATCTCACCCGGCCGCACCCAACCGAGCTCCGCGCGCGCGACGCGCTCGATCGCAGACGGGTCGTCGCGCAGCGCCTCGGCTTGTCGGGTCAACCGTTCATTCTCCGCGGTCAGCTCGCGGTTGCGGGCGTGCAGCGACGCCAGATCGCGCCGCAACGCGATGGTCCGGGCGAAGCCCGATCGCGCGTAGAGGTGGTAAGGAACATAGGCGAGGACGAACGCCACCACCGCAGCGGCGCCCAGCCGCCCCGCCCAAGTCTTGGTCTCCCGGCGCATGCGAGCTTCCCGCAAGGCCAGTATCCGACCGGAGTGGGAGCCCGTCCATTTTCCTGCCCCCACCGCCCCACCCTGCGCCCCGCCCGCGTCCACCCCGAGCGCCCACGAAAAAACCGACGCCCCCGGGGGGAGCGTCGGTCATCGAAGAAGCCAGGAGCTACGCAGGTTTGTTGGCGCTGGCCGATTCGCGGCCCGACACCGACTTCACCGCCTCGTTGAGAGCCTCCGGTGCGCCCCGGAGCCGATCGCGGATGTCCTCCCGAAGCTCGCGGCCCGGTTTGGGCGCCAGCATCAGCGCGATCCCCGCGCCGACCAGCAGCCCGACGCCGAAGGTGCCGAGCGTTCCCGCCAACCACGCCCCGGTCGAGCTCTTGGTCTCGAGCCCTAAGAGCCCGAGGATTTCGTCTTTGTCGAGATTCTTGATGTCCTTGAGATTCATCGGAATGCCTCCTGTGTTCACGTTCACTTAGCGGCCTTGTGGCCCTTACCCGTTCCACGTCCTACGCCGCTGTCTCCATCGGCCAGCACCGTGGCCAGCCCCGCGATCTGATCTTTGAGCAGCGGGACCAACGCCAACCGCACGCCGATCCGCAGGCCCAGCCGCACGATCCGCGAGGTCAGCGGCGTGAAGATGCCGCCCCCGATCACGTACCCCAGCCCCAGCGCCGCCGCGACCGAGCCGTAAGGCCGACGCTTGACGCGCCCTTTTATGTCGATGGCGTCCGTGAGATCCGAAAAGGCGCCACGCGTCTGCGTCCACGCCTCTTGCGCCGAATCGCTGACCCGATCGACCCGCTGGCCGATCGTGTGAACGCCGTCATTTTCGGTCGCTCGCCCATTGGGCGGATTCTTTTCCGGGGTGTGCATTGGTTTTCTCCCTTTGTCCGTGGGCCGCTTCACACCCGGCGGGCGATCTTGCCGATGAGGAAGCCGAGCGCGACCGCGCCCACCAGGCAGGTTCCGGGGTTTTCCTTGATGTAGTCGATCGCCTTGTCGTTCAGCGATGTCAGCCGTCGTTTGGCGTCCTCGATCTGCGGCCGAACCCGGTCGCCGATCTCACGCGCGGTTGCTTCGATCTGATCCGTCATTTCCATGGCTCTCTCCTCGGTTTTTTTGTATGCACCGCGCTACCGCCGGTTCCCGAACCAAAACCCCACCACGAACGCCGCGCCCAGAAAGGTCCCCGGCCGGCGCGCGAACCAGTTTCGCCAGTTGGTCTGACGCACGACCTCGTCGCGCAACGCGACCACCGACAGAGCCACCCGCTCGCGGGTGCGCTCGACCTCCGCCTCGGCGCGTGCCAGCTCGTCGATGTTGTTGGTAGTCATGGGCGTTCTCTTGGTCACGTGGTCGTCAGGGGGCCGTCAAGGCGTTCGAGCGGGCGGCCTGGCCCAGCGCGCTCACGCTGCGAGCGGCCTCCATCCCAGATTCGGGCAGAATTCGGGTCTGCTGCACCTTCCGGAGGGCGTAGACCAGTCCCACCACGCCGGCGATCAAGTTCGGCGCGGCCACGAACACGAAGGCCAGCGGGGCGCCGACCAAGGTCGCCAGCGCTAACCCCGCCGCCGTGCAGGCGAAGGCATAGCCTAACACCAGCACGATCGCGGCCACCGCGAGGACCGCCACCCCGCGGCCGTAGCTCTTGGCCTCGGCGACCAGCTCGATTCGAGCCAGCTTGACGTGATCCGAGACGAGCTGGCCGAGGCCATCCGCCGTCTCCTTGAGGCGGGCAACGATCCCGTCCCCCTCATCCCTCGGTTGCAACCGCGTCATCACGGTACCGAGTTTAAGCACGAGCGGTGTCCGCGCAAGCACCCCTGGGGCTCGACTTCCGGCCTATCGAAGGAAGGTGTCGAGCGGGGCGGGGCAGAGCTCGCGGAGCTTGCAGCCGCGGCAGGCCGCGCCGCGCCAAATGCGGTCGAACATCTCTTGCGCGCGATCGAGCAGGCCGTCGTCGGCCCCGGCAAATCCCAGCTCGAAGTTGCGCCGCCCCTCCCCTTTCGCTCCCAGGCCCGCCCCGGTCCAGTTGGCGCTGCCGACATAGACGAAGGCGCCGTCGACGATCACCGTCTTGAAGTGGACGCGCGGGCAGGCGCGGAGGTCCAGCGCCTGTTTGAGGCGTGCGGACTTGGTGAGGCGGGCCAGGGTGGCCCGGAAGGCGCGCGAGGGCGGAGAAGCATGCAGAATCCGCAGCTCGACCCCGCGCCCGGCCAGATCGTCGAACACCTCCAAAATGGACCGATAGACGGACCGAGAGGCGCCGCCCCGGCCCGCGGTGCGCGCGGTGCGCCGTCGCCCGGGAACCGCCCGATGGTCCTCGACCATCAGCTCTTTGAGGTTGGCGGTGGCGATCCAGACGCTGCGGCGCGCCTCCATCGCGGCGCGCACCACCCGTTCGTAGTGGCCGCGACCCCCGACCAGCTCGAGCGCAAACGAGCGCGCGGGCTCGACGAAGTCCACGGGCCGCTAACCCCCTTCGTCGTTGGCCGGCGAGAGGGCCAGCGCGAGCGAAGGCTGGGGAAGCGGATGCGGGCGCGCACGCCGCTCGACGGGATTGGCGCTCGCGGCGCGCACGTCGATCTCGTCGATCTCGACCAGCTCTTTCTTCCCGCGCGCGTCCAGCGCCTCGAGGCGACGGGCCGAAACCGTTACCCGGCCGTTGAATGAGCTGAGCGCCTGGTTGAAGTGCTTGACCGACTGATTGAGCGAGCCGCCGAGCTCCGCGAAGTACTCCAGCACGGTGGCGATCCGCCCGTGCAGGTTGCGCCCCTCGTCGCTGATCTTCTGCGCGTTCTCGGCCAGGCGCTCTTCGCGCCAGCCGCAGCTGGTCGTCAGCAACAGTCCGAGCAGCGTGGTGGGCGTCGCGATCAGCACCCGCTGCGCCACCCCTTCCTCGATCAACCCCGGCATCTGTTCGAGCGCCACGTCGTAAAACGACTCGCCCGGCAGGAACATCACCACGAACTCGGTCGACCCGGCGAACCCTTCCCAGTAGCTCTTCGCGGAGAGCTTGCGGATGTGAGCCTGGACCTGCGTCGCGTGGTGGCGCAGCTTGGCCGCCCGCGCCTCCTCGTCGCTGGTTTCGAGCGCCTCGAGATAGGCGCCGAGCGGCGCCTTGGCGTCGACCACGATGTTGCGGCCACCCGGCAACCGGACCACCATGTCGGGGCGCAACCGTCCGTCCTCGCCGAGCGCGGTGACCTGCTGTTCGAAGTCGCAGTGCTCGAGCATGCCGGCCAGCTCCACCACGCGCCGCAGCTGCATCTCACCCCAGCGTCCCCGCACCGACGGCGTCTTGAGCGCGCTCACCAGGTTGCCGGTCGCGTCCCGCAGCTTCTCCTGCGTCTCCGAGATCGTCTGCATCTGCTGGCGAAGCGCGCCGTACGCGGTGCCGCGCTCGCGCTCCATCGCGCGCACCTGCTCGTCCACTTTTTCCAGGGAGGCGCGCACCGGCCCCACCATCCCCTCGATCGCCTTGTGCTGCGCCAGCTGTCGCGCCTCCAGCTCGACGGAGGTCTCTTTCCGAACCGCCCCGAAGCGCTCGGTCGCCAGCGCCAGAAAGTCCTCCTGGCTCGCGCGCAACGCCTCCCCCGCCAGCGCCTGGAAGGTGTCGCCCAGCTGAACCTTGGCCCCCTCGAGCAACGTGCGCTGCTCGTCCAGGCTGCGCGACAACCCCTCCGCCCGCTCCGCTTCCGTGGCCCGCTGGCTTTCGACCTGCCGGAGCGCCGCCTCCAGCGCGTTGGCCCGCCCTTCCGCCTGCCGCGCCTGCTCCCCCAGCGTCTCCGCCCGGGCGGCCGAAGCGCTGGCCCGGGTCGCGGACTCGCGAACCGCGACCTCGGCAAACGCTCGCCCGCGCGCCGCCGCGAGCAGCCAGGCGACCGCGCCCATCGTTAGACCACCGATCAAGAACGCCGACGCGCCGACCGCCAGCCAGGATTGCTCCATGGCCCGATACTATCCACCCGTTCAGGTCAGGGCAAGAAAAGCGGGCTGCCGGTCCCGCCGGTCAGGAAAACCGGGTCTGGGCGCGGCGCGGCGCCAATTTCAATTTTTTTTGAAAAAACTAATGGCCGCTTGCCGCTCCGGGCGCAAAGGTTCTATACGAAAGGGCTGGCATGGCGGAAGGCGGTATCAGTCAGCGCAAGGCCGAACATCTGTCGATCGCCGCTTCGGGCGCGGCGGACTTTCACCGGCCGACCCTGCTCGACGAGGTGCACCTTTTGCACTGTTCGTTGCCCGAGCGCGCGGCGGCCGACGTCGATCTGTCGACCCAGCTGCTCGGGCGCACGATCCGCGCGCCGCTGATGGTGACGGGGATGACCGGCGGAACGCCGGCCGCCGGGGAGATCAACCGCGCGCTGGCGACGGCGGCCGCGGCACACGGGATCCCGTTCGGCCTCGGAAGCCAGCGGGCGATGCTCCTTCACCCGGAGCTCGCGCCCACCTATCAGGTGCGCAGCGCCGCGCCCGACGTCTACCTGTTCGCCAATCTCGGCGTCATCCAGCTCGCCGCGCTGTCGACGGCCGCCGTGCGCGAGATCGTGAAGAAGGTCGAGGCCGACGCGCTCTGCATCCATCTGAACCCGGCCCAGGAGATGGCGCAGCCGGGCGGCGATCGCGACTTCCGCGGCGCGCTGGATGCCGTCGCACGGGTGACGGCGGAGCTCGGGCAACCCGTCATGATCAAGGAGACCGGGTGCGGGATCTCGCCCGCGGTCGCGCGACGTCTGGTCGCGGTCGGCGTGCGGGCGATCGACGTCTCGGGCGGCGGCGGCACCTCCTGGACGGCCGTGGAATCCCAGCGCGCGCAGGGCGCCGAGAAGGTCCGCGGGCAGGAGCTGTGGGACTGGGGGATCCCGACGGCAGCGGCGGTCGCCTGGCTGGCCGCCGAGGGGCTGCCGGCGGCCGGCATCGACGTCGTCGCGTCGGGGGGAATTCGGACCGGCCTCGACGTGGCGCGGGCGCTGGCGCTCGGCGCGCGCCTCTGCGGCCTCGCGCAACCGGCGCTGAGGGCGGTTCAGGACCACGGACCTGGCGGGGCCGCGGCCTATCTCGGCCAGGTCATCGACGGGCTGCGTGCGGCGGCGCTGCTGACGGGTGTCGCGCGGGCGAGCGAGCTCGCGACGGCGCCCCGGGTGATCACCGGCGAGCTGGCCGGCTGGCTCGCGCAGAGGCCGCGATGATCTCGGTGGAGGCCGATCGGCAGACGGCGGATGGGGAGCCGGGTCCCGTCCTCGGCCACGGCTTTGGCCACGGCAAGGTGATCCTGGTCGGCGAGCACGCCGTCGTCTATGGCCACGCGGCGCTCGCGGTCGGCATCTCCACCGGAATCTCGGTGGAAGCGCGGACCGGCGCCGGGCGGCTGCAAGTGCCGGCCTGGAAGCTCCAGGCGACCACCGGCGACGACACGCCGGTCGGGCGTGCCCTGACGGCGATCCTGGGGCGCCTGGAGGCGCCCGGTCTGGACTTCCTGGCCGACGCGCAGATTCCCTCACGCGCGGGACTGGGCAGCTCGGCGGCGCTGGCGGTCGCCATCGCGCGCGCGGCCGCCGCAGCGACGGGACGCGCGAGCGCCACCGACACGATCGACGCCGCCGTCGCGGAGGCGGAGGCGATCTTCCACGGCGATCCGTCGGGCATCGACGCGGCGGCCGCCAAGAGCGGCGCGGCCGGGACCTTCACGCGCGCCGATGGCTGGCGTCCGGTGCCCGTGCTGCAGGCGATGAGCCTCTGCATCGGCCTCTCGGGCCGACCGCGCGACACCGCGGCGCAGGTCGCGGCGGTGCGGCGCCTGCGCGAGCGCCTGCCGACCACCGGCGAGGTGCTGGCCCTGCTCGGACGGCTGGCGAACGACGCCAGCTCCGCGCTCGCGAAGGGCGACGTCGACGGTCTGGGGCGGATTCTCGATGCCGCGCACGGCCTGCTGGCGGCGCTGCGGCTGTCCTCGCCGGAGCTGGAGGTTCTGGTGCATGCGGCGCGCGCGGCCGGCGCGGTCGGCGCCAAGCTGACCGGGGCCGGCGGGGGCGGCGCGGTGATCGCGCTGGCCCCCGGGCACGAGCGCGACGTGCTGGCCCGCTGGCGCGCCGCGGGCTACGAGGGGTTCGTGGCGCAGATCGCGGCGGCGCCGGGCGGACGCGCGGCGACGGACGGGCGAGCATGACCGTCGCCACGGCCGTCGCCGGCACCAACATCGCGCTGGTCAAGTACTGGGGAAAGCGCGACGAGGCGCTCAACCTGCCGGCGACGGGCAGTCTGTCGTTGACGCTCGACCGGCTCGGCACGCGCACGCGCGTCGCCTTCGACGGCGGGGATGGCGGGGGCGATCTCCTCACCCTGAACGGCGCCCGCGCCGACGAGAAGACCAGCCGGCGCGTGTCGGCCTTTCTGGATCGCGTGCGCGCGCGCGCCGGCGTCGACACCCGCGCGACCGTGGTCACCGACAACAGCGTGCCGACGGCGTCGGGCCTGGCGTCGTCGGCCTCCGGATTCGCGGCGCTGGCGTTGGCGGCCTCCCGCGCCGCGGGCCTCGACCTGCCGCCCAACGAGCTCTCGGCGCTGGCGCGCCTCGGTTCGGGCTCGGCGGCGCGGTCGATCTTCGGCGGCTTCGTCGAGATGGCGCCTGGCACGCGGGCCGACGGCACCGACGCGACGGCGCATCCGCTCGCGGCGAATGTGCAAGGGCCGCCGGGGGCACCACCCGGCGTCTGGGAGGTGCGGCTGGTCGTCGCGATCACGGCGGCGGGCGAAAAGGCGATCGGGTCGACCGCCGCCATGACCCACACCGCACGAACCTCGCCGTTCTACCAGGCCTGGATCGCGGGCGTCGATGCCGATCTGGCCGCGGCGCGCGCCGCCATCGACCGACGCGATCTGGCCGCGCTCGGCGCCGTCGCCGAGCGGAGCGCGCTGCGGATGCACGCGACGGCGCTGGCCGCCGACCCCGCGATCGTCTACTGGAACCCAGCCACGCTGGCCGCGATCGCGCGGGTCCGCGCGCTGCGCGACGCGAGCCCCGCAACGCAGGCGTTCTTCACCATCGACGCCGGGCCGCACGTCAAGGTGCTGTGCGCCGCCGAAGACGCGGATCGGGTCGCCGCGGCGCTGGCCGGTGTGCCGGGGGTCTTGCGGACGCTGGTCGCCGCGCCCGGACCGGGCGCGCGGATCGTGGAGGCGGCATGAGCGTCAGCGCGCCCGGCAAGCTGTTCCTGGCCGGCGAGTACGCCGTGCTTTCCGGCGGCACGGCCGTGGTCGCGGCGATCGATCGCCGGGTGGTGGCGCACTTCGTTCCCGGCGCCAAGCCGTCGACGCCGCTGGTGGCCGAGACCCTCCGCGCGGTCCGCGACACCAACCATGCGGGCGTCCGGCCATTCGCCGACGGCGCCCCCGAGATCGACAGCTCCGCGCTGTCGGAAGGCGGCCTCAAGCTGGGCCTCGGATCCAGCGCCGCCGTCGCCGCCGCAGCGGTCGGCGTTCTGCTCGAAGAGGCTGGAATCGATCTCGCCGAAGAGCTGCCCTTCGTTCTGAAGCTGGCGGATCTGGCGCATCGCGCAGCGCAGGGGGGCCGCGGGTCGGGCGGAGACGTGGCGGTCGCGGTGTTTGGCGGCGTGATCGCCTACAGCCGCCGCACGTCCGAGAGCCAGGTGAACGTCATTCAGCCGCTCGCCCCGACCCCGCCGGGCGAGCTGGTGGTGTTCCGGGCCGGGGCTCCCAGCGCGACGGTCGAGCATCTGCGTGCGGTCGAGCGTCTGGCCGAGCGCGATCCGGTCAGGCACGCCGCCAGGCTGCGGGAGATCGGCGAGGCGGCCGAGCAGTTCCTTCGCGCCTACCAAGATCGCCAGCCGGCGGCGCTGATCGAGGCGGTCCGCCAATCGTGCGGAGCGCTGGAGGCGCTCGGGCGCGACGCCGATCTGCCGATCGTCACGCCACCGCTGGTGGCGGCTGCCGCGCTCGCGGGCGAATGCCGCGGTGCCGCCAAGCCGTCGGGCGCCGGCGGTGGCGACGTGGGGGTGGCCTTCTTCCCCGATCCAGAATCGGCGGAAGCCTTCCGGATGCGCGCCCCCAAGCTCGATCTGCCGATCCTTAGCTTAAAGACCGGTGCGCGCGGACTCGCGCGCGACGACTAGAAAGGTTCCATGTCAGACAATGGCTCGAAAGAAAGCTCTCGCATCCCGGGGTTCTATCGGCTCAGCATCGCCGAGCGACGAGAGGTGCTGCGCCACCGGGCCGACCTCTCAGAGCGGGAGATAGAGACGCTGGAGCGTGGCGGGATCGACACCGCGACGGCCGACCGGGTCGTCGAGAACGCCATCGGGATCTACGCGTTGCCGCTGGGTGTGGGGCTCAACTTTCGGGTCAACGGGCGCGACGTGCTGGTGCCAATGGCCATCGAGGAACCGTCGGTGATCGCGGCGGCGTCGAACGCCGCCAAGATGGTGCGCCAGGGGGGCGGCTTCGTCGCCGAGGCGGACGACCCGGTCATGACGGCGCAGATCGAGATCGTCGGCGTCGCCGATCCGGAGGCGTCGGTGGCGCGGTTGGAGGCGGCGGCGGATGAGCTGCTCGCGATGGCGCACGCCACGCTGCCGCGTCTGCGCGAACGTGGCGGCGGCGCGCGCGAGATCGAGGTGCGCGCCCACCCGCGTCGCGTGGTGGTGCACGTCCACGTCGATTGCCGGAACGCGATGGGCGCCAATATGGTGAACACCGTCGCCGAGGCGCTGGCCGCCCGCGTGGCCGAGCTGGCCGGCGGGCGCTCCGGGCTGCGGATTCTCACCAACCTCTGCGATCGCCGC
>JADGRB010000442.1 GCA_017881315.1 Pseudomonadota bacterium
CCACTCACTACGAACCGGCCGCGCGAGATCACTCCGCGGCCGTTTCGTATCTCACGAGTTTTTCCGCGGGAAGTAGCTAGTTCCTCCGGAAAATCCCGGTGGGAGGGTGAGGGATGGTGAATCGGGGAGGTTTCGGGGCGGTCCAGCGGGCCTGTGATGCCAGTTTTGACTGGAAGTCTGGGATTTTTGGCACGCCGCGACCGGTGCTCCTCCCGATTTCGCTGCGCGGAAGGAGCGGGTGAGCGGCGGTCAGGTGGTGCATCGCACGGTGTGGGTGTCGAGGTTGTAGGCGAGGATCGCCCACGCGCACCACGCGCGGCTGCGGGCGGCGCCTTTGAGGCGGCTGCGGCCCATGCCGTAGTCGCGCTTGAGGTGACTGATGCGGCCTTCGGCGCCGGCGCGGTAGCAGTACAGTCGTCGGCCGGTGCGCTTGGAGTCCGGTGCGGGCGCGTTGGGGTTCCACACGGTGACGGGCTGTTGCGCGCTGTTCTGGAACGCCTCGACGGTGACGTGCTTGCCGAACCCGCCGTCGACGGCGGCCTCACGAATGCTGATCCCTTGCGCGTCCAGGCGCGCGAGGGTCGCGGGCAGCAGCTCGTTCTCACCGGGGTTGCCCGCGGCGGTGCTGGTCGGCAGGATGTACCCGCGCGCGCCGGTCGTGTTCTGGGTGATCTCGCACACCTGGTGCACGTACCCGAACTCGGTGCGCTTGGCGAGCTTGCCCTTGCGGATCGGGCGGGCATCGGTGTCGTGCAGCGAGACGAGCCGATCGGTGATCGGCTCGCCCGCGAGCCGCAGCCGGATCTGCTCCGCCACGCGCCGACAGTCCGCCAGGAGCGCCTCGAGGCGCTGCGCTGCGCGCTGCTGCGCCTCCCCGCCCTGCTTGCTCAGGTGCGCGCCAAGACGCTCCGCTTCGGCGATCGACAGACGCAGCGAATCGCCCAGCTCACCGGTAATTTGCAGGACTTCCTGCTTGGCCTCATCGGTCCGGCGCTTGAGGCTGCGCCCCAGGTGTCGCAGCCTTGCGTGCGCGCGACGGGAGCGGTCACGCACCCGCGGCGCGTTCTCGCCGGCCACCCCAGCGACCTCGCGCGCGACGCGCGCGAGCAGCCCGATCCCGTCCGCGGCGAGCCCGGCGTCGGTCGGGTAGCGGATGTCGGCCTCCACCACCGTGGAGTCGATCCGGATCGCACGCGCACGAAACCTGGTCTGTGCAGCCGAGCTTGCGATCACAACGCTGACGACCTGCTCCACGGTGACCGCGCCGAGCCGGATCACGAGCTTGCGCAGCGTCGACTCATCCGGCATCCCGTCACCCAGCCCGATAAGGCAGAAGCGCCGCAGGTGCACCGAGTCACACACCTCGCGCACCAGCCGCTCGTACCCCCAGTCGTTACGCACCTTCAGCACCATCAACCGCACCAGCGTCTCCATCGCGATCGTCGGGCGCCCGTCTGTGAACCGGAACGTCCCGTGCTCGACATCCTGCGCGCGCCACAGCTCAACCACCGGCGCATACACCCCGGGGTCCTGCAGCAGCCGATCGATCGCGGCCAGATCCGCCGGCAGCTCACCCACCTGCACACCAAGCGTCGTGACCAGTTCCCACAGCCCCGCCTGCCGTGACGCTGACACCTTCAACACGTGACACCTGCGAACAGTATTTCGATCATATGCAGGCATCTTCTCAGCCGCCACGGACGTTACCCTTAGATTTTCCGGGGGAACTAACTAACGATTTGCGGGTATGGACGCAATCGAAGGCTGCGGCTGGGCGACGCTCCTCGGCGGCCAGGCCTGCCGGTAGTAATGGAGCAGAAACGTACGCTAAGCCGCTTGACCGAGCTCAGCGCGGTCCGGGTATCAGCCGGCATGCGGGTACGGGTTCCTCCACCGGTGGCAGCGCCACCTCACGAGGGCGAGCTCCGACGGTGGCGGCCGTCATAGGAGCGCCGCGCGGGGCCGACGCGTTCACTCCGGCTGTTTCTGGAATACGAGCCGGTAGTGCTCGAGCAGTTCCCGCTCGAAGCAGACCTTGTTGGCGCTCACACCGGAGGTGAACGCGAGCCGGAAGTCGGCGCTGGTGAGCCAGCGCGGGAGGAGCTGAAGCTTGCACAGCGTCTTTCTGAAACTTGGCGCACCGATCCGCCTGTTCCACTGGCTGATGGTCTCGATGTAGTCGAGCCGGCCACTCGTGCTAGACCGCAGGCGGAAGTACGGCTCGGCGCTGCGGATGATCTGCTCCTGGCCAAGGGGAAGCCAGGAACCGGGAAACTGACGCCCGAGGAGAGCCAGGTACCACGCGTCGGAGTCTCGTGGAGGGAGCGCGCGGAGGGCGTCGATATCGACCTGCTCCTCCGGGATCATGTTGGGCCCGAAGACCATCGTCTGCATGTAGAACCGGCCGTCGGCGGGCAGCACGCTCGCGATCCGGGCGAACATTCCGCGATAGATCTCTTCCTGGCGGCCGGCCAGGTAATCGTCTGGTGAGCAGAAGTGCTCGAAGCCACCGACGCTCGCTACGGCGTCGAACGCGCCGAAGCTGTCGCGGGTGACCTGCCGCGCGTCGTAGAGGTGGACGTCAAGACCGTGCCGCCGGCAGGCGGCCGCCTGCGCAGACGACAACGTGACGCCAACCCCGGCGCCGCCGCGGTCGCGAATGAACTGCAGCAGCGGCCCCCATCCGCAGCCGAGATCGAGCACTCGGCGGCCCGGCCCGATGCCGATCTGGTCGGCCACATACTCATGCTTGCGCCGCTGGGCCTCCTCGAGGCTCAGGGAGAAGTCGCCGTCGTACTTGGCGCCGCTGAAGTCCGCGAGCTCTCCCAGACTGAGCCGGAAGATGCGATCGATCAACGAATAGGTGAACTCGAGATCCTCGCGGTCAGCCATCTCGAACAGGGATGAAAAGTGCCGCCGGGCTTGGCGCAAGGACGGCTAAGACGCTGCGTCTCGTGCCTGTTGAGCTCATCGGAATCATCCTCGCGCCGAGTGAGCGATGATAACCGCACTCGAGCGCGCAACACATCTCCTTCACGAGACGATTGCGGAAGCACGACTCGTTCACCGGACCGCCGCTCGATGAGGATGCGGCACTCGCCGACGCCAGCCAGCGCGCACCCGCACTCGACAACGCTCAGGGCCATGCTCTGCCGCGCCCTGGTTTGCGCGGAAAGCAAGGCTCTTCTCCGCACGTATGTGGTCGGGCCGAGGAGGCGTTCCATTTCCTTGGAACTGGGACGGCCGTGCACCGCCGGCACGCGGGACGGTAGACACTGGGCGCTGGCGTCCCACATATCGGTCCCACAAAGGCGTTCCCGTTTCGCTCGTACGTCCACGACCTGCGGTACGGTGGCGAGCGTGGAGTTGGGGTACGCGCGGTGTCGACGGTCAAGCAGGACCTCGATCGCCAGAGCGATGCGCTCGAATGTGGGTCGGCATGCGGCGAACGACACCGGCATCCCGAACGAACGAGGCGCCCAACATAAGGCTGCTCATCGTGACGGAGCCGGCCTTGAGGGTGGCGCACCGGAAGCGAGTGAATGGTCCGATCGCCCGCGTATTCAGCTCGACACGCGCGGGCGCGTGCTCCACCCGTGGGCGATGGGAGCGGGGCGGAGGGCATGAGCGGCACGAGCCGGACC
>JADGRB010000443.1 GCA_017881315.1 Pseudomonadota bacterium
CCACTGGCCGGTCTTCAACGTCGCCGACATCTACGTCACGGCGGGGGCTTTCCTGTTGGCCTGGTCGGCCCTCCGCGCACGAAGGGAGCAAGGAGAGCAAAACCAGGCGGCGTGATAGTACCGTGGGGCGTGACGCCGGCGTTGGTGCTCTTCGATCTGGACGGTACGTTGGTCGACACGGCTCCGGACATCGCAAGGGCGCTGGCCGTCGCCCTGGAGGGGAGCGGCGTACTGCCGCCGCCGCTCGACGCCGTCAAGCGGATGGTCGGCGACGGCGCGCGCGAGCTGATCCGACGCTCGCTCGCAGTGGCCGACCGGGACGGCGCGGGCGAGGAGGCAGCCCTCGGCCGGTTTCTCGCGAGCTATCGCGAGAGTGTCTGCGTCGCTTCGCGGCTCTATCCGGGCGTGGTCCAGGGGCTGGCGGCGTTGCGCGGCGACGGCGCGGTGCTCGCGGTCGTGACCAACAAGCCCGGCGACCTCGCGCGGTCCCTGCTCGGGGCACTGGGGATAGCCGCCTCCTTCGACGCGATCATCGGGGACGGCGACGGCTTTCCCCGCAAGCCCGACCCGGCCGCCGCGCTGTCGATCCTGGCCAAGGTGGGCGTCTCGCCTGACCGCGCCGTCATGGTTGGGGACGGCCTCCCCGATCTGCGCCTGGCCCGCGCGCTCGGCGTCACCGCCGTGGCCGCGACCTGGGGTTACGTTCCGGCGGCTTCGCTCGCCCGCGAAACGCCGGCGTTTCTCGCCGGCTCGTTTCAGGAGGCGATTTCGATCATTCGCGGCGCGGAGCCCAGGGCGTTCCTGCGGTAAGGTCGTCCGACCATGACCTCGATGCGAAGTGATCTGCAGCGTATCGCCCACCGGGCGATGCTTGAGCGGGGCCTGGTGCCCGAGTTCTCTGCCGCCGAGATGGCGGAGGCGCGGGGGCTCGAGCCTGGGATCGGACCCCTCGATCCCAAGATCCGCGACCTGCGCGGGCTCCTGTGGGCGTCGATCGACAACGACGACTCTCGCGATCTCGATCAGCTCACCGTTGCCCAGGCGATCTCCCCGACCGCGACCAGGATCCTGATCGCGATCGCCGACGTCGATGCGAAGGTCAAGCAGGGCTCGGCGCTCGATCACCACGCCCGGACCAACACGACGTCGGTCTACACCGACGCGCGGATCTTCCCGATGTTGCCGGAGCTGCTCTCCACCGATCTCACCTCACTCAACGAAGGGGCGGAGCGGCTGGCCCTGGTCGTCGACATGATTGTCGACGGCGACGGGCAGGTGACGGAAGCGGCTCTCTCCCGCGCGGTGGTCGTCAACAGGGCCAAGCTCGCCTACAACGCGGTGGCCGCCTGGTTCGAGGGGAAGTCGGACCCACCCGCCAAGGTCTCCGCCGTCGCGGGGCTGGCCGAGAACCTGCGCCTTCAGGATGGCGTCGCCCAGGCGCTCCGGCAGCGGCGCCACGAGCACGGTGCGCTGGAGCTGGAGACGCTCGAGCCGCGCGCCGTGTTCCAAGGAGACGCCGTCTCAGATCTTCGGCTGGAACAGCAAAACCGCGCCAAGCAGCTGATCGAGGACTTCATGGTGGCGGCGAACGTCTCGACCGCGCGCTTCCTGGAGAAGAAGGGGTTCCCGTCGGTGCGGCGGGTGCTGCGCTCGCCCCAGCGCTGGGAGCGGATCGTCGAGCTCGCGGCGATCCACGGCACGCAGCTGCCCGGCGCGCCCGACGCGCGCGCGCTGGAGGACTTTCTGGCCGAGCGCCGCCGGGCCGACCCCGAACGCTTTCCGGATCTGTCGCTCGCGGTGGTGAAGCTTCTCGGCCGCGGCGAGTACGCCCTCGAGACGCCGGGAGAGCGCGCGACCGAGCACTTCGGGTTGGCGGTAAGGGACTACACCCACTCGACCGCGCCGAACCGCCGGTTTCCCGACCTCCTCACGCAGCGCCTGGTCAAGGCGGCGCTCGCGGACCAGCCGTCGCCCTATCCGCTCGGTGAGCTCGCCGTGCTGGCGCAGCACTGCACCGTCGCGGAGGACGCCGCGGCCAAGGTGGAGCGGCTGGTGAGAAAGTCGGCCGCCGCTCTGCTCATGCGCGCGCGGATCGGCGAGACCTTCGAGGCGTTCGTGACTGGCGCCTCTGTGAAAGGGACCTGGGTCCGTCTGCTCCGACCGCCGGTCGAGGGGCGGGTCGTGCGCGGGTTCGAGGGGCTCGATGTCGGCGATCGGGTGACGGTCAAGCTCGAGCACACCGACGTCGAGCGCGGGTTCATCGACTTCTCACGGCGGGGTTGAATCAGCTTGGCCCCCAAGCTCCCCGCCGGCGCCGCCGTCGATCCGGTGGTCGCCTATCGCGACCAGGACTTTCTCGACAGCGACGACGGCCGCCCGCTGCGCATCCTGGCCGAGTACCTGGCTCCGCTGCGAGCCCTGCGCGAGCAGGAGGTCCGTGACACCATCGTCTTCTTCGGATCGTCGCGTATCGTCCCCGACGGGCCGCTCGGCCGTTACTATGCGGAAGCCCGTGAGCTGGCCCGCGCCATCACCGCCTGGTCGATGACGCTCGAGGGGCAGGCGCACCGTCGCATCGTCTGCTCCGGCGGCGGTCCGGGGATCATGGAGGCCGCCAACCGCGGCGCGCGGGAGGCCGGTGGTCGGACCATCGGGCTCAACATCGGTCTTCCCCGCGAGCAGCGGCCGAACCCCTACATCACGCCGGGCCTCTCCTTCGAGTTTCACTACTTCTTCATGCGCAAGCTCTGGTTCGCCCACACCGCCTGCGCGCTGGTGGCGTTTCCGGGGGGCTTCGGCACGCTGGACGAGATGTTCGAGATCCTCACCCTGCAGCAGACGGCCAAGCTGGATCGCAAGATCCTCATGCTCCTCTACGGGGAGGCCTACTGGCGCGAGATCGTCGACTTCGACGCCCTGGTTCGGCACGGCATGGTGAGCCCGGAGGATCTGAAGCTCTTCACCTTCGTCGACGATCCCACCGCCGCGCTCCGCGCGCTGCAGGCAGGACTCTCACCTTCGGCCCCGCCGACCCTCTCCGGAGAGCCCGCGCCGACCAGCACACCGGCCTTCGCCCCCTCGCGCAGCCCCGACGACGACGACGACGGCGAGGGATGAAGAGCGTCCGGGAGACACTCCGGCCGGGCGGATGGCCGCGTCGGTTATCGATCGGGGCGTTGGGGGCGCTGGCGCTGTTCGCGCTGCTAGGGTTTCTGGTCGTCCCTCCCATCGCCAGGCATGTCGCCCAGGAGCAGCTCAGTCAGCTGCTCGGCCGCAAAGTGACGATCGCGCGCGTTCGAGTCAATCCCTTCGCGCTGTCGTTGACGATCGGCGGCTTCCAGATCTTCGAAGCCGATCAGACGACGCCGTTCGTCGGGTTCGGGAGGCTGTACGTCAACGCCCAGCTGTCGTCGATCTACCGGCGGGCGCCAGTCATCAAGGAGATCAGCTTGGACGGCCTCCGCGTCCGGGCAGTGCGGTTCAAGGCCACGCCCGACGGCTGGGCCGACACCGCGGCCTACAATTTCTCGGACATCTTGGCGCGTATGGCGGCGCGTCCAGCGGAGCCGCCGTCTCCAGACACGTCAACGCCGCGGTTCTCGCTGAACAACATCCGGATCACGGACGCGGCCATCAGCCTCGA
>JADGRB010000444.1 GCA_017881315.1 Pseudomonadota bacterium
AGTCGCTGCCCGACTACCTCGACGCGCGGATCGCCAAGAGCATCGGCAAACCCGTCCGCCCCGAACCGCGGGACGTGAAGGGCTTCGCCGAGTTCTTCGCCCGCCACGGAAAGGGCCTCGCCATCGAACGCGAGGCGGTCAAGGCGCTGGAGTAGGCGGTCAGGCGCCGCGCAGCGCGAGCGGATCTCGCGACCCGGCGCCGTTCGATCGAGGGTGCCGGTGGTGGGCGCCTGAGCCGTCACGCGGCGGCGATCCGCCCAGCTCTCCGGCGCGCGCCGGAGAAATTTCTCCGCCGGGGTTCGAGACCCTCATCGGCGCGATACGGCCGGTCTCGTACCGCGACGGTCCCATCTTCAGACGATCGAGAGAAAGCCGGTCGGAAGCCACCGGCGCTGGAGCGGGGGCGGTCGCGCAGCCGAGGATCGCGGAACCCAAGAGCAAACACAGACCTCCGACCACGAACCACGTCCCGACAGCCGAAGACCGTCCGGTATCGCCGCGTCCGGGTGGGGGATCATTCATGGTCGAGGTTGGCTCGTTCTGCATGGTGAGAAGCAAGGTTCTACCCCGACGACGACGACTCTGGTCAATATCGCGCAACAAAGGCGAAACGATTTCAGTCGCCGCCCGGTCCATCGGCCATCAGCTCACGCTCCAGGTTGTCGACCTTGAGGGCCAGCTCCGCCGAGTCCGAGGCGAGCATGTTGGCGTCACGGATGAGGACCCACTCACCATCGGGTTCTCTGCGTAAAATCGACAGCGACGGTCCCCGTCGCACCTTGGCCGCGGTGCCGTCGAGGGGGGTGACGGTGACGGTGAGGTCGGTCCAGCAGTAGGCGAGATCGCCGGACACCTTCACTTCACGTATCTCGCCGCTGGAACGGATGTTGTGGGCCTTGAGCACCTCGTGCAGCCCGTGCGCAAAGGCGGCGCGGCCACGCATGGGAAGACCCTCCGGCGCTAGAAAGACCGCGTCCTCGCCGATCAATTGCAACACCCTGACTACGTCGCGTGCCTCGGTCGCCCGGTGCCAGGTCTCCATCAGCGCGCGGATGGCCGTCTCGTCTGCGTCTTGTCGTGCCATGGTCTGCCTCCCAGGGGGATGCCCTCTCCCGATCCTGGATGGTGATCATCGACCGGGCGAATGAACAGGGGCAGACCGGATCAGCAGCCCAGTTACGCCGGGCCTGTTCACACCGTGGAAACCTATCGACTTTTCTTCCGACTTTTCTTCGGACTCTTCTTGGGAGGTTTCGCCTTGCGGGAACTGTTGAGGGCGATCGCTTGGCGGACGAGCGTCTTGAAGGCGGACGCGTCAACCTCCTCTCCTTCGGGGATGTCGATCGCGCGGCGTAGGTTTCCCTCCAGACTCGAGTTGAAGAGACGGGCCGGATCCTTCAGGAATGCGCCCTTGGCGAAGGTGAGCTTCACGACCTTCTTGTAGGATTCGCCGGTGCAGATGATGCCGTCGTGCGACCAGACCGGGGTGCCCATCCACTTCCACTCCTCGACGACGTCCGGGTCTGCCTCCTTGATGAGCTTGCGCATCCTGCCCAGGGTCTTTCCGCGCCAGTCCCCGAGCTCGGCGATTCTTTTCGAGATGAGCTCCGACGCCGACTGGCCTTGGCTCGCGACCGCTTTCTTCATGTTCTCATCCTGCTGACCGACAGAGCCTCCGTCAACCAACGAGCGGCCCGAACAACCCGGGCCTCAGTGCGCGACCAGATCGGCCGTCCAAGCCACGTCCGGCGGCGGCGGTGACTGCATGATCTCGGTCGACCACTCCATGTCCGTGAGCCGCTGCAGGTTGTCCGTCGTCTGTTCGAAATAGGACGAGACAACCCCCGCGTAGGCTCGCGGGCCGTTGCATCCGTCGACGGTCACGTACATCAGACGCGGCAGCCCGGTGGCGACATGCAGCACCTGCGCGTCCGCGGGATCGGTGTGTACGTCGGCGATCGTGGGATCGGTCTTTTGATTGTCGCTCTGATTCAGGAACAGCTGCGCGTACCATCCGGTGGGGACGATCTGGGTGCTGCACCCGGCGCTCACGGTCACCTCCTCGACCGCCTGATTGATGAACGCCAGCTGATCGGCGGTGAGTGGTTGGCCGGCCCGCTCCGCCTGGGCCATGCCACCCAGCGTGGAGGCCACGTTCTCGACCGCCGAGAAGTATGACGCGAGGCTGGTCCGATAGGTGCTGTCGGTCGGAAGAGAGCCGGCGACCGTTTGTCCGAGCTGCGCCAGCCGAACGATCCCGGCCCATGCGTCGGGATACGGATCCACGTACGCGTCCGGATAGTCGCAGGTCGGCAAGCCCGTGTACGACTGCTTCGCGTAGAGCAGGGTGTCGTGGCGCAGCTCGGCCCAGGACGCGAGCTGCGTGCTGATCACGCGCCGGGCCCAGGGCTCCGTCTGCATGACGGCGGGCAGGCCCACGGCGGCGGTCGGATCGCCGTTCGGGACGGAGAGCCCGCGCAGCGCGCCCAGCCACTCGCCATAGAGGCTGCCGCTCCAGAAATCATCGCCGTGCAAGTCGACCAGCCGGCGCGCGTCGTGCAGAGCGCCAGGGTAGTTCGGGTAGCTCGCCAGCTCGGACGCCAGCAGCGGAGCGGCGGCGTTGTTGCCGAGCGCCGCGAATGCGACGTCCAGCGGGTTGGGCATCATCCGCATGGGGTTGCCGCGGACGCGATCGAACACGACGTCCGAGAACACCTCGCTGTCGATCACGAATCGCTGGCCGAAGAACAAGAACACGCGGTCGAGGGGCACACCTGCGCCGCCTGGGGGGACGACAAGAACCTGGCTGGCGATGCGCTGAATGCCGAAGCCGCCGTCGAGCAGCGCCTGCGCGATGACATCGTCGGGCAGTGCCGCCAGGGCAGAAGAGGTCGTGACCCCTGCGGTGGCGCGCAACTTCGGAAAGTCGACGACCGTCATGTTGTCGGATTCACCGGCGAAGCCGCGGAGGATGTCGTCGTTCTGCTGCCAGGCGGCCAATCGATTGCCACCGTCGGTCAACTCGGCCAGGAGCAGCGCGGCCAGGAACTGACGGCGGTAGAACCGCGGCGGCGTGCCGGCCGGCGCCGACGTGTCGTACTGCAGGAACCGAAGATCGGTGCGGCCCAGCCAGATCATCGATTGGAAGTAAGAGATCAGCGCGGGGCTGCTTGTGTAGTGCCCGCGAGGCGTGAACTGGGAGAAATCGACGTAGCGGCCCTCGCCGAAGAGGGAGACCACCTGGATACCACTTGCCGCCTGCGCGGCAGTCACCAGCGTCGAGACCTCCGAGGCGCTCGCCCCGGCGACCGGCGTCGCCGCGGTGTCGCCCAGGAGCCGGCGGGCCACGGTCAGGTAGAGATCAACGTCCGCGCGCACCTCGTTCGGCAAACCACCGCCCGTGCCCGACGCCAGGTCCGCCTGCATCCCCGCGAGCAGACTCTGCAGGTTGACCGACAACAGGGCGGACTCGATGTTCATGAGCGCGCTGTCGTAGGAGCGATGCACCGCGTGGATGACCGAGTCGACCGACACGAAGAGCGGCAGGTGATCGGCATAGATCGCCTTGTAGCCGTAGAAGAACGTGGGGAAGACCTGCCGCGCCGAGATGACGAAGCCGTCGCGCGAGAGGGCCTGCTG
>JADGRB010000445.1 GCA_017881315.1 Pseudomonadota bacterium
AGGCGCGGCGGGCACCGGCGCGGGCGGTGCCGCAGGCGCGGCGGGCACCGGCGCGGGCGGTGCCGCAGGCGCGGCGGGCACCGGCGCGGGCGGTGCCGCAGGCCGCGGAACCGCGGGGACCGGAGCGGGCGGTGCCGCAGGCGCGGCGGGGACGGGAGCGGGCGGTGCCGCAGGCACCGGAACCGCGGGGATCGGCGCGGGCGGTGCCGCAGGCCGCGGAACCGCGGGGACCGGAGCGGGCGGTGCCGCAGGCACCGGCGCGGGCGGCACGGCAGGAGCTTGTGACCTCTCCAAACCATTCGGAGCGCCCGTGCTCGTCCCCGGTATCAACAGCGCCTTCGAGGAGTACGCCATGTGGCTGACCCGGGACGGGCTCTCGGCCGTCGTCGCCAGCGACCGCACCGATCTGGGCGGTCCGGGCAAATACGATCTCTATCAAACGAGCAGGGCCACACTGGGCGCCCCCTTCGGATTGCTCACCCCGCTATCGAACGTCAACACCTCCGACGCCGAGACGAAGCCCGTCTTGTCGACGGATGGATTGCAACTCTACTTTTCGTCGGATCGGCCAGGCTCCGGCTCGGGCTACGACATCTATATGTCCACGCGGACGAGCCTATCGACGGACTTCGGCTCGCCCATCCTGGTCGGGAGCGTCAGCTCCACCGCGGCGGACCTGCTGGGCAGTGTCACCGCCAACGGTCAGTTCCTCTACTTCGATCGACCGGCGTCCGGGAACGGGCGCGACATCTTCGTCAAGAACCTTCAAACGACCGATGCGCCGGTGGCCGTCGCCGAGCTCAATTCTCGCTCCGATGAAGGACATGCCATCCTCAGCGACGACCTGTTGACGGTCTATTTCGCCTCCACTCGAGTCGGGCTTTCGACCACGGGCAGCAGCGCCGACGCCAATATCCTGGTCGCCCACCGGACGACCCCGACCGCAACCTTCACCGACCTGGCGCTGGTATCCGAGCTGAACACCACCAGCGCCGACATCCCCGCCTACCTCTCACCGGACGGCTGCACTCTATATATAGACAGCGACCGGTCGGGCACCTTGCACCTGTGGGTCGCCGTCAAGGCGAAGTGACCCGACGGGCCCGCGCCCCTCGCTCAGCGGCTCTCGGCCGAGCTCAGCATTGTGTCGGGTTGGCCATTGCTGGCCACGGCGCCGGCCTTGGCCACGTCCATGATCGTCTGGCGATCCTGCTCGGTTCCCGCCATCACCTCGGCCAGCTCGACCTTGTTCTGCGCGATGTAGGCGTAGTCCCGGCAGGTGGTGGTGTCGCCACGCGCTTCGAATTCCTTGTTCGCCTGATCGAGCACCTGCTTCGCATCGTAGAGCGCGGAGGGCGTCAGCTTTCCCGGCAAGCCAGCGCTCGCGGTCGCGAACGAATCCCGCGCGCCGACTAGCTGGGCCGGCGCGACGGTGGCGCAGGCGCTCGTCAATGCTGCCAGCGCGACCGCCAAAATCAGGTTCTTGTGGTTGGTCTTCATCGGGATCTCCTGGAAAACAAGCGGTGGAAGGCTAGCGGGTTCCGAATGCCAGGCCGGACTTCAGATCGGCGGTCGCCTGCAGCGCGCGGCCGTGCATCGCGGCCTGGCGGGCCAGACCGACGGCCAGGTCGGCTTCCGATTGCGCGCGGGCCAGAAACAGCACCGCGCGAGAATCGCCGTCGGCCGCCATCGTCTTGGCGACCTCCGCCTGATCCTTGGCAAGCTCGAGGTGCGCCTTGGCGGCGGGCATGCCGAGCGCGCCGTAGTGCTCCTTGGTGACGGGCAGGCTGAGCGCCCCCATCTCCTTGGCGCTGCGGACGCTGGTGTCGAAGCGCTCGATCTGATCGCTCGGGAGCTGAACCGAAGCACAACCGGTGAATCCCAGGACGGTGAGAGCGAAGAGCAGCTGGTTCGTCACGGGTCTTCTCATGAGCAACGAACGAGCCAAGACCTATCCCGCGGAAATCCGGGGCCAACGGCTCGCCGACGACGCTTCCCCGACGTTTGGGGGAGCATTGCCGTCGGTTGCCCGTCGTCGTGCCGTCGTCGTGCCGGTCGGGCGGCCGGCCGAGGTCGAAAGACGAGGCCGATGCGTCTGCCGCAGGGCATCACGCGTACAATACGGCGATGAATGTTCTCGTCGTCGACGACGACGCCTCGGTACGCTCGCTGGTGCACAAGCTGCTTGTCCGGAGCGGCCACGACGTCGTCGAGGCGCAGGACGGCCTCGAGGCGATCCAGAGCCTGGCCGCGCACCCGATCGATCTCGTCATCACCGATCTGAAGATGCCGGGCGCCGACGGGTTGCAGCTCTTGCGCCACACGCGCGAGAAGTATCCCAAGATCCCCGTCCTGATATTGACCGGTGAGGACTCGATCCGCGACTGCGTCGAGGCCATGCGCGCCGGCGCGTTCAACTTTCTGACCAAGCCCTTTCACCCCCGCGATCTGGAGGAGGTGGTCCGACAGGCCTTGCGCGCGCGCGGTGCGCAGCCCGGCGCGGCGCCGGGCGGCGACGACGGCCAACCTCAGGTGGCGCTCATCGGCGTCTCGGCGGCGTTGCGCGCCGTGATCGAGACGGTGGAACAGGTGGCCCATACCAGCTCCACCGTGCTCATCACCGGCGAGAGCGGCACCGGCAAGGAGGTGGTCGCGCGCCTGCTGCACGGCTCGTCCGGGCGCGCCGGCGGCCCCCTGGTGGCGATCAACTGCGGCGCGATCCCCGAGGCCCTGATGGAAAGCGAGATGTTCGGGCACGCCAAGGGATCGTTCACCGGCGCCACCGAGGCTCGCCCCGGCACCTTCGTGCAGGCCAACGGCGGCACGCTCTTCCTCGATGAGATCGCCGAGCTCCCGCTGCCCTTGCAGGTCAAGCTGTTGCGGGTGCTGCAAGATCGGCGCGTGACGGCGGTGGGCGACAACCGCCCGCGGGCCGTCGACGTCCGCATCATCGCCGCGACCAATCGAGATCTGGAGGCCATGGTGCGCGACGGGACCTTCCGGGCGGATCTGTACTACCGCCTCGATGTCTTGCCGATTCGGTTGCCGGCCGTGCGCGAACGCCGGGAGGACATCCCGCTCCTGATTCAACACTTCCTCGAGTCGATGAACCGACGCTTCGATCGCCAGGTCGTCCTGGGGGATGCCGCGCTGGCGCGCATGCGGGACTATGACTGGCCCGGCAACGTTCGCGAGATGGAGAACCTCTGCGAGCGGCTGGTGGTGCTCAATCGCAGCGGCACCATCGAGGTCGAGGAGCTTCCCGCCCGTCTGACGTCCGGCACCACGACCTCGGTCGCGGGGGCGGCGGCCATGGTCGATCTGCAGACCCGCGCCATCGATCTGCAGGCAGTGGTCGCCGAGTTCGAGGATTCCCTCATCGAACGGGCCATGCGCGCCGCCGATGGAAACAAAACCCGCGCGGCTGAGCTGCTGGGGTTGAGCCGTACCACGCTGCTGGACAAGCTCAAGCGGAAGCCATGATCGGATATTGCCCGGAGCGGTCCGGGCATTACATTTGTTGATGCGCGCTTTGGGGGGAGCGAACGGCTCCACCTCCATGTCCAAAGACCGAGACCCGAAAACCTCGCACCAGCCACAGCCACCCTGGAGCCCGGAGGCGAGCGAGCGGATGCGCCT
>JADGRB010000186.1 GCA_017881315.1 Pseudomonadota bacterium
GCCGGGCGGGGGGAGATCGAGCTCGAGAAGATCGCGGCGGAGGTCGAGGCTACCCGCCACCGCGTCGCGCTTCCGTCGGACAGCATCAAGGGCGGCGTCGATCCCGATCGGGAACCCGCCTACGTCGCCGCTTTCCGGGAGACCGCTCACTCCGTGACGTCACCCGATGCGGACCTGGGTGCCGCGCGGACGCGCCTGCGCGATTTCGCCGCCGCGTTCCCGGGTGCGCCCGGTGTCGATCTGCTGACATGCGATCTAGAGCTGCGCGCCAACCACGCGGCGCTGGCCGCCAAGCATTGCGACGCCGCGCTGGCGAAGGCCAAGGAGGCGTCGCGCGCGCACTTTCTGCTCGGCCTCATCGCCGCCCGCGCGCGTCGCGCCGTGGTGGCCGAGCAACGCTTCCGGAACGCCATCCTGCTCGACCCCGAAGATCCGACCTCCTGGCGCGCGCTGGCCCAGATGTACCGCGCCAGCGGCGCCCGGTCGCGCCTGGCCGAGCTGGCCGACAAGCACCGCGTCCTGTTCTCGTCGCCGCTGCCGGAGTGATGGGCCTAGCGGGCGCGGGTGGTCTTCTCGATCGCCGTCAGCCGCTCCAGCAGCTCGGCGTTCATCTGGTCGATCTTTTCGTGGAGGTGGCCGATCTCGAGCTCCGCCTTCAGGTTGACCTGGTACTCGATGTCGTTGCGGGTGCGCTCGCGCGCGACCTGACGGTTCTGGCTCAGCAGCACGAACACCGACAGGATGATCGCCTCCAGCGACACACACATCGTGAGGAACCCATAGGGGAAGGGATCCCAGCCGCCGATGATGGTGCGCGAGAGCGGACCGCTGTTGAGCAGAATCCAGATCGCGAACACGAAGCAATGGATGGACAGGAAGGGGAGGCTGCCGCTGAATTCCGAGATCCAGTCGGCGGCCTTCATGACGGGCGTCCGGCGGTCCTCGACCTCTTCGTTGACGTCGCGGGAGACGGTGTGGCGCAGCAGGCGCGTCGCCTCGCGCAGCCGCTTCCCCGTCGCGGTCAGCAGATCCATCGCCGCGGCCGGATGCTGGCGCAGCAGACCCTCCAGATCTTCGCGGTCGACCCGGACCGCCTCGAGATCCTCGGTCACGAGCGCCGAGGCGGTGCGCGGTCCCGGATCGATGAGCGAGATCTCGCCGAAGAAATCGCCCGCGCGCGAGGTCTCGAGCACGATCCGCTCGCCGGTGTCGTTCTTGAAGAAGATCTCGACCACTCCCGCGCGGACCAGATAGAGGGCATCGCCCGGATCGCCGTAGCTGAAGAGCATCTTGCCCGCCGGGGTGGTGATGGTTTCGACCCGGGTGGCGAGCGCAGCCCGCTCTTCTGCGTCCAGGAGCTGAAAGAGCGGAACGTCGGCGAGGATTTCGGGATCGATGCTCATGGGCGACTCGCGGCGCGGGGGTGAACGGCTGACGGCGACTATCGCACAGGTCGGACACGGGAGCGCCAGATCGGTGGCTTGACAATGGATGATAATTTGATAATCATCAAAATATCAAACTACGATGCGCGCGCAGGAAGTCTTCAAGGCCATCTCGGATCCCTCTCGCCGCAAGGTGCTCAAGCTCTTGCGGCGCGGCTCGAAGACGGCGGGCGAGCTGGCGGAAGCGTTCGACATGACCAAGGGCTCGATGTCCCATCACTTCAACGTCCTCAAGGCCGCCGATTTGGTCCGCTGCGAGCGACGGGGACAACAGATCGTCTACTCCTTGAACACGACGGTGTTCGAGGACGTGGCCTCCCTGCTCGCAGATCTCTTTCGGGTCGACAAGCGGAACGGAGAACATCGATGAGAATCGGCCGCGCGAACCTCTTGAACCTCGGCCTGGTCCTCCTCTCGTTTGCGGTGGCGGCCGCGCTCTACCACCGACTGCCGGCGTCGATCCCCATCCACTGGAATGCGAGAGGAGAAGCGAACGGCTTCGCCCCGAAGTCGTGGGGCGCCTTTCTGATGCCCGGCGTGATGGCGGGCTCGTATCTGCTCTTGCGGTTCGTTCCACGGATGTCGCCCCGCGGCTTTGCGGTCGAACGCTTCCAGCGCGTCTTCGAGATCTTCCAGACGACCATCCTGGCGTTTCTGTTGCTGATGACGGTGCTGATGCTGCTGGCTGGTATCGGCGTGAAGGTCCCGATGGATCGCGCGATCTACGCGGGCGTCGGCCTGCTCTTCGTGGTCCTGGGCAACTTCATGGGGAAGGTCACCCGGAACTTCTTCGTCGGCATCCGGACACCCTGGACCTTGGCCAGCGACGAGGTCTGGCTGCGAACCCATCGCCTGGGGGGCAAGCTCTTCGTCCTGGCGGGCCTCGGCCTCTGCGCGTCCGGCCTGCTGGGCGGGGGTCTCGTCCCCCTGCTCGCCGCGATCGCGATCGCGGGGGTCGTTCCCGTGATCTACTCCTACCTCCTGTACCGGCGTCTCGAAGGTGCGCCCACCGATGTTAGAGTTCCGCCGGGGCGCTGACCGTGGAGCGAATGACGCGAGAACAGATGGTGGCCGAGTTCGGGGAGCCCGGCGTCGAGAACGCGACCATCATGGATCTGATCGAGGTCGATCTGGTTTCGGACGAGGTCGTGCTGGTGATGATCGAACGCCGCCCCTGGGGAGCCGACCCGCGGCAGCTCCGGCAGATCGAGGAGAAGATCAACCGCTACCTCGCGTATGCGCTGGACGGCCATCTGGCGGAGCACTACCCGCAGTACCAGGGCAAGCGCGTCGCGATCCGCCTCGACTGCGCCGCGGCGCCCGCCGGCGAGGCGCTGCGTTTCGTGGGCGCGGCCGAGCACGCCATGTCGGCCCACGGCGTCGGTTTCGTCGTCAAGGTGACGCCACCCGGGCCATGACCCACGCCGTGCGGACGTCTCTGGGGGTCTTGCGCGGGCGGGGGGCGGTCGCCCCGCTGCTGCTTTGCGCGGTCGTGGTTTCTTGCTCGCCCGGCAAGCCGCCCTTCGATCGGGGCCTGTTGCCACCCGCCGAGCTCGGTCGTGTTCGGGCCGAGGATTCACCGTATTTGAAGGCCCACATGAAGGACGGCCGGCTCTACGTCCTTTCCAAGTGGACGGCCGATGGTGGCGCCGTCAAGGGGACCGGTCAGCTGCTGGAGGTCGATCGGATCCACAGCCGTTCGGGCGTCTTCGAGGTTCACTTCGCCGACGTCGCGCTCTTCGAGACCAACGCGCCGGTGCGGACGTCGCCCGCGCTGGCCGCGATGCTGGTGGTCACGGGCGCGTCGATCGCCGTGACGGTGGCGTGCATCTTGAACCCGAAGGCCTGTTTCGGATCGTGCCCCACCTTCTACGTCACCGATGGCAAGCAGCCGGTGCTGCAAGCCGAAGGCTTCTCGGACAGCGTGGCGCCCTCGCTGGAAGCGACCGACATCGATGCGCTCTACCGCGCGCGCCCCGCGGGCCGGAACCTGGAGGTGCGGATGACGAACGAGGCGCTCGAGACCCACGTCGTCAAACGCGTCGAGGTCATCGCCGTGCCGCGACCACCCGGCGGGCGCGTCTTCTACGCGACCGACGACGGCTACTACGGCGCGACGGCGCTGGCGGCGGCCGAATCGTGCGACGCCCCCGAGGGATCGTGCGCCGAGGCGCTGCGGACGTTCGACGGCCACGAGCGGACCAGCCTGGCGGACGGGCGAGATCTCGGGACCAAGGAGGAGCTGACGCTGACCTTCCCGCCCTCGAGCGCCACGTCGCGCGGCCTGGTGATCGCGGCGCGGCAGACGTTGCTCACCACGTACCTCCTCTACCAGGAGCTCGCGTACCTCGGGAGCAAGGCGGTGGACGCGCTCAGCCAGCTCGAGCGTGATCCCGGGTTGGGCTCGCGCCTGAAGCAGGCGCACCGCCTGCTCGGCAGCATCGAGATCGCGGTGCAGGGGACGGATGGTCGATGGGAGCCGGCGGGCGAGGTGTTCGAGACCGGTCCCATCGCGACCGACGTTCATCTGGTGCGCCTGCCGTCCGGCGCCGCAGGACCGCTGCACGTTCGGCTGCGCCTGACGCGCGGAAACTGGCGACTCGATTGGGTCGGCCTGGCCGATCTCGGGCCGCGGCTCGAGCCGACCGTCTTGCCGGCCAAGACCATCTCTGGCGTCACGGACGACAAGCGCCACGTCACCGCGCGGGCGGGCGAGACGATCGTGACCTTGCCGGGCGATGCCTACAATTTCGAGTTCGAGCTCCCCGAGCATCCCGAAAAGTACGAGCTGTTCCTGTCGTCTCGGGGCTACTACCTCGAGTGGATTCGCGAGCGGTGGCTCGCGGAGGAGAGCCCGGCCCGCGCGGCGCTGATGATGTACGCACCGTCGGTGGCCCTGCGGCTGATGGCGCCCGCCTACAAACAGCAGGAGGCTGGGATGGAGCGCCTGTTCTGGGAGAGCCGCTATGCGCATCCGTGAGCAGGCGATCTGCTACGCGGCGGCGCTGCTCGCCGCGGGCAGCGGCGGCTGCTCGTCGGTCTCCAACGCGCGCCGGCCCGCCCAGGAGGCCGCCATCACCTCGGGGCGGGGCGCCACCGCGCGCGTCGATCTCGGCGGCGGCGCCGAGCTGGGGGGCGAGCTCGTCGCGGTGGATGACCGCCAGATCTGGATCTTGACCAGCGGTTCCAGGCTGAAGACGGTGAGCCTTCCTTCCGTGCATCGCCTCACCCTGGGTGTGTACGGAACCAAGGAGGCGGGATACGCGGCCTGGACGTCCCTGGGCGCGCTGTCGACGATAAGTCACGGGGGCTTCCTCATCTTCAGTCTCCCGATCTGGCTGCTGACGGGGATACCGAGCAGCATCTACGAATCGAACCGCGGCATCGTCGAATATCCGACCCAGCCGATCGGCGTGTTGCGTCGATTTGCGCGGTTTCCGCAGGGGATCCCGGCCGGCATCACCGACGCCGAAGTCGAGGGTACGTCGCCTCCCAGAGTCGCCGCGCCGCCGTCGATCCCGGACGCATCGGCCGCGCCGGCTCGCGAATCGCTGGACGCCGGCGGCCGGTTCTAGCCGTCGCCTCGAGGGAGGCGTGGGTTGGCCGCTTCAGCTCGATCGCGCGGTCGGCGGTTGCGCCGCGCCGGTCAGGGTGGCGACGATCTGATAGAGGTTGAGGTAGCGGGCGCGGAACGCGGCGGCGCTGCTCAACAGATAGAATTTCCACTGGCGATAGAAGGTGTCGCCGTAGCGCGCCCGCAGATCGGGCCAGGCGGCGTCGAAGTTCTCCCACCAGGCCATCAGCGTCCGGTCGTAGTGCGGGCCGATGTTCTGGACGTCCTCGGCGACCAGGATCTTCTCCATCGCGGTGGTCAGCTGGCCCAGCGTCGGGATGACGGCGTTGGGGAAGATATATTTGTGAAACCAGGGGTCAATCTGCGCACGCACCTGGTTGCCGCCGATGGTGTGCATGAAGATGATGCCGCCGGGCGCCACGCGGCGGGCGCAGAGCTCCATGTACCCCCGGTGGTTCTTGGGACCGACGTGCTCGAGCAGTCCGATCGACACCACCGCGTCGTACGTCCCGGTCGCGTTGCGGTAGTCATCGAGGCGAATTTCGATCGGGAGCGCCGCGTGGTGCTCTGCCACCCAGGCGACCTGCTCGCGCGAGACGGTGTAGCCGACCACGCTGGCGCCGTAGCGCTCGGCCGCGAACGAGGCGAAGCCGCCCCAGCCGCAGCCGAGATCGAGGACGCGCATCCCCTTGGCGAGGCCGATCTTGCGGCAGACCAGATCCAGCTTGGCCTCCTGCGCGGCGTCGAGCGTCTTCGCGTCTTTGAAATACGCGCAGGTGTACATCATGCTCTTGCCGAGCATCGGCCGATAGAGATCGTTGCCGATGTCGTAGTGGCGCTCGCCGACCTCGAAGGGGCGGGCTGTTTGAAGGTTGAAGACGCGCGCCCGGATCGCCTGCGACAGCAAGACCCAGCTCTCGCGCACCACGATGTCGAGCCGCGCCCGCAGGATCCGATCCATCATCTGGTCGAGCGCCGGGCAGTCCCACCAGCCTTCGACGTAGGACTCGCCGACGCCGAGGGTGCCGTCGCGCAACACCCGCGCGTAGAGGCGCTCGTCGTGGACCTGGGGATCCCAGGGCGCGCTGCCACCGACGGTGACGCCGGCTCCCGCGAAGAGCTCGCGCACCAGATCGCCGGCGGGCCGGCCCTCGAGGACGGCGCGGAGCTTTTGCACGAGGCCGGTCATGCGGCGCGCCCGCTCTCGCGTTCCTTGCGCGGCCAGCGGTCGGCCACGGCGAGCGCCAGGTCGATCAACCTCGGCGCCGGAAGTGGCGCGCCCGAGAACATCCAGGCGAAACCGCTGGAGATGGCGCGCCGGCCAATCCCGCCGACCTGGCCGGCGGCCCGTGCGGGGCGGCGGAGCGCGGCAGCGGCCTCGCGCAGCCGGAAGACCCGCCGGTAGTCTCCGATCACCGGATGGGCGCGCAGGCGCTCGGGGTAGCTGGCGGGCGCGCCGGCGAGGATCGCCTCGGCCAGCAGGCGGCCCGAGAGCACCGCCGGCAAGATGCCCTCGGCCGTCAGCGGCTGGGCGAGACCGAGGGCATCGCCCACCAGATAGGCACCGCCCTTGCCGCCCGCGTCGACGCGCGCGGCGCCGTCGAGGTGCGCCGGGTCGTAGAGGTAGTAGGCGTGGCCCTTCATCGCCTCGAGCTCGGGCGCGTTTTCGGGCGGGAGGTGGCCGGCCTGGCTGAAGTGCGCCCGCGCCCTCAGCCAGGCCGCGCGCACCTCGTTCGGGTCGACGGTGCCGGCGCCGACGTTGATCCAGTCGGTCTTGGGCACGTTCCAGGAGTAGCCGCGCAGATCCTCGTGCAAGAGCAGCTCGGGCTCGCCGTCGCGGCCGATGCGGGTGCGGGCGACGGCGGCCGGGTCGGCGCGGAACTCGTGCTCCTGCGCGGCGACCGGACCGCTCGGACGGGGCGGTGGGAAGAGACGTGCCACCGGACAGTGGGTCCCCCCGGCGCCGACCAGATGGCGCGCGCGCAGATCGCCTACCATCCAGAGCCCGTCGGCGTCGCGGGTGATCGGGCCGGCCGAAACGCCGAGGCGAAGCTGGGCGCCGGACCGGCGCAGCAGAAAGTCGTCCAGCTCGTAACGCCGGATGAACCAGCCGTGGCAGGCGATCGCGCGGTCCTCGCCGCCGTAGCGGACGTGACAGGTGCGCCATTCCCACAGCCCCCCCGGATAGTCGCGCGGCGTGAGCGCGAGCGCGTCCCAGATCGGCGTCGACAGCCAGCCGCCGCACAGCTTGACCCGGGGAAACTCCGCCCGATCGACGACCGCGACCTTCGCGCCGCCACCAACCAAGAAGCGCGCGCAGGTGCTGCCGGCCGGCCCGCCGCCGACGATGAGGACATCGTGGACCATCCCGACCCGGAACGTAGCACCCTGCCGCGGTAGAGGCAGGTGTGGCAGAGCGTCCGCCGGCCGAAAAGATGGTTAGTTTGCCCGGATGACCCAGAACCGCGGCGCCGAGGCGATTCGCGACGCCGGCGCGATTCCCGGCATCGGTACGACCTTGCGGGGGACGTATCGCCTCGTTCGCCCGCTCGCGGAGGGCGGGTGCGGAGACGTCTGGGTGGCCGCCCATACGCGGCTCGGCTCCGAGGTCGCCGTCAAGATCCTCCACGCCAGCCTGGCCACCGGCGCCGAGGCGCTCGAGCTGTTTCGCCAGGAGGCGGACATCATGTCCGCGCTGCGGCATCCCCACGTGGTGCAGATCCTGGACTTCAACGTCACCGAGAACGGCGTCCCCTTTCTGGTGATGGAGCTCCTCGAGGGGCGATCGCTTTCGCAGGGCATGGTGCCGGGCCAGCCGTTCGACCCGGTCACCGCGGTTCACATCGTCGACCAGATCGCGCAGGCGCTGGAAGCGGCGCACGCGCACGGCATCGTCCACCTGGATCTCAAACCCGACAACGTCATCTTGGTCGCGATCGACGGCCGCGACGACTTCGTCAAGGTCATCGACTTCGGGATCTCGCGGGCGAGATGGCGCGCGGGGGTGGTCGACGATGCGGTGGTGACCGGCACGCCCGAATTCATGGCCCCCGAACAGGCGCGCGGGGAGGGTGAAGAGATCGACTACCGGGCCGATCAATTCTCCCTGGGCGCGGTCGCCTACACGCTGCTGACGGGCCGCGAGCCTTTCAAGGGGCCCGATCTGGCCACCTTGCTTCATCAGGTGATCTACAAGACGCCAGAGCCACCGTCGGAGCTGGCGCCCTGGCTGGGGCCGGAGGTGGACGCGGTGATCGAGCGGGCGATGTCCAAGCAGGCCGCCGATCGCTACCCGGGCGTCCGGGACTTCTCCGAGGCGCTGCGGGTCGCCATCGAGCGCATCGCCGTCGCCCCGCAGGTCGAGCGGCCCGCCACCCCGGTCCCGCTGCTGTTCGCTCCCGACCTTCCGGTGCCCGCGCCCGGGCGGGAGACCCGACGGTTCATCCGGCGGGCCAGCCGGAGGATCCGAACCTCGAGGTCCGGGCCGGTCCTGCTGGCGCTGGCCGCCGCGGCGGCGTTCGCCTGGTTCTCACCCGCCACGCGCGACACCACCCGCGCGGCCTGGCTGCGCGCCCGCGGTGAGGCGCGCCGGGTGGTCGAATCCGCGGCTTCGGGACGAGAGGCCGCCTCGAGCCCAGCCGCCCCTTCGTCGCGGTAGACGACCGGCCGCTCCTCGCGCCTCAGTCGTGGGTCTGGACGGGGACCGGGGTGCCGTCGTCGTCCCAGACGTCCCCGCTCGAGATCAGCGTGGTCTGGGTGCTCTTGAGAATGGGGCAGGCGTAGAACGAATGGCGTCCAAAGCGGTTGTTGCTGGTGTTCACCGTCAGCGAGGCGGCGACCTTGTGCGCGAAGTTGAAGGTGCACCCGCCGCCGTCCGCCCAGTTCGAATCGATGTGCAGATCGGTCACAGCGCCAAAGTCCTGGGTGACCTGGATGGCCGAGTTCTGATCCGTTGCCGCCACCAGCTGGTTGCCGACGATGTGGATGCCGGTGCCGGAGAGGATCTGGATGCCGTCGTTGTGGGTCGGGCCGCCCCCCTGGTTGGGATCCGACGCGAACGACACCAGGTCGTGAATATAGGAACACTCGACGCTGTCGTTCGAGTCGGCCTTCATGCCGTCGACGCCGCCGTGGATGTTCATTCGCCGCGCGATGAAGTTCTGGCCCCACATGCCGTCGACCGTCGCCGACGGCGACGCGACCGCGATCTCGGTGTCCTCGATGACGACGTCGGTGCCCGACTTGACGTCGATGACGCCCACGTTCGAGGCGGTTGCGCGGCCGCGCACGATCGACCGCGTGACGTGCACGTGGCTGGCCTGGATGATCAGGAACCCGTGAATGTCCTGGGCGTCGATGGCGGTGTTGTCCTGCGTGACGGTGACGTCCTGGTTGACCACCGTCAGCGTCACCCCCGCCGGCACGCCGGTGTTGGTCGCGTCGGGTTTCGCGCCTGGGCAGGGGCGGGTGCCGCCGCCCGTGCCCCCGCTCGGCGCGCCGCC
>JADGRB010000015.1 GCA_017881315.1 Pseudomonadota bacterium
CAGCACCCCGACTATCCCGCCACCAAGTTCCCGGTGGTGCCCGGACAATACGCGTCGCTCACCGTCGCCTTGCCGGGCGGCATCGCCGGCGAGGCGCGCGCGCGCGGATCGGGGGCAGCGGTCGGCCGCGGGCGCGTCGAGGCCGCCGGTCCCGACGGGGCCAGGGCCAGCACCGACCTTCAACGCGCCGGCGGCTTTCGATTGCCGCGCCTCGTTCCGGGGCACTGGCGGCTCACCATCTCGGCGCCGGGGTTTCGCCCCGCGGCGCAGGAGCTGGAGGTCCCGGCCAGCTCCAACCTCGGCGAGATGTCGATCAGAGAGCTGCGCGTCGATCTCGATCCGACCTGAGACGACGTCGCCGGCGAGCGTGGGCAACGGCGATGCCGAGCGCGAGGAGGCTGAGCGCCGCGCCCCGGCGCGGGTACCCGTCCGTCGCGCAGCCGCAGCCATCGTCGGGAAGGTTCAACGCGCAGACGTGCGGATCCCGCGCCGCCGGGTAGATGTCGCAGATCCCGCGCGCGTCATCGGGCGCGAGGACGCGCTTTGGGATTCCCGTGAACCCGGGCTCGACAAAGAACCACATGACGGATTGAGCCTCCCGTACGTCGGTGGGTGTCGATGGCGGGTCGGGGCAAGTGGGGATCGGCTGGCCCTGATCGTCGTGGGGAACAATCACGTCGACCCCGGCGTGGAAACAGGTGTGGCCGAGGCCAATGAAGTGACCGAACTCGTGCGTGATCGCGGTCTGCAGATCAATTGCGTCCGGCGTGTGGCCCAGTGCGGTCGACCCGGGATCCAGGTTTGCCCAACTGACGCCGACCGCGTTGATGTCGATGTCGGTGTCGACGATTTCACCATCCGGTCGACTGGAGTGATAGGTGAACGCGATCACCTCGGGTCCGAGGTCCGCGGGCCAGTCGGTGGTCTCGAAGACGATCGAGTTCTTGCCGTCGTAGCCGATCCCCGGAACCGGGCCGCCCGTCGACATGGACGGGACGATCTCGAAGTACGGATGGCCGGTGCCGGCGTCGCCGTCCGGGCCGGGGCAGGTGACCTCGGACGGGCTCCAGGCGTGCGCGGCGGCGGCGATCGACTTTGCGACCTCGTCGGAGGTCATCATGGAGAAACCGTTCAGATAGATGGTTACCGCGGCGCAGCTGCTCGCCCAGTAGAGTGGCGCGCCGTTGTCGCTGACCCCGCGCACGTAGGCCGCGGCGGGTCGCGCGGGGAGGGTCGAGGCGAGCGCGGCGGCGACCAGCGCGGTGGCGATCCGGGCGCGCATCTTCAGCGCCGCGACGCGCGGCGTGCGCGCCGGGCGCCCGCCAGCAGCGCCGCGAAGACGCCCAGACCCACGAGCTCGATTCCATCCATCGGTGTGGGAACCGTCGCGCACGAGGCGCATCCCCCCGCCGGCTGTGGCGGATGGTCGACCGGGTAGATCCCGCACAGGCCGGCCTGATCGTCGGGGGCCAGCGTCCTCTTCTGCGTGTCGCCCATCATGGCCGACGGGTACATTGTGGTGGCCTGGACCGCCAGCGAGGCCTGGTCGCAGGCGGGAACCGGCTGACCGCTGTCGTCGGTGGGCTGCGGCAGGCTGCCGAGCGGGTTGTAGCAGGTGTGGTCGAGCCCGATCAGGTGCCCCATCTCGTGGGTGATGGCGTTCTGCAGGTCCATGTCGCCAGTCAGACCCGCATCCGCCGTCACGTCCGCCCAGACGTAGTCGAGGGTGTTGATTTCGATGTCGGAGTCGTAGATCTGGCCGGTCTTCTTGTTGGCGGTGTCGCTGGTGACCGCCAGGGCCATCGTGTCGTAGTCGGCCTCGCAGGTTCCGTCGGCGGCCAGCTGGCACCAGCTGGTGCTGCGGAAGACCACCGTGTTGAGGTGGTCGTAGGCGGGGATCGGCGTCGGGTCGGTCGACACGCTCAGCACCAAGTTCAAGTAGGTGCAGGCGTTCGCCCCCGCGCTCCAGGTGCTGGCCGCATCCAGGACCGCGGTGTCCACCTGATCCGGGGTCATCGTCTGCTGGACGAAGTCATTGGGGTAAGCGGTGATCGGAACGGAGATCTGCCCCCAGAAGAATCCGTTGCCGCTGTCGGTCTTGTAGCGGACGTACGCCGCGGCGGGGCGGGCGAGCGACAAGACAGCGGCGACGGCGGTCGCGGTCAGGACCGCGGTTCCCCGAGACCGGGTCATGGTCTGCCGCCGGGCGCCGCGGCCAGGGCGCGAACCTCGGCGCGCAGATCGGCGAGTGGGCGATCGCGGGTCTCGAACACCGGCGCCGCGCTGGCGGCCGGCGTCGCGCGCACGAAGTCGGCGCCGGCCCGATCGGGAGCGCTCACCATCCACCGCTTCGTGCCCCCCTCGCGGTGCAGGACGCGCTTGCCCTGCGCCATGCCGACGACGCTGGCCTTGTCCGGGCGTCCGCGCAGAAAGACCAGCGCCCGCTCGCCGGGATCGAACCGCGTCATGCCCGCGATCGTCATCGTGATGTCGTCGACGGTCCCACCGGGTTGCACGACCAGCAGGTGCGTCGCGGGCGCCGCCGTCCCCTTCCAGCTGTCGACGACGACGAGATCGATCGTCGTGATGATCCGCTGATGCTGCTGATTCCAGGCGGCCTTGACCGACACCACGTCCACGACCGCGATCTGGTCCGCGCGCGCGACCATGTTCGGCAGATCGAGGGCCAGGATCAAGGAAGCCGACGCGGCGCGGGCGATCAGCAGGATCGCGATCAGCGCCAGCGGGGCAGATAGGCGACGTGCGGGAAGCATCTCGCCACCATGATACGGCGGAATACCCACTTTGTTGAGTCGCGCGGCACCGGTGCGGCCCGCGGCACCGGCGCGGCCAATCACGTCGTCGGCTGACTGGCCGGCGTGGGGGCGGCCAGCGTCGGGACCGTCGGAGGCGGGGTGGGCGGGGACGCGCCAGAGGCGGGTGGCGTCCCGCCGGTCGCGGGCCGGGGCCCCGGTGGGGTCCGGACGTGGTAGGTGCCACCGGCGCCGGGGAGCGTGGGGCCGGCCTGGGCCTTTTCGCGCGCCAGCTCCATGAAGCGGACCTGGCTGCGCAAGGGGCTTTGCTTGGCAGCGGTGCCGGCGGAGCCGTTGGTGGCGGCCGGATCGACGCGGGTGCGGGTATAGATGCCGTCCGGGCCCAGGCGGCGCGCCTTGACGTTGTCTTCCAGCGCGATGCCCAGGATCTCGTTGAGGACGCGGTCGCGCAGACCTTCGTCTTCGATCGGGAACATCGCCTCGACGCGGCGCTGGAAGTTGCGCGGCATCCAGTCGGCCGAGGAGAGGTACACCTCGCGCTTGCCGCCGTTTTCGAAATAGAAGATGCGCGCGTGCTCGAGGAAGCGGTCGACGATGCTGATGACGCGGATGTTGTCGCTGACGCCGGGCACGCCCGGCCGCAGACAGCAGATGCCGCGCACGACCAGATCGATCGATGCGCCCGCCTGCGACGCGCGGTAGAGCGCCTTGATCACCGGCCCGTCGACCAGCGCGTTCATCTTGGCGATGATGCGGCCCTTGGGGCCCAGCGCCGCCTCGCGATCGATGAGCGCGATGATCCGCTCTTGTAGTCCGAGCGGCGCCACCGCGAATTTCTTCCACGACGGCGGCGTCGAATAGCCGGTGAGCAGGTTGAAGAGAGCGCCCGCGTCGTCGGCGTAGGCGTCGCGCGCCGTGAAGTACGAGAGATCGCCGTAGATGCGCGCCGTCGACGGGTTGTAGTTGCCGGTCGACAGGTGGACGTAACGTTTGATGCGATTCCCCTCGCGCCGGACCACCAGCGCGACCTTGCAGTGGGTCTTGAGGCCCATGAGGCCGTAGACCACGTGCACGCCGGCGTCTTCCAGGGTCCGTGCCCACTGGATGTTGGGGGCTTCGTCGAAACGGGCCTTGAGCTCCACCACCGCGGTCACCTGCTTGCCGTTCTCGGCGGCGCGGATGAGCGAGCGGATGATGGGTGAGTCGGCGCTGGTGCGGTAGAGCGTCTGCTTGATGGCGAGCACGTTCGGATCGGCGGCCGCCTCCGAGATGAACTCGACCACGTCCTCGAACGACTCGTAGGGGTGCTGAAGCAGGATGTCGCGCTGGGCGATGACACGGAATATGTCCTCGTACTCCTGGAGCGGCGGGACGATCTGCGGCGAGAACGGCTCGTCTCGGTACTCGCGCAGGTCCTCGCGGCCGCAGATGGGCAGGAAGTCGGCCAGGTGCAGCGGCCCGTCGAACAGGTAGACGTCGTCGGCCTCGAGCCTCAGCGCCGCGCGCAGGAAGGTGACCACCTCGGCCGGCGTGTCGTGCGCGATCTCGAGGCGCACGGCGCTGCCCCGCTCACGCCGCCGCAGCTCCTTCTGGATGGTCTTGAGCAGATCGTCGGCCTCGTCCTCGTCGATCGACAGGTCGAAGTTGCGGGTGACGCGAAACGGGCTGCAGCCGACCACTTGAAAACCGGGGAAGAGATCGCCCGCGTGCATGGCGATCAGATCCTCGAGCAGCATGAATGAAAAGCGCCCGGCGCCCGGCACCTCGGTGATGCGCGGCAGAACCGAGGGCACCTGCACCACGGCGACCATCGTTTCGTGCCGCGCGACCTTTTCGCGCTCGCGGTGGATCAGGATCGCCAGGTTCAAGCTCCGGTTGCGGAGCATCGGAAACGGATGGCCCGAATCGACCGCCAGGGGCGTCAGCACCGGCCAGACCTCGCGCGCGAAATACGCCGAAAGATGGGTCTTCTGCTCGGGGGTCAGATCCTGTGGGCGGAGCAGCCGGATCCCGGCCTCCGCGATCCCCGGCGCGACGTCCTCGCGCCAGGCGCGATATTGCTCAGCCACCATCGCGTGCGCGCGGGTCCCGATGGCGGCCAGCTGCTCGGCCGCGGTCAGCCCGTCGGGCGGCGTCTCGGCGACGTTGCCGGAGAGCTGCTGTTTGAGCCCGGCGACCCGCACCATGAAGAACTCGTCCAGGTTCGAGGCGACGATGCAGAGGAACTTGAGCCGCTCGACGAGCGGCACGCTCGGATCGCAGGCCTCCTCCAGCACCCGTTCGTTGAATCCCAGCCAGGAGAGCTCGCGGTTGATGAACAGCCGGGCATTGGCCGGATCGCTGACGACCGGCGCTTTCGCGACGACTTGCTTTCGTGCCCGACGTGCCACGGCGGGGAGTTTACCCCATGGCTGGTGTCGGCGATGTTACATCACCCTTAATGCGCGTCGGAGAGGAAGCCGGTTCTCCGCTCGGGGCCCTGAAACGTCGCCTGGACGGCCCGCCGATCGCGGCGGTGGCCGTGCGCGCGCAGGCGGGCGCTCTTGAGCGTCTCTTCCACCAGATCCTCGAAAGAGAGCCCGGCGCCGTGGGCGATCTTGGGGAGCAGGCTGTTCGGCGTCATGCCGGGCAAGGTGTTCAGCTCCAGGACCACCTCGTTGCCCCGCTCGCTGACGATGAGATCGACCCGGGTCGCCCCTTCACAGCCGAGCGCGTCGTGTGCCAGCGTGGCCAGGCGTAGCGCCGATCGGTAACGCTCGGGCGACAGGCGCGCCGGCAGGTGGTACTCGGTCCGTCCGCTCGTGTATTTGTTGCGGAAGTCATAGAACCCGCGCTTGGGCACGATCTCGACGGCGCCCAGCGGTTTTCCGTCGAGGATCCCCACCGAGATCTCTTTCCCCTCGATGAACCGTTCGACCAGGACGTCATCGTCGAACCGGAGGGCCTGCTCGACCGCGGCCTCCAGCTCCAGCTCGTCGCGCGCGACCCGGATGCCCAGCGACGACCCTTCGCCCGCCGGCTTCACCACCACCGGGAAACCGAACGATCCGTGTGTCTCCAGCAGGTCCTCGCCGCTGTCCGACTGCACCACGTAGCCCGGCGCGGTCGGGAGGTTGTTGAGGCGGAAGATCTCCTTCGCGCGCGCCTTGTTCATGGCCAGCGCCGAGGCCAGCACACCGGATCCCGTGTACGGGATCCCCAGCAGCTCGAGCAGCCCCTGGATGCAGCCGTCCTCGCCGTAGCGGCCGTGCAGCGCCACGAAGGCGACGTCGATGCGCGATTGTCGCAAGACGAGATCGACGTCCCGGTCGACAAACAGCGGCCAGGCGTCGTAGCCCCGGTCCGCCAGCGCCGACACGATCGCCTCACCCGAGCGGATCGAGATGTCCCGCTCCGCCGACAGGCCGCCCATGAGCACACCGATCTTGCGCTGTCCGATCATCCTCCACGGGTAACCTCGGGGCAGACGGGCGTCAAAAAATCTACCTGGATTTTGCGAGGGCCGCGCGGCGGCGCCGCCCGTTTCCCACCTCTGCCGCGGCGGCCTTCCGGACGCAAAGCCCCCTCGCGTCACCGCGATCTGTGATAAAGACGGGCGCAATGACGTTTCTGGAAGCGGCCTTCGAAGTCCTTCGTCGGGAGGGGAAGCCGCTGCATTACAAGGAGCTGACGGAGCGCGTCCTCGGCAAGAAGCTGCTGACCTTCGTGGGCCGCACGCCGGAGGTGACGATGCAGACGCAGCTCACCGGCGCGGTCAAGAAGGCGCCGGGAAACCCCTTCGTGCGGGTGAAACCGGGGATCTTCGGCCTGCTCCGCTATCCCGAGCTGACGCCGGAAGAGCGGGCGGCGGCCGCCAAGGCCGAGGAAGCGCCCCCGCCGCGCGCGAGCGCAGCGCCGGCCCGGGCGGGCGCGACCGCCGAAGGCGGCGCCGCAGGTGAAGGCGGACGTCGTCGCCGTCGGCGGGGGGGCCGAGGCCACGGGCGAGACGACGTCGCCAGTCCGACCGCAAATCCGACCGGAGTTTCGACCGGACTTGCTGCGGCTGGAGACGACGGCGAAGGCGACGAGCCCGCGCCGAGCGGCCTGTCGGCGGAAGCGCGGGCGGCGGCGTTGGCCGAAACGGGTGTCTTGGAAGGCGACGACGACGCCGCTGGCGATGAGGAGGACTCACGGGCGATGGACGCGATGGAAGACGACGAGACCACGGACGCGCCCGGCGCTGTCGATGAAGGTGCGCCGCCTGCCGGCGTCCCCGACGGCGGCGAGGGAAGTCGCCCAGGTTTGGAAGCGGGCGGCGGCGCTGCCCGCGGCGCGGGTGCCCTGGCCGACGACGGTCGACGACGACGCCGCCGGCGCCGGCGCGGCGGGCGCGGTGAAGGGGAGGGCTTCGGCGATGCCCCGCGTGGGGGCGAGACGGCCGCTGCCGCGCCCAGCGCGGAGGCGTCCAGCTTTTCATCGACGGAATCGGGCCTCGAAATGGGCCCCGGCCCGGCCGATGCTGGCGGTTCGATGGGGCAGCCCGGCGCGGACGATGGCGATCGTCAGGGTCCACGCCGGATCATGACCCCGGTGGATGCGGCGATCGAAATCCTGCGCGGCCAGGCTCCAGGGCGCGGCATGCACGTCCGGCAGATCGCGGACGGTGCGGCCCGCCGCCGCCTGGTGCACGGCGAGCCCAACGAGGCCTGGCGGGTGATGCGGACGGCGCTCTCCGCCGAGCCGCGCGAGCGCCTGCGCGCGGGCCTGCGGCCGCGCGTTCGCGCCGCGGGCGCCGGGCTGTTCGCCCTGGCCCGTCGGCCACCGGACGCCGAGCTCGAGCGCGCCGAACAGGTATTCGGCGAAGCGCGGCGCGCGCTGCGCGAGCGGACGCTGGCCGCGCTCGAGCGCCGCATCGCCGACCTGCCGGGCTCGGCCTTCGAGGCGCTCACCCGCGTCCTGATCCAGCACGAAGGTTTCGGCCCGGCCACCTTCGTCAAACGGGTCGAGGGGACGGTTTATGTCGAGGCGAAGCGCGGTCGCGGCGCCCGCCCGTCGAAGTGCCTGATCGGCCTCCGCTTCGGCTCGTCCTCGGGCGGCCGCGCGAGCATCGGTGTGCTGCGCGAGGGGATCCTCGCGCGCGGCCAGGACGAAGGCCTGCTCATGCTGGCGGGGCGTCTGGCCGAGGACGCGATCACCGAGTGGAAGAAAGCCGGCCCGCCCATCGAGATCGCGGACGGTCCGGCCCTGGCGGAGACCTGTGTGCGGCACGGCATCGGGGTCGTGAGCGCGATGGTCAGCGTCGATTTCGTCGATGCGGACTTCTTCGCGGAGATCGCAGAAGGCTAGGGGTCGCGCGCTGGAAGCCGTCTGGCGCTGGCTCGGTCGCGCGCCCTATGCGGCGACCGTTGCGTATCAGGAGCGGCTGCGCGCGGCGATCCTGAGTGGGGAGGGACCGGAGACGCTGCTCCTGTGTGAGCACGATCCGGTGATCACGCTCGGTCGCTCGGCGAACGCGTCCAACGTGCTGGCGTCTCCGGCCGAGCTGGCGCGTCGCGGGATCGCCGTCGAACGGATCTCGCGGGGGGGCGACGTCACCATTCATCTTCCCGGCCAGCTGGTCGGCTATCCGGTGGTGCGCCTGCGCCGCGGCGTGGTCGATCACATGACCGCCATGTCGCGCGCGCTCATTGCCGTGCTGGCCGAGCTCGGGGTGGAGGCGAGCTGGCGGCGCGACGCGCCCGGCCTGTGGGTCGCCGGCGCGAAGATCTGCGCGTTCGGCGTCAACGTGCACCGGCGGGTCGCCATCCACGGCTTCGCGCTCAACGTCGCGATCGACCCCGGCCCCTTCGCGCTCATCGTTCCCTGCGGGCTGACGGGCGCGCGGCTCACCTCGATCGCGGAGATCGCGGGCGCGGCGCCCACCCTGCCGACGATCGCCGCGCGCGCGGCGATCGCGCTCGGCTCCGAGCTGGGCGTGACGTTCCATTCCAAAATCGACCGATCTGCGCGCGACCCAATTGCAATGCGAGATTGGATCACTAAAATGATCGGTGCGTGAAGTCCGCCGACAAGCCGCGCGTCCTGGTCGTCTACAACCGCGACTTCGAAAGCGCCGAGGACGATCCGGAGAATTGCGCCCGCGCCGATATTCGCGGGACGGCCGAAGACGTCGTGCGCGCTCTCGGCGGTGGCGCATACCGGGTGAGCGCGCTGGGCGTCACCGACGATCTGCTGGGTGCCGTCGCGAAGATCGTGGCCGAGGCGCCCGATGTCGTCTTCAACCTATGCGAGTCGATCGACGGCGTGAGCAGCCTCGAGCCGCTGTTGCCGCTCCTGCTGGAGCGCGCGGGTCTTGCCTACACCGGTTCCTCGCCGCTGACCTTGGGCCTGTCGCTGCACAAGCACAAGGCCAAGGCGGTATTGCGCGGCGCGGGCGTGCCGACGCCCGAAGCGGCGGTGCTGACGACCCCCGACGTCTCCAAGGTCGCGCTTCCGTTTCCTCTGATCGTCAAACCCGCCCGCGAGGACGCCTCGGTCGGAATCTCGAGCGACTCCGTGGTCCACGATCGCGCCGCGCTGGAACGCCAGGTGACCTTCGTGCTCGCCCGTTACCGGCAGCCTGCGCTGGTCGAGAGATACATCGAGGGCCGCGAGATCTACGTTTCGATACTGGATCGGCCGGGCGCCGAGATCGAGATCTTGCCCCTGCACGAGATCGATTTCTCCGAGATGCCCGTGGGACGCCCGCGCATCGTCTCGTTCGAAGGGAAGTGGGTGGAGTCCTCGCCCGAGTTCAGCGGAACCAAGCCGGTTCCCTGCACGGGGCTCACCACGGCCACCGTGGATCGGATCGCCGAGGTGGCCCGGACCGCGTTTGCCGCCATGGAGCTGCGAGACTACGCCCGTCTCGATCTGCGGCTTTCGGCAGACGGCACGCCCTACGTCATCGACGTGAACCCGAACTGCGATCTTTCGGCGCGGGCGGGATTCGCGCGGGCCGCGCAGGCGGCGGGCCTGGATTACGCCGAGGTGGTTCGGCGAATCGTCGCCCTGGCCCTGACGAGGCGCCCCCGCGCGGATGCGATTCCCCTGGCGGTGCGCTCGCGCGTGGCCCATCGAAATCCCGTGGTCTTGGGCGATCGACCCGCTCGCCGCCGCGCGCGCTCGGGCTGAGAGGCCCACGGGGCGTGGCGTCGCGTCGGTTGCCGCCTTTGGGGATACGCCCGCGAATGCCCGCGATCGATCCGGGCATCGGCCTGGGTCTCGGCCTGACTTTGGCGGTGGCCCTGGGCGTCTGGCTGCCCGCCTGCCGGCGGAAACCGACGCCGGCCGCGCCGGCGAAGCCCGTGCTGGGGACGATTGTCCTCCGGGACGTCACGCCCGGCGGTCACACACCGCCGTCGTTCGACGGGGCGTTCCTCGAGCACGCGCTGCGCGAGCGCCTCCTCGGCACGGCGATGTTTTCGTTCGGCACCGTCGCCGACGCAGGGACGAGCCCTGTGAACGATCTACAAGTCCAGATCGCCACGGAGGCGATCGAAGTCGGCGCGAAGGGGGAAGCGCACGCGCGGGTCCGGCTGCGCCTCGACGGCCGATCGAACGAAGCGCCTGGAGGGCTGTCGTTCGATCTCGCGGGGGAGGGGACCGAACGGTACGCGATTCTGCCCGGGCGGCCCGGGTCCGCTCTGGCCGCGATCTTCGACGGGCTCGTACTGCGGGTCGCCGGCGATCTGGTTGACGGGTTCGTGGCCCACCGCCGGCTGCGTGACGGTCCCGTCGCCGCCGTTCATGCCGCCCTGGCGGCCGATGGCGGCGAGCTGCGAGATGAAGCGATCCGTACGGTGGGCGAACGGAAGCTCCGGGAGGAGGCGCCGCTCCTGCTCAGGCTGCTCAGTGACCCGGACGAGAACACCCGCGACGCCGCGCTGGGCGCGCTCATCGAGCTCGGTGATCGGCGGGCCGTCACCGAGCTCGCGCGAACGCGCTCGCTGCGTGACCGACACGAGATGCGCAAGATCATAGAAGCGATCGCGATCCTGGGGGGGCAGGAAGCGGACGAATACCTCAGCTTCGTCGCGGCAACGCACGACGACGACGAGATTCGCGCCGCCGCCGGAGCCGCGCGCGCCCGCCTGCAACGCCGCGAGGGGGACCTCGCCGGGCCCGCGCCATGAGGGGCAGCCGGCCGTCCGGGCCCCGACATATTGCCAACTAGATATTATTATAATTTTTTAGCTTAAATTGCAATAAGATATGGTGAGTGCCGGCTGCCAATATAGTTGACGACCCGGATCCGGGCGGACTCCCAGCTCGATATCGGCTGGGCGAGCGTCTCGGCAGTGGCGCCGCCGGTGAGACCTTCGCCGCCGTCGACGCGACGACCGGCCTCAACTGCGTCCTCAAGATCTTCGCGCCCGACGCCGGCTCACGGCGGCTCGCGCTGGCGGAATTCCGGGGCCTCGAGACGCTGGCCCATCCGAGCGTCGCACGGTTCCGCGACATCGGCCGCTGCGACGATGGGCGCCTCTTCCTGGTCACCGATCGAATCGTCGGCCCCGGCGTCGAAAGCGTGGCGAGCATCGCCGACGAAGCCCGCCGCCGGGCCGTCTTCCAGCGGGTGGCGCTGGATCTCGCCTCCGCCCTGGCGCACCTGCACGCGCGCGGCATCGTCCATGGCGATGTCTGTCCCGCCAACGTTCGGCTGTCGGAGGCGGCTGGGTCGGATCCACGCGCGGTCCTGATCGATTTTGGGTTGGCGGGCGCCCCCCTGCCCAGCGGCGGTGGGGCGCGCGGCACGCTCGGCTATGCGGCCCCTGAGGCGCTGACCGGTGCGCGATCGCCGGCGGTGGACCTGTTCGCGGTCGGCGCGACGCTGTTCGAGGCCTGGAGCGGAACGTCTCCCTTCGGTCAGGGCTTGTCGGCCGTCGAGCGCATGCTGGCCGGTCGCGCGCCCAGGCTCTCGTCGATTCGACCCGGGCTCGGCGAAGGCTGGGATCGATTGCTCGATCGATTGCTGGCCGCAGATCCCACCGAGCGGCCCGCGGGCGCACGGGAGCTCCTGCGCGAGGTGCTGCGGCTCTCCGCGGGCGAGGCCACCCCGACCGAGGTGGATCTGGGTGTTCCCTATCCAGAGGGCGATCCCTTGGCCGGGATCGTGGTTGGCCGACGGGCGGAGCGTGCCGCCCTGCGGGCGGCGCTCGACAAGCTGTCGGAGGGGATGGCGCCGACGTCGGTCCTGGCGTTGCTCGGGGCGCCCGGCGCCGGGCGGCGCACGCTCTTCGAGCTCGTCGCGCGCGACGTGGCGGTGGCGATCGCGGCGGGGACGATGGCGCCGATCGAGGTGTGGCGGGGGGATCTCGAGGCGCTGGAGCGCTTCCTCGGAATCGGTCCGGCCGGCCCCGACGAGGACGCCCAGCGCGCCGCCGAGGCGGCCATGGCGTCCGTGGCCGAGGCGATCGAGGTGCGGGCGCGCGACCGCCCGCTGTGCGTGTTTCTGGAGGAGGGTCCTGGCGCCGCGCTCTTCGCGGCCTTCGTGGCGGGCGCGCCACCGACGGGACGGACGCTGCTGGTCCTGCCTTCCGTCTCACCGATCGAACGGCCGTTCGCGCTCGGGATCGCGCTCGCACCGCTGACGGCTCTCGAAGTCGGAGAGCTGGTCGCGGCGGGTGTCGACGTCTCGCCGCCGCCCGGGGTGACCGAGCGCATCGCCAGCGCCGCCCGGGGGAACGTCGCGCTCGCGGCGGTGCTGGCGCGTCGGCTCATCGCGAGCCTCAGATCGGGAGGCGACGCGGCGGTGGCGATCGAGCCTGGCGCCGATCTGGACCTGCTCCTGCAACGAAGCCTGGCGGCGCTGGTCCCGGAAGCCCAGCGGTGGGTGGTCGCCACCGCTCTGGTGGGGGACGACGCGGCGGGGGCTGCGGCCTTCGACGAAGAGACGGCGGCGCGCGCGTCATCCGCGGCACGCGCCGCGGGATGGATCGACCTCGGGCCGCAGGGGGAGCCCCGACTTCCCAGCGCCGCCCATCATCGAGCCGCTCTGGCCGCCGCGCCGCGGGCGATGGCCCAGGAGATCGCGGATAACGCGCTTCGATTTCTGGGCGCCGACGATCCGCGGCGCGCCGACGCGCTGGCGACCGCCGGCCAGGCGGGCCTCGCCGCGGAGGTTCTTCGGCGGGCCGCCTCGGCGGCGCTCGCGGTGGGCGCGGGTGGCCGGGCCGCGGCGCTCTTGGAGCGGGCCGACCTGCTCGCCCCCGCCGCCCTCGATTTCGCGGAGCGGCTCACCTTGGCGACGGGTCTGGGACTCCTTGGCCGCTACGACGATGCCGCGGCCGTGCTCAGGGCCGCCCGCGCACAGGCCCGCGGGGCGGTGGAGACGGCCACCAGCAGCGAGCGCGAGGCCTGGCTGCTCGCGCGGAGGGGAGATCTGGAGGGCGCCCGACTGACGCTCGAGCGGGGTCTCGCCGAGAGCGCCGCGGCCAGTCTGGCGGCGGTCGGCCTGCGCGCGCGCCTCGGTCGGTTGCTGGTCACGGCGGGCCGGTTCGCAGAGTCGCTGGCGATCGTCGAGCCGCTGCTGGGGGATCGGGACTTGCTAGCGACGGAGAGTGGGGCACGCGCGCTGTGCCTCGAATCGGCGCTCCTGGCCGGCGCCTACCTCGGCCAGCTGCCGCGCGCGCGGCAGCGCCTGGTGGAGCTCTCGGAGATGTCGGGCGCCAGCCCGACCCGGCTGGCCTATCTCGAAGGGTTGTTGGCGCAGCTGGCGGGCGACGAAGATCTGGCCCGCGAGGCCTACCGGCGGGCGTACCAGATCGGATCGCGGCAGAACGACGTCCACACGGTCGCCGCGGTGGCCTTGAACCTGGGCGGCCTCCTCACCGAAGAGGGCCTGTACGGGGAGGCGCTGACGGCCAGCGCGCGGGCGGTGCGGGAGCTGGGACGCCTGGGCGCCGCCGCCGAGCTGCTGCCGGCGCTGGTGAACGCCGCGAACCTGTTTGTCGAGCTCGGTGATCTCTCCGCCGCACGGCGAGCGATCGAGCGGGCGCGGGGCCTGGGACCCGGCGGCGCCACGACGCGGGCCCTGGCCACCGCGACCTTCGTCGAAGGCGATCTGGCGCGCCGGTCGGGGCAGCTGGAGGCCGCGGTGGGGCACTACCGATCGGCGGCGGCTCTGTTCGCCGAGCTCGGGCAGCCGGCGGGCTCCGCCAGCGCGCTCCTCGCCGCCGCCGAGTTAATGGCACTCGGCGGTCGCTCCGACGAGGGGCGACGTGCGCTCGCGGAGGCGGAGCAGCTCCGGGGCCCGCGGGCCGAGCTGGCCGACGATCCCGAGCTCGCGCGGACCCGGGCCATCCTCGCGCTGGCCGACGGGGGCGGTGACGAGTCTCCCGGGGCGCTGGGGTACCGACTGGTCGAGCTCGCGCGCCGCGCCCGCGCCCGCGCGCAACGACCGCGCGCGTGGCGATTGGCCGCGCTGGCGGGCCGTCTCGCCGCGCGCGCCGGCGCGCAGGATGAGGCCCGCGCCCGCTTGGATCTGGGACGCGTCATCTTTGAGGAGGTTCGCATGGCCACACCGGAACATCATCGCGCCGCGCTCGATCGGGATCCCGACGCGGCCTGGCTCCGCCCCGAGGGTTCTCGGGCGCCCGGCGACGAGCCCGATGCGGCCCGCGCCATCGCCGCCGAATCGCGGTTGCGACGGCTCTTGCGGATCAACAAGCGCCTCAACAGCGAGCTGCGGTTGCCGCGCTTGCTGGAAATGATCGTCGACACCGTCATCGAGCTGACCGACGCCGAGCGCGGGTTTCTGTTGCTCGAGGACGATAGCGGGGAGCTCAACGTCAAGGTGGCGCGCAACATCGATCAGCAGACGCTCGAGACCGCGGAATTCGAGCTCTCCCGATCGATCGCGCGGCAGGCGGCCGAGGGCGGCGAGCCGATCGTCACCATCGACGCCGCGGGCGACGCGCGTTTTCGGGAGGCGGTCTCGGTCTCTGATCTCCACCTCCGGTCGGTTTTAGCGGTCCCGCTGGTCATCAAGGGCCGCGCCGCCGGAACGATCTACGTCGATCACCGGCTCCGCAAGGGGGCCTTCGATCAGGAGGACGTCCGGCTGGTGCTCGACTTCGCCGAGCAGGCCGCGATCGCGCTGGAGAACGCGCGGTTGCTGGCCGAGCTGCGCCGCCGCGAGCGCCAGATCGAGGCGCTCAACCGGCGTCTCGAGACCGAGCTGGCGGCGCGCCGGGAGGAGCTGTCCGGCATCAAGGTCGAGCTGCGCGAGAGCCGCGAGGCGCTGGCCGTGCGCTACGACTACCGGAACATCATCGGGCGCACGCCCCGCATGCTGGAGCTGTTCCGGCTCATCGATCGCATCACCGACACCGCGCTGTCGGTCGTGATTCAAGGAGAGAGCGGCACGGGCAAGGAGCTGGTGGCGCACGCCCTTCATGCCAACGGCCCCCGCAAGGATCGCCCCTTCGTCAGTGAAAACTGCGCGGCGATTCCGGAGACGCTTCTCGAATCGACCCTGTTCGGGTACGTGCGCGGCGCCTTCACCGGAGCCGAGCACGACACGCGCGGCCTGTTCGAGATCGCGGACGGCGGCACCTTGTTCCTCGATGAGGTCGGCGAGATGTCGCCCGGCATGCAGGGGAAGCTGCTGCGGGTCCTGCAGGACGGAGAGATTCGGCGGGTCGGCAGCGAGCGGACGCGGAAGGTCGATGTCCGCGTGGTCGCGGCGACCAACCGCGATCTCACGCAGATGGTCGAGGAGGGGAAGTTCCGCCGCGATCTCTTCTTTCGGCTCAACGTCGCGACGATCGCGCTGCCGCCGCTCCGCGATCGCCGCGACGACATTCCGCTGATGGTCGAGAGCTTTCTGGCCAAGCTGGCGAAGGCGGCGGGGCGGCCCGCGCCGAAGCCATTCGATCCGGCGGTGCTGGCATGCCTGCTGGCCTATCGATGGCCCGGCAACGTCCGCGAGCTCGAAAACGAGATGATCCGCGCGGACGCGCTCTCAGGGCCGCGGATCACGGTGGGCGATCTGTCGCCCCGGATCGCCGCGGGCGAGGTCGGCGGCGGGCGGACCGCCGAAGATCCCGACAGCCTGTCGCTCAAACCCCGGGTCGAGCGTCTGGAGCGCTCGCTCCTCCGTGAGGCGCTGGGCCGCTCCGGAAACAACCAGACCAAGGCCGCAGATTTACTCGGGCTTTCCCGCTTCGGCCTCCAGAAGAAGCTGAAGCGCTACAATTTCGTGGTCTGAATGGCCGATTCGAGAACCAGGTTGCGGCCATCGCCAACTCGGTTGGCGTCTCGCCGTCCATCCAGGCGGGTTTATGCGACATCGCGTGGGCGTGGTTCTTGCTGTTTATCTCTCACGAGGCAATCCGTACGATGAGCTCACGTCGCGGTCGCTGGATAAAAATCGGTACGCTGCTCCTGGCGTTCGTGGGGCTCGGCGCCTGCATCGCGCCGATCCTCAATGTCCCGCCCCCAGGTGCGATGCAGATCTCGTTCACCTCTACGGTCATCACCGACGCCGACGGCGGCCAGAGGACGGTTTGGACGACCGAGGGTGGACCTCTGCTGTCGGCCGCGCTGGCGACGTACTACGTTCGCGATAAGACGCTCGGGGCCGGGCTGTTCGCGACCGCGCGCGACGACGGCTCGTTCACGGCGCGCGACATGGACGGCACGGCGGGCGATCCGATCCAGATCTACTACGTGACGCCGGCCGGCGATTACAGCGAGTCGATCTGCGTCTTGCTGATGCCGGGTACTGCTTCGCCGGCGTCGCTCTGCCCGCCATAGCCAGGGAGCCGGCGAACCTCCTCGCGCGCCAGCCGCCAGGCTGCCTGAATGATCCAGGAGATCGATCGGTCCTGACGGATCGCCTCGAGCTGCGTTTCGCCCAGCACGCTGGAGTTGAAGTACAGCGTCACTTTCTTCTTCGGCGACGACGACGACATGGCAGGGGCCGGGAAACGCTAGGGTGAGATGCTCGCGGTCGACGGCAGGTAGAACACGATGTTCGCCGTCACCATGAAGGTGTGGCTCCAGGTGAGATCGTTCGCGTTCGCGACGCCGTCGCCGTTGTTGTCGCGGCCGGACGGATTGAGCTGGGCCATGATGTCGCGGAGCTCGACGTTGAGCGCCATCCATTCATTGAAGTAGCTGTGCAGCCCGACGCCGAAGTTGGCGCCGAATTTGGCCCCGCTCACCTTGCAGGAAAACGGTCCTCCGGGCCCGCCCGACGCGGTCGGGGGGGCTGCCATGACGGAGCCACAGTCGGTGAGGCTGCTGCCGTCCGTAGGCGCGACGTTGAGCAACCCCGGACCGCCGAAGACATAGAAGTCGTAGTTCGCGAACATCTTGCCGGCCAGAGAGTACTTCCCGGTGAACGGCGTGAATTCGAGCTGGGCGCCCAGGATGCTGCTGATCTTCTGCATCGAGGCCTTGGCTGCGTCCCGGAGCGGTTCGTTCGGTGGCTGGCCCATGTCGGCGGCATAGAGCGAGTTCACCAGGTCGTTCTGAAAGGTCGTCGCGATGTTGGCCACCGCGAAGCCACCGAAGGCCGACAGGGAAAGCCAGTCGGTGATGTGGAAGCCGATCTTCAGGTTCAAGAACATCGTGTGGTAGAAATCTTGGTTCAGCGTGGTTCCGAATCCTGCCCCGACTTCCAGGCGGGTGGCGCGCAGCTCGAAGCGCTTTCGGATGGCGGGCGCATCGGCCAGGGGGCTCTTTCGCTGCGCCTGGGCGGCCAGTGGCACCGCGGTCAACGCCAGGGCCACGAGCAGCGCGGAGAGCCGGGATCGGCGATGTCCGCAGTTCGGCTTCATGTTCATGGGCTTGTCCTTTGTCGAGCGCCGGGTCGCTTGCAGGTTGAGATCCGCGTTCAGGTTCATGGACGCCGCCCTAACGGGGAGTCTTGTACTGGAACTTCGTCGGCAGATAGATCCCGGCGCCGACATAGAACATCAAGTTATTCACCAGCGCCGAATGCGCGTTGGCCTTGGCCTGATCGGCGGTCGTGATCCCGGCAGCGGCGCCGTCATTGATCGGCTCGAACTTGTCGGGGACGATGTAGTCGCGCAGCGCGAAGTTCACTGTCAGCCAGTCGAAGAGGAAGAACCGGCTCCCGATGCCCACGTTGGGTGTGAGGTCGGTGTTCTGGAAGGCCAGCGAATCGTTGGCGGGATCGCGCGGGATCACCTTGGTGATCGTCACGCCGACACCGGCCGAGGCCCACATCTCCCAGTGCATGATCGACCGATTGAAGAGGGCGAACTTCCCATAGAGCGGGACGTACCCGAAGTTCAGCGAGCCCCCGTAGAGGTACTTATTCAGCGTGGGTGCTCGGTTGTACTCCAGGCCAACCAGCTCTTCCTGGTTGGTGAGCTGCTTGAGAAAATATTGTCCTTGAACCCCGATCCAGAACACGTCGGTCAGGTAGAAGTTGAGGTCCGCGCCGAAGACGTAGTGGCGGATCAAGCTATCGTTGACCGACATGCCGGTGAACGGCTGGAACTCGAATCGTCCGCCCTTGAGGAAACGCTTGCGCGGCACCACGACGATGTCGCTCCAGCTCAGGGTCGAGCTCGGCCGGACCACTTTCGGTCCGCCGCCGATATCTTCCTCGACCTTTGCGGGTTGCCCTTCCTCCGCCTCCAGACTTTCGCTGGGGGCGGCGGCCGCGCCGCCGGCTTTGCCGCCCGCCGCCGGTTTTGCGTCATCGGCGGGCGCGGCCTTCTGGTCGCCCGAATCGCCGCCGCCTGCACTGCTGTCCGCTGGTTGGTCCGCTGCCGCTGCCGGAGCCGCCGCCTTCCCGCCTCCCTTTTTCGCGTGTCCGGTCGCGGCCCACCCAACGATGGCAACCCATACGAAAAAGCAGATGGCCGGTCGCTTCATGATCCCTCGCTGTCTCTGGGGGGGTGGGAAAGCCGAAGGGCTAAAAGCTAAAAAATATCAAAGACTTACGGCTGAAATGTGAATTCCGCGCACTATAGCACGCGGAAAAAAAACCAAGCAACTAAAATTCCTCGGTCGGTCCCGGTCCCTGATTTCATGGTGGCGTCAATTCCGTTCACAATTTTCATGGAGGGGCGAACAGAGCCTCCACGAACTCCTCCGGATCGAAACGGCGAAGATCCTCCACGCGCTCTCCGACACCCACGTACCGCACCGGAATTTTGAGCTGATCTGCGATTCCGAGGATCACGCCGCCCTTGGCGGTGCCGTCCAGCTTGGTGAGCACGATGCCGGTGACCGACATGTCGCTCGTGAAGATCTGGGCCTGGGCAATGGCGTTCTGACCGCTGGTCGCATCGATGACCAGCCAGGTCTCGTGGGGCGCACCGGCGCTGGCCTTGCCGACCACGCGCCGGATCTTCTGTAGCTCCTGCATGAGATCGGTCTTGGTGTGAAGCCGTCCAGCGGTGTCGGCGATCGCCACATCGAATCCCTCCCCGACGGCGCGCTTGACGCCGTCGAAGATGACCGACGAGGGATCGGCGCCCTCCTTGCCGCGCACGAGCGTCGCGCTGCTGCGCCCGGCCCAGATCTCGAGCTGCTCCGCGGCGGCTGCGCGAAAGGTGTCACCGGCGGCCAATAGGACGCGCTTCCCTTCGGCGCCGAGCTTGGCGGCGAGCTTGCCGATGGTGGTGGTCTTTCCGCTGCCGTTGACGCCGATGACCAGCAGCACGAACGGTCGCGCGGAGGAGAAGTCGATCTCGGGCGCCGGGATCGCGAGCAGCTCGGCGCTGCGGCGCCGCAGAAATGCCCAGACCGCTTCGGGATCCTTCAGCTCGCGGCGGCTGAGCGAGCCGCGGATCTCCTCGAGGAGCTTCTGGCTGGTTTGCACGCCGATGTCGGCGCTCAGCAGCACCTTCTCGATCTGGTCGACGAACGACGGATCCAGCTCCTTGCGACCGGTGAGGATCTCCCCGAGGCGCGCGATGAACCCGGACGAGCGGGTGCGGGCCAACCCCGGCGCCAGCGCCGAGGCATCCTTACGCGCCGGCGCCGGGCGCGCGGGGACGGGAAGCGGAAATGGGATCACCTGCGCGGCGCGCGGCTCGGCCTCGGGCTCGGCCGGCCCCGGCTCCGGCAGATCGGGCGGGGCGGCCGGCGGGGTGGGGCGGGTCTGGGGCGCACGGGCGGGCGCCGCGGCCGACGCGCGGGCCGAGGATGACGACGGCGATCGCCGCGGAGCCTCTTCGGGTTCTTCCTCGGCGGGTAGAGATTCGGGCCGTTTGTGCCGGGCAATCGGCTCGGGTGCCTCGCCAACTGCCTCGATCTGACGTCGCCGCGCCGCGCGGGCGCGGCGAACGAAAAGCAGGCCCAGGGCGCCGGTCACCCCCACGCCGCCCAGCACGGCGGCCAGCTGGTAAAGATCAGCTGTACTGAACGGCAGGGATGAATCCATGGCGGGTGGGAGAGTATCATTAAACGTAGGCGACTCACGGCGCCAGGCCGCGGTGTCGGCGGAAAGCATGCGGGAATTTGCACCAAGAGGCCCAGTGCGCGACGCTTGTTTACAGGTGCGAGGCCCAGGTGTTACAAGATGACGCTGCCGTGACGATACACGTGACGTATGGTCTCGGCGGGACCCCCTACCGGTTGCGGAGGCGCGATTGAAGATCAAGCGCATCGAGATCTGCGGTTTCAAGTCGTTCGTCGAGAAGACATCGATCGCGTTCCCCGATCCGGTGACGTCGATCGTCGGCCCGAATGGGTGCGGCAAGTCCAACATCGTCGACGCGATTCGCTGGGTCATGGGCGAGCAATCCGCCAAGCACCTGCGCGGGCGCGCGATGGAGGACGTGATCTTCGCCGGCTCGGAGACGCGCGGTCCGGCTGGATTCGCGGAGGTCTCCCTCACCTTCGACGCGCGCGGCCTGGCCGCCGACGTCGCACCGGGTGGCGTGCCCTGGGGCGTGGCCGGCCCCGAAGACATCGTCGTCACGCGGCGGCTGCATCGCGACGGCGAGAGCGATTATCTATTGAATGGGGTGCCGTCGCGGTTGCGCGACGTGGTCGAGTTCTTCCTGGGCACCGGCGTCGGATCGAAGGCCTACGCGATCATTGAGCAGGGGCGCATCGGTTTCATCGTCTCGTCGCGCGCCGAAGACCGCCGCGGCCTCATCGACGAGGCCGCGGGAATCACCCGGTACAAATCCAAGAAGAAGGCGGCCGAGCGGCGGATGGAATCGACCCGCCAGCACCTCTTGCGAGTCTCCGACATCGTCGGCGAGATCGACGGGCGGCTGCGATCGCTGCGCCTGCAGGCGCAGAAGGCCGAGCGCTACAAGCGTTACAAGGCGGAGCTAAAGGATCTGGACCTTTGGTCTTCGGCGCAGCGGTATCTGGGCTATCTCGCCGAGGAGAAGTCGGTCGCCGCCGAGATGGAGGACCTTCGGGAACGACACGATTCCGGCGCCGTCACGCTCGAGACCGAAGAGGCCGAGGTCGAGGCCGAGCGCCTGGCGGGAACCGAGGAGGCGAGCGATCTCGCGTCGGCGAAGGACGATCTGTTCGCGCTCTCCAACAGGGCGCAGCTCGGCATGCAGCGCGCCGCACATCACGACGCCGAGGCGGCCGATCTCGGCGCGCGGGCGGCGGCCGGACGCAAGGAGGCGGAGGATCTGCGCGCGCGCGCGCAGGCGCACGGCGCGAGCGTTCTCGAGATCGAGGGCCGGCTCACCGAGATCGACGGCGAGGCGGAGCGCCGCGAGCGCGCCTACGACGAGGAAGCGCTCCTGCAGGATGTGCGTCGGGCCGCGCTGGCGGAGGCACGCGGGGCGCTGGAGGCGGCGCTCGCTGCCCAGGCGCAGAGCAACGCGCGCCTCGCGCGATTCGAGGCGGAGCGGGTGGCCGCGCTGCAGAGGCGCGACGACTTGAGCGCCCGTCTCGGCGGCCTCGGGGGCGAGGACGCGACCGCCGGCGAGCGACTGACCGGGCTCCGCACCGAGGAGGAACGACTGCGGGAACACCTGGCGGTTCTCGAGGCCCGCGTCGAATCGGCCCGGCGGCGCGCCCTGGAAGACGAGACCCGGCTGGCGTCGCTGCGGACGGATCTGACACGCGGCGAGCTGGAGCTCGAGACGCTGCGCGAGGAAGCGCACCGGCGGCGGTCGCGGCTCGCGTCGCTCTCGGAGATTCAAGATCGGTACGAACGCTTTCAAAAGGGCGTGCGCGCCATCATGCAGGAGCACCAGGAGGGCCGCGGCGCGGCCGGCATCAAGGGGATCGTGGCGGACATCGTGCGGCCTCCGCCCGAGCTGGAGGTCGCCGTCGAAGCGGTGCTCGGCGAGCGGCTGGGAAACGTGATCGTCGAATCCCATGAAGCGGGCGTCGAGGCCATTCAGTTCCTGAAGCAAAAGAGCGAGGGGCGTTCCTCGTTCATCCCAAGGGCGCTGCGCGCGCCGAGGGGCGAAGTGGTCTACGACGCGACGGCCGGCATGGGCGGCCTCCCCGGCGCGGGGAGTGGCGTCGGCGTCGCCGTCGCCGTCGCCGACATGGGCGACGGATTCGTTCCCGATGCGTCCGCGATCGCGGATGCCTGGCCGCGCGGCGCTGGGGTCCGGGGGCCGATGCTGGATCTCATCGGCTACGATCGCCAATACGGCGAGGTCGCCACCTATCTGCTCGGCGACGTGCTGGTGGTGGAGGATCTGGAACGCGCGCTTTCTCTGTGGCGCGACACCAAGACCACCAAGACCATCGTCACCCTCGAGGGCGAGGTGATCGATCCACACGGCGTCGTGACCGGCGGTTCGCGCGAGTCGGCCCTGGCGGGCGTGCTGGAACAGAAGCGCGAGATCCGCGAGCTCGAGGCGGTGATGGAACGCCTCGACGCCGACGTCGAGTCGGCGCTCGCGCGGCACGTCGGCAAGAAGCAGGCCGCGGCGGACCTCACCCGGACGCGGGACGAGGTCGGTGCGACGCTGCGACAGGACGAGATGGCGCTGCTCGGCCAGGAGAAGGATCTGGAGCGGATCGTCGACGAGGTACGGCGACTGGAGGCGCGCCGGGAGACCCTGGCCGCGCAGACGGGCGATCTCTCACGGTCGATCGCCGAGAACGATCTTCGCCTGGCGTCGGCGTCGGCCGGTCTCGACAGCGACGGTCTGACGCTGGGAGAGGTGGAGCGTCGGGCGGGCGAGCTGCGACTGCAGACGGTGGCGCTGGCCGAAGAGGTCGATCGCGCGAACGACCAGCTGACCACGCTCAAGGTCGCGGCCACCCAGGCGGTCGAGCGGCGTCAGAACGCGCGGCAGACCTTGGAGCGCCTCCTCAGCGATCGGGCAGAAGAAGAAGAGCGGGCCGGACGTCTCGAATCGACGATGGCCGAAGATCTGGCGCGCGCCGAGACGCTGCGGGCGGATTCGATCCAGCTTCGGGCGGAAGCTGAGCTCGCCCAGGCGGAAGCGGAGGCGCGCGCGCGCGCGCACGGCGAGCGGCAGGGTGCGCTCGAAGCGCGGCAGGCAGCCCTCGCGGAGCGGGAGGCGGTCTTGCGCTCGGCCCGCGCCGAGGTGGCGCGGCTCGCGCAGCTCCTGTCGCGTCTCGAGCTGCGTTGTCAGGAAGTTGGACTGCGGCGGACCGGGATCGAGGAGCAGGTGGCCGACCGCTACCGCGACGTCGCGATCGATCGGGTCGTGGCCGACTATCACCTGCGACCCCTCTTCGGGCCGGTCGAGGAGCAGCGAACGAGCGAGCTGCGGGGCCTCATCGAGCGCATGGGCGAGATCAACCTCACCGCGATCGAGGAGTCGGAGGAGCTGCAGAGGCGGTTCGACTTTCTCACCACGCAGAGGAGCGATCTCGAATCGGCGATCGGCCTGCTGGAGACGGCGATCGAGAAGATCAACCGGGCCTCGCGCAAGCGCTTCCGGGAGACCTTCGACGCCGTCAATACCGAGTTTCAAGCGGTCTTCCCGCGGCTGTTCGGCGGGGGCAAGGCTTGCCTGGTTCTCACCGACGAGAGCGATCTGCTGGAGACCGGCATCGAGATCGTGGCCAATCCGCCCGGCAAGAAGGTCAGTCAGAACATCGAGCTTCTCTCGGGCGGGGAGAAGGCTCTCACGGCCGTGTCGCTGCTGTTCGCCATCTTCCTGGTCAAGCCGTCGCCGTTCTGCGTGCTCGACGAGGTCGACGCGCCGCTCGACGAGGCGAACGTGGGACGTTTCAACCAGGTCGTGCGCGAGATGACCGATCGCTCGCAGTTCATCATCATCACGCACAACCGGCGCACCATGGAGATCGCCGATCGGCTGTGCGGCATCACCATGGAGGAGCCGGGCGTCTCCAAGCTGGTCGCGGTCAATCTGCGTGGCGGCGGCGGGCGGGTGGGTCGCGCGCAGGTGATCACCGAACCGAGCCCGGCGCTGCCGGCTTGATGATCTCGACCGGCACCGACACCAGCTCGACCGGCAACTTGACTCCCATCGTTTGACGCGTTAGAGCGCCTCACCTACAATTTTCAACGAGTACCAATGGCCACATACATCACCGACGAGTGCATCAACTGCGGCGCCTGCGAGCCGGAGTGCCCGAACGAAGCGATCAGCGAGGGCGAGGACATCTACCTCATCGATCCGAAGCTCTGCACCGAGTGCGTCGGGTTTCACGACCACGAGGCCTGTCAGGCCGTCTGTCCGGTCGAGTGCTGCCTTCCGGATCCGAATCGACCCGAGACCGAGGATCTTCTGATCACCCGCGCCAAGTCGATTCACCCGGACAAAGAGTTCGGCGAGCCGTACCCGTCCCGCTTCCGGAAGAGCGGCTAGCTCTCCATCGAGATGGGTGGCGGCGAGCCCAACGTGCCTTCGCCAAGGCTGATCGTCGCTATCGACGGGCCGGCGGGCGCGGGCAAGTCGACGGCCGCGCGGATGCTGGCGGGGGCGCTGGGGTACGCGCTGCTCGACACCGGCGCCATCTACCGGGTGATGGCGCTCCGGGCGCGAGAGCGTGGGATAGCCTGGGACGACGGTCCGGGCGTCGCCTCGCTCGCGGAGGGGCTCAGCATCTCCTTCAAGCTCGACGGGAGCGTGAACCGCGTCTTCGCCGATGGACAGGACCTCGGCACCACCATCCGCACCCCGGAGATCTCGGACGGCGCCTCGCGCGTGTCGGCGCTGCCCGAGGTGCGGGCGGCGTTGCTGGGTCTCCAGCGCCGGATCGGCGCGGCCGGGGGCGTGGTGGTCGAGGGGCGTGACATCGGGACGGTGGTCTTCCCGCACGCCGAGGCCAAGTTCTTCCTGACCGCCTCGGCCGACGAGCGGGCCCGTCGCCGCGTGGCGGAGCTCCGGGCGGCCGGCCGGCCGGCTGAGCTCGACACGACCCGGGCCGAGCTGGTCGCGCGCGACGAGCGCGATTCGACGCGCGCGGCCGCGCCGCTTCGCAAGGCGGACGACGCCATCGAGATCGATTCCAGCGCGCTCAACCCCACCGAAGTCGTCGATCGGATGGCGGCCCTGGTGGTAGAGCGGACGGTCGCCCGGACGCGTTGACATTACCCAGGCGCGACGCTAAGTTTCGCCCCTTCATTTGAACCATTGGGGCGCCGAATGGTCGGCGCCCGACCGAAAAACCCGAACCCCCGCCGCGTGCGGGACAGCGAAGCAGTCGGCCCCCCAGCGGGCCCGGAAGGCAGAGGAATACGCATGGTTTCAGCTATGAGCGCGATCGAGAACAACCCGCACGAGGAGAGCTTTGCGGCGCTATTCGAAGAAGAATCGCTTAAGCACGTCGTCAAGGAAGGCGACATCGTCAGAGGCAAGGTCATCAACATCGGCAAGGACCACGTGGTCGTCGATATTGGTTACAAGTCCGAAGGGACCATCGCGCTCTACGAGTTTCAGCAGGCCGACGGAACCATCGGCATCAAAGAAGGCGACGAGATCGATGTCTTTCTCGAGAGCCGCGAGGACGAAAACGGCCTCTGCGTGCTGTCCAAGGAGAAGGCCGACCGCCTCAAGGTTTGGGACGAGATCTCGGGCGCCTGTGAGCGCGACGAGCTGATCGAGGGCACCATCAGCGCGCGGGTCAAGGGAGGCCTTTCGGTCACCATCCGCGGCGGCGTCAAAGCGTTCCTTCCGGGCTCGCAGGTCGACCTGCGGCCGGTGCGTAATCTGGACGCCTTCATCGGCAAGATGCACCGGTTCAAGGTCATCAAGTTCAACAAGAAGCGCGGCAACATCGTGCTGTCACGCCGGGTGCTCCTCGAGAAGGAGCGCGCCGAGCTGAAGGGGATGACCCTCGAGAAGCTCAAGGAAGGCCAGATCGTCGAGGGGATCGTGAAGAACCTCACCGAGTACGGCGCCTTCATCGACCTCGGCGGCATCGACGGCCTGCTGCACATCACCGACATGTCCTGGGGCCGCGTCACGCACCCGTCGGAGCTGTTCCAGGTGGGCGATCACGTGCGCGTCAAGGTGCTCAAGTTCAACGCCGAGACGGAGCGCGTCTCCCTCGGCTTGAAGCAGATCAGCGAGGATCCTTGGACCCACGCGCAGACCAAGTACCCCCCCGGCACCGTCGTGCGCGGCAAGGTGGTCTCGCTCAAGGACTACGGCGCCTTCATCGAGCTCGAAGAGGGGATCGAAGGCCTGGTCCACATCTCCGAGATGTCCTGGACCCGCCGGGTCAAGCACCCGTCCAAGGTGGTGGCGGTGGGCGACACCGTCGAGGCCGTGGTGCTCGACATCGACCCGCGGCAGAACCGGATCAGCCTCGGCATCAAGCAGCTCGAGCCGAATCCGTTCGCCTCGCTCAAGGAGAAGTACCCGCCCGGCACGGTGGTCAAGGGCGTCATCCGCAACATCGCCGACTTCGGCATCTTCGTGGAGATCGAGGAGGGCATCGACGGCCTGGTGCACGTCTCGGACCTGTCCTGGACCCAGCGGGTCAAGCACCCGTCCGAGCTCTACCAGAAGGGCGACGAGGTCGAGGCGGTGGTCCTCAACATCGACTTCGACGGCGAGAAGCCCAAGGTCTCGCTCGGCATCAAGCAGCTGGTCCCCGATCCATGGGATCGGATCCCCTACGACTACCCGGTCGGCAAGATCGTCGAGTGCAAGGTGATCAAGGTGCTCGACTTCGGCGCGTTCGTGGAGATCGAGAAGGGGGTCGAGGGCCTCATCCACGTCTCGGAGTTCTCCGAGGAGCGGATCGAGGACGCCAAGCAGTTCGTCAAGCCCGGCCAGATGCTCAAGGCCGAGATCATCGGCATCGACACGGCCGAGCGGAAGATCGGCCTCTCGTTCCGGAGCGCCACCCGCGCCGAGGAGCTGGCCGACGCGCAGGGATTCTCGGGCGGCGCGCCGACCGCGACGCTCGGCGACGTCATGCGCGACAAGCTGGCCGCGCTGTCCGCCCAGGTCCCGGGCAACAAGGACGAGACGGAAGAGGGCGACCACGGCGACGACGACGGGGCGTCCAGCTAGGGGCGACCTGTGGCATCGACAGCCACGCGCACGCTGGCGTGGCTGCGCCAGTTCGCGAAGCTCTGGGGCTTCGCGCTGTTCTGCGTCCTCGTCGTCTATCTCTTCCGCGAGGTCGTTCTTCCGTTCCTGTTCGCGATCCTGGTCGCCTACATCCTGGCGCCCATCGTCGCGCGATTCAGCCGGCTGCGCGTGGGGGGCAAGCCCTTTCCGCGCGCGGCCGCGGTGATCATCCTCTACATCAACATCATCGCGGTCCTCAGCCTGTTCCTCGGCTACTTCGTCCCCAAGCTCTCGGGCGATTTCGCGCGGCTGTTTCGCGAGGCGCCGCAGCTCTTCGCGCGGGTCAACCGCGAGTGGCTCCCGAAGGCCGGTGCCTGGGTCGACACGCATTTTGGGGCGGAGGCGACTCAGGATGACGCCAACGATGACGCCACCACGCCCGCGGCCGTCGCGCCCGAATCGCCCCACGCGATCGTCCTCGAGCCACTCGCGGGCGGCCGCTATCGGATCGATCTCGAATCGCTGGCGCTGGAGGTGCGTCCGGGCAACGACGGAAAGTTCGTCATCGCGCCGCCGCAAGCCGAGGAGGGCGGGGCCGGCCCGGGCGGAAAATGGGAGCGATCGATCAAGCAATGGATGTCGCAGCGGCTCAAGTCGACCGAAGGGGAGAGCCAGCGCGCCATCGAGTATGGCCAGCTCTTCATCGGTGCGGTGGTCTCGGGCATCGGCCGGCTGTTCCTGGTCCTGATGGTGGCCGCCTTCATCCTGGTCGACCTGGTCCGGATTCAGGTCTTTCTCCGCTCGCTGGTGCCCGAGCAGTACCAGGGCGACTACGAGCACATCGCGGCCGGAATCGACCGAGGTCTGGCCGGCGTCATCCGCGGGCAGTTGCTGATCTGCTGCATCAACGGCGCGTTCACCTACATCGGCCTGCTGTTGTTCCACATCAAGTATCCACTGCTCCTGGCCGGCATCGCGGCCACCATGAGCCTAATTCCCATCTTCGGATCGATTCTCTCGTCCGTCCCGATCGTGGCGATCGCTCTCATCTCGTCGGGGACCTTCGACATCAAGCCGGGCCTCTTCGTGCTGGCCTGGATCATCGGCATTCACCTGATGGAGGCCAATCTGCTGAACCCCAAGATCATGGGCGACGCCGCCAAGATCCACCCGGTGCTGGTGGTCTTCGCCCTCATCGCGGGCGAGCACAGCTACGGCCTCACGGGCGCGCTGTTCGCGGTCCCGGTCGCGTCGATCATCCAGACGATCTTCATCTACTACCGCCGCCGCCCGCGCGCGCTCACCGCGCCGGTCGTCCTAGAGACTTGAAACGTGCGGGACCCGATCCGGGCCGGCGATGAGCGCCGACCGATTCGGGACTTCGCGCCAACCGGAGCGCACGGCGACGTCGCGGTTGGCCTCGACGACGAGCGCCCTCAGCGCGTCGTGGGGCACGCGCCGCCTGTTCTGGTTGGTATCGGTCCTCTCCAGGCAGACCGGGCAGTCGGCGATCCCCTCGATGTGCAGATAACGGATCGGGTAGTCGCAGCCGGTCGCGACGAAACAGCGACCGTTGGTGGCGCAGATCGCGATCCGCAGCGCCGACGTGCCTTCGCCCACCAGCAGCCGATCGACGAAGGCCAGGCTGTTCCGTAGGGCCGCGTGCACCGCGGTCGGTGCCGGCGTGGGCTGGTCGAGGATTCCCGCGTCGTGGAGGAAGGCCAGGAACAGATGGAAGATGTGCTCGCTGGGCGACTTGCCGCGGATGTTGCGGCGCAAGAACGCCGGGATGCTTTCCAGGATCCGATCGCGGACCGCGTCAAAGGCCGCTTCGTCGAGATCGCCGAGCGAGGCGAACAGCCAGGAGCGAAAACGGAACGGGTCGGCGTCCTCGGCGGCGATGTTGCCGTCGTGGCCGAGCCCGATGCGACCCACCAGCGCATCCGCCCGCGTGTCCCTCACGAGGCCGTACAGATCCACCGCGGAGGTTTCGGCGCGGGGGCGTTTCTGCAACAGTACGTCGCCCCCTTGGACAAAACCCAGCCCGAACCCGTCCGGCGCCGCGTGCGCAGTCCGATCGCCCTGCGCTTGGAGCGCGGGACGAGCGGGAAAAAGAGCGCAGGCCAGATTCTCGGGCTCGTTTCCGAAGTAGGCGACGAGGTGCCTCACCACGACTTTAGAAGTATACGGACCCTTCCATGAAAATCACGGAGATCTACAGCAGCATCCAAGGTGAGACGCAGTACGCGGGTCTGCTCTGCACGCTGGTTCGAACCACAGGGTGCGACCTGCGCTGCGGCTATTGCGACAGCGCGTTCGCGTTCCACGGGGGAGGCGAGCTGACGCCCGACGAGATCGTGGCTGAGGTCGATCGCCTCGGTGCGCCGCTGGTGCTGCTCACGGGGGGCGAACCGATGCTCCAGCGGGAGATCCCCGCGCTCGCGGCCCGGCTTCTCGCGACGGGTTACAAGGTGATGATAGAGACGTCGGGCGCCCACCCGCTCGATGCCTTGCCGCCGGAGGTGGTCCGCGTCGTCGACGTGAAGACGCCGGCGTCCGGCGAGTCGGCGCGCATGCGCTGGGACTTGCTCGGCGCCTTGCGGCCCTGCGACGCGGCCAAGTTCGTCGTCGCAGACGAGCCCGACTATCAGTGGGCGCGCACGGTGATTCAAAAGCACGATCTGGGCCGGCGGACGGAGGTCCTGCTGTCCCCGGTTCACGGTCGCCTCGACCCCCGGACTCTGGTGGGGTGGATGCTGCGCGATCGCGTGCCGGCCCGCCTGAACCTGCAGCTCCACAAGTACGTGTGGGACCCAGATGCCCGTCGGGTATAGCTTTGAAAAACCGATAGTTACTCGCGAAGGTTCTGGAGCTGATGTAAGATATTTCAATTGACAGGCCGCGCCGCGTCCTGCTAGCTTGCGAGCGATTTTAGGCAGTAACTATCCAAAAACGTTAAAGAAAACTCGTAAATCCGACGAGCATTGGAGAGTTTCGACTCCATGGACGACGAGCACTTTGGAAGCTGCCTCCGGCGCGCCCGAGAAGATCGGTCACTGACCGTCGGGGACGTCTCTGTATCGACGAAGGTGCCGCGGTCGGCGCTCGAGCTGCTCGAAGCGGGAACGCTTCAGGGCCTGCCCGCGCACGTTTTCGTTCGTGGCTTCATCCGCTCGTATGCCAAGGCCGTGGGCATCGCCGACGCGAAGCCGCTGGGCCTCTTCGATCGCGCGGTCAATTCCGAGACCGAGGCCGCCCGTGTGCTGTCGGCCAGCCCGGTGGTGGATCCCAGCCTGGCGGGCGGCATCGTCGAGGACGACGAGGCGGGCCGCCGCCGTGGGCTCGGCCTCGCGGTCTTCGTGATCATCCTGGTCCTCATCGCGACGATCACGCTGTCGCTGCTCTTGCGTCGCCCGCCGCAGTCGGGCGAGGGGCTCTCCTGGTCTCGGCCGCCGGCGACGAAGACCGTGGTGGCGACCGCGGCGATTGACCTGGGCGCCGTCCGCGAGAAGACGGCGCCGGTCGCATCGTCGACGAATCTCGGCTGATCCGGGCCAAGCACCCGCCAGGATTCCCGACTAAGATGACGGGGCCGCATGGCCTCCTTCTCGACGCCCGCCATCGTCTTACGCGCCGTCAACACCGGCGAGGCGGATCGGATCGTGACGCTGTTTGGACGCGACACGGGGCGGCTGTCGGCGCTCGCGCGCGGCGCGCGCAAGAGCCAGAAGCGCTTCGCCGGTGGTCTCGGGCTCTGCACGGTGGGCGTGGCCCTGCTGCGTGAGCGCGCCAACGTCGAGCTTCTGACTCTGGAAGGGTTCGACGGCACCGTCGGTCATGCCGCCCTCGGTGCGGACGTCGGGCGGATGGCGCACGCGGCCTACGCGGCGGAGCTGGTCAGCAAGCTCTGCGCGCCCCGGCAGGTCGAGCGCGCCGTCTACGACTGGCTGGCGGAGTTTCTGGCGTACCTCGACCTCGAGGGCGCCAGCGCCGAACGGCTGCGCGTCTTCGAGCTCGGTCTGCTGGGCGGCCTCGGTTTCGGTCCGGTGATCGCCACCTGCGCCGTCTGCGCCGGAGCGAGCACCGCGGGTCGCGACGCCTCCGCGGTCGCCTTCCGCTGGGATCCCGACCGTGGCGGCGCGGTCTGCGTCGCCTGCGCGCGGGGCGGCCGGCCGATCAGCGCCGCTGCCCGGGCGGCGCTGCTCCACTTTGCAGAGCTGCCGCTGGGGGCGGCGTCGCGCGAAGCCTTGCCGGCCGATCTGAACCGGGACTGCCGGGAGGCGCTGGCCGAGATCATCAACCACCACATCGGCGGGCCTCTCAAGTCGGTCGAATTCATCGCCAAGCTGAGCGCGGCGAGCTCGGGCGGGCGTTCGTGACCCGCCCGCCGCTGCTCGGTATCCGCCACGTGGCCCTCTTCGTCAGCGATCTGGCGGCGGCCGAGCGGTTCTGGCTCGACCTCATGGGCTACGCCGTCGAATGGCGGCCCGATCCCGACAACGTCTATCTATGCGGCGGCCGCGACAACCTGGCGTTACACCGCCGCGCGGCGAGCCCCGGGACCCCGGCAACTACCGAAAGACCCGTCCTCGATCACATCGGCCTGGCCGTCCCCGCGCCGGCGGACGTCGACGCCTGGGCGGCCCATCTCGAAGGGCGGGGCGTTGCGCTTGAGACCCGGCCCAAGACCCACCGCGACGGTTCGCGCTCGCTTTACTTCCGTGGACCCGAAAGGCTCCTGATCCAGATCATTCACCACGGACCGCTACGCGACGCCGATTCCTAGGTAGGCGCCGCGGCCGACGACCAGGGGACCGTCGCCGAGGGTTGCGCGGACCCGTGAGCGAATGGTGGGGGCGGCGTCGGCCCAGCGCTGGCCGAGGCGGTGCCTGAGGAGAACCAGGGGCGCGTTTGTTCGCTCCATCATGTCCCAGAACGCGTCGAACGAAGGCGCCGTGAGCTGATGGTCGACCGTCTCGACCCTCACGTCGCCAAAGCCCACCGCGGTCAGCTCACTCCGTACCTCGTCGGGATCGGCCAGCGGTGGCCGGCCGCCCCCGAACGGCAAGCTGGGGATCATTTCGCGCGCCGTCCTGAGCAGCTCGCCGAACGGTCCCTCGAAGGGGACCCAGCTCGAGACCACGGCGAGACCCCCAGGCCTCAGCACCCGCCGCATCTCGCGCAATCCAGCGATTCGATCGGGGAAGAACATCAGACCAAACATCGAGAACGCGCCGTCGTACGCCGAGCTCTCGAACGGGAGCTTTTGTCCGTCGCCGAGGTGAATGTCGATCGCCTCGGCCAGGCCGGCCGCCTCGGCCCGCGTCCTGAAGGCGGCCACCATGCCTTCCGAGATGTCGATGGCGCTCACCCGCGCGCCCGCCGCCGCCGCCAGCAGACTGAGCGTCCCCGGTCCGGCGGCCACGTCAACGATCCGCGCGCCCTCGGGAAGCGCCGCCAAGCGGAGGGCCTCGCGCGCGAAGAGCTCGAAGAAGGGCAGCGCCTCCGCGGTGTAGTCGGCGGCCACCAGGTCCCAGGGCTCCGGTGTGGCGAGGGGGCTCGGCTGGCCAATAGGTCCATCCGACATGCGGCCAAGTCTTTCCCCGACCAGGCGCCGAAGCAAGAGCCCCGCCGATCGATTAAAGTCCTGCGCCATGCCTGCCTCATCCCTGGAACAGATCGTCAGCCTCGCGAAGCGACGTGGCTTCGTGTTTCCGTCCTCGGCCGTCTACGGGGGCCTCGGCAGCACCTGGGACTACGGGCCCCTGGGGGTGGAGCTGAAGAACAACGTCAAGCGCGCCTGGTGGCGGTCGGTCGTCTACGACCGCGACGACATGGAGGGGCTGGACGCGGCGATCCTGATGAACCGACTGGTCTGGAAGTATTCGGGGCACGAGAAGACCTTCGCGGATCCGATGACCGATTGCCGGAAATGCAAGGCGCGCCATCGCGCGGATCAGCTCTACCAATCCGCCACCGGGACGGACTACACCAACGCCGAGAGCTTCAACGCGGCCGCGCAAGCGGGAGAGCTGAAGTGCCCGAAGTGCGGTGAAATAGATCTGACGGACGCGCGACCGTTCAACCTGATGTTCAAGACCACCGTGGGCCCGGTCGACACCGGCGACGATTCGGGGCTGGCCTACCTGCGGCCCGAGACGGCGCAAGGAATCTTCGTCAACTTCGGCAACGTGCTGGACACCATGCGGAGAAAGCTGCCCTTCGGGGTGGCGCAGATCGGCAAGGCGTTCCGCAACGAGATCACGCCGGGAAATTTCACCTTCCGGACGCGCGAGTTCGAGCAGATGGAGATCGAGTACTTCGTCAGGCCGGGCGACGACGAGGCCGCGCACCAGGCCTGGATCGACGCGCGCACCAAGTGGTACACCGACCTCGGCTTGCGGCCGGAGAACCTGCGCCAGCGCGAGCAGACGAAGGAAGAGCTGGCGCACTACGCCAAGCGCTGCGTCGACCTCGAGTACCGCTTCCCGATGGGGTGGAGCGAGCTGGAGGGGATCGCGAACCGCACCGACTTCGACCTCAAGGCCCACAGCCGCAGCCCGGAGAACCCGGACGCGGTGGGGGAGCTCCGGTACTTCGACCAGGAGCAGAAGAAGCACATCGTCCCCTACGTCATCGAACCGTCGGCGGGCGCGGACCGGGCGACGCTGGCGTTTCTCTGCGATGCGTACGACGAATCGCTGGTCAAGGAGCCGCCGGCCGAAGAGACCGCCAAGCTGCGCGAGCTGGTGGAGAGCTTCGGTCGATCGGTCGACAAGCGCGATCCGAAGGCGATGGAGCCAGACACCAAGCGGCGTCTGGTGGAGGCCGCAGAGCGGATCGCGGCCGGCCTTCCGGGGACGCTGCCGGATCTGCTGGCGCTCTGCGACGATGCGGACTGCAACCGGATCGAAGTCTTCAAAAAGGTGCGGGGAAACGCGGAAAAACTGGGCGAGGAGCACACCCGTACGGTGCTGCGGCTCCACCCGCGCCTGGCGCCCATCACGGTGGCCGTCTTTCCGCTCAAGAAGAACGAGCCCCGCTTGGTCGAGCTGGCCCGCCGAATCAAGCGGGATCTCCAGGCCGCGGGCCTGCGGTCGGTCTACGACGATACCGGCGCCATCGGAAAGCTCTACCGCCGCCAGGACGAGATCGGCACCCCGTTCTGCATCACGGTCGACTTCCAGAGCCTCGATGACCAGACCGTCACCGTCCGGGATCGGGACAGCATGGGGCAGGAGCGGCTGCCGGTCGGGGAGCTGGGCGGCGCCCTGCGCAGCAAAGTCGCATAATTTCGCGCAAGAAGGCTCTTCCTAAGGGGCGGGGGTCAGGGTAAATAAGCGCCCATGCCAAGCCTCGCCAAGAGCCGCTCCAAGCCTACCAAGATCAGCAAGCTGAAGAAGGCCGTCAAAGGCCTGGTTTCAAAAGTCAGCCACAAGAACGGTCACAAGAACGGCGTTCGCGCCGCCGCCAAGGTGGTCCTCAAGAAGATCGCGCCCAGCGCCGGCAAGACCACCAAGCGGGTCTACTTCTTCGGCGGCGCCAAGGCAGAGGGGAACAAGGAGATGAAGAATCTCCTCGGCGGCAAGGGAGCGAACCTGGCGGAGATGGCGAACATCGGCCTGCCGGTCCCCCCCGGATTCACCATCACGACCGAGGTCTGCACCGAGTTCTACGACAATGGCAAGAAGCTGCCCAAGGGCCTCGACGCGGACATGCGCGGCATGGTGGCGCGGATGGAGAAGCTGGTCGGCGCCAAGTTCGGCGATCCGGTGAACCCGCTGCTGGTGTCGGTTCGCTCGGGTGCGCGGGCGTCGATGCCCGGCATGATGGACACCATCTTGAACTTGGGCCTCAACGACGTGACCGTCGCGGGCCTGGCCAAGAAGTCGGGCAACGAGCGCTTCGCCTTCGACAGCTACCGTCGCTTCATCGCGATGTACGGCGACGTGGTGCTCGGTCTCAAGCCGGAGAAGAAGGAGGATCACGATCCGTTCGACGAGATCCTCGCCCACAAGAAGAAGGTCGAGGGTGTGAAGGTCGACTCCGACCTCTCGGCTCAGGCGCTCAAGGAGCTGGTCGTCGAGTTCAAGAGCGAGATCAAGAAACGGGTCGGCGTCGACTTTCCGACCGATCCGTACGCGCAGCTGGAAGGCGCCATCAAGGCGGTCTTTCAATCGTGGCAGAACGATCGCGCCAACCTGTACCGGCGCCTCAACAACATCCCGGCGGAGTGGGGGACGGCGGTCAACATCCAGGCCATGGTGTTCGGTAACAAGGGGGCGGACTCCGCCACCGGCGTCTGCTTCACGCGCGATCCGGCCAGCGGCGAGAACGTCTTTTACGGCGAGTTCCTGGTCAACGCGCAGGGCGAGGACGTCGTGGCCGGCATCCGCACGCCGCAGAAGATCGAGGAGCTCGGCAAGGTCCTGCCGGTCGCCTACAAGCAGCTGCTCGAGATCCGCAAGAAGCTCGAGAAGCACTACAAGGACATGCAGGACATCGAGTTCACCATCGAGAACACCAAGCTCTACATGCTGCAATGTCGGAGCGGCAAGCGCACCGGCTTCGCCGGCGTGCGCATCGCCGTCGAGATGGTGGAAGAGAAGCTGATCCCGAAGGAAGAGGCGCTGCGTCGGGTGGATCCCGAGGCGCTCAACCAGCTGCTGCGCCCGGTGTTTCTCCCGTCGGCCAAGAAGGCCGCTGTCGAAGAGGGGCGCCTGCTGGCCAAGGGGCTCCCGGCTGGTCCGGGCGCCGCCACCGGCAAGGTGGTGTTCTTCGCCGACGAGGCGGAGGCGCTGGCCGCGAAGGGCGAGACGAACCTCATCCTCTGTCGCCACGAGACCAGCCCGGAGGACATCCGGGGGATGAACGCCTCGCTCGGCTTCATGACCGCCTTCGGCGGCATGACCAGCCACGCGGCGCTGGTCGCGCGTCAGATGGGGAAGGTCTGCATCGTCGGTTGCGACGCGCTGTCGTTCGACTACCACGCGCGGGAGATGCGGGTCACCACCGCCAAAGGCCCGATGATCGTCAAGGAAGGCGACTGGATCTCGATCGACGGTTTTGCCGGCGAGGTCATCGCGGGTCGCATCGAGACCACGCCGTCCGAGGTCATCCGGGTCCTCATCGAGAAGAACCTCGAGCCCTCGGCGGCGCCCGCCTACCAGCGCTACGCCAAGCTGATGAGCTGGGCGGACGCCGCGCGCAAGCTGCGCGTACGCGCCAACGCCGATCAGCCCGACCAGGCGGCGGCGTCGGTGGCGTTCGGAGCCGAGGGGATCGGGCTCTGCCGGACCGAGCACATGTTCTTCGGCGAAGAAAAAATCGGCCCGATGCGCGAGATGATCGTGGCCGAGAACGAGGCGGCTCGCCGCGCGGCGCTGGCCAAGCTGCTCCCGCTGCAGCGGGCAGACTTCCACGGCATCTTCGCGGCGATGGCCGGACGGCCGGTCACGATCCGAACGCTCGATCCCCCGCTGCACGAGTTCCTGCCGCACGACGAGGCGGGCGTTCGTGACCTGGCGGCCGCGACGGGCAAGTCGGTGGAGCAGATCCACGCGCGGATCGAGGAGCTCAAGGAGTCCAACCCGATGCTCGGTCACCGCGGCTGCCGGCTGGGGATCACCTACCCGGAGATCACCGAGATGCAGGCGCGCGCCGTGTTCGAGGCGGCCTGCGACCTGGCGGCCGAAGGCAAGCAGGTCTTTCCGGAGATCATGATCCCGCTGGTCGGCATCAAGAAGGAGCTGGACCTGCAGGCCGACCTGGTGCGCAAGACGGCGGCCGCCGTCTTCGCCGAGAAGGGGCGAAAGCTGAGCTACACGGTCGGCACCATGATCGAGGTGCCGCGCGCGGCGATGACCGCGGGTGAGATCGCCCAGACCGCGGAGTTCTTTTCGTTCGGGACCAACGATCTGACCCAGACCACCTTCGGTCTGTCGCGCGACGACGTGCCGCGCGTCCTGGCGGCCTACCTGCAGCACGACATCTACTCGGTCGATCCGTTCGTCAGCATCGATCGGAAAGGGGTGGGGGGCCTCATGAAGATCGCGGTCGAGGCCGGACGGGCCCAGAAGCCCAAGCTCAAGATCGGCATCTGCGGCGAGCACGGCGGCGATCCCTCGTCGGTCGAGTTCTGCCACCAGCTCGGGCTCGACTACGTGTCCTGCTCGCCCTACCGACTCCCGATCGCGCGCCTCGCCGCCGCACAAGCGGCGCTCAAGACAACCTAGTACCCGCCAAGCTGGGTCGAAGAACAGGCATGGACCGCGCCACGGCGCCTTCTCCCGCGGCTCCGCGACGGCGGGGGGAGGCCGCGCGTGCGCTGCTGGTCGCGGGCGCCTGCGCGGCCTCGGCCTGCGCGCTCAACCAGCAGGGGGTGACGCCGCCCGCCGACACCTTCTTCTATCCGGCCAGCGCCCTCGCCGATTCGACCGCGAGCTGGCTGTTCGTGACCAACTCGAACGCGGATCTCCGCTACAACGACGGGACCTTGGTGATGGTGGATCTCAACCAGGCCAAGCGGGATCGCACGGAGCGCGGCGGCCTGGTCCCGGCCGTGGGCGGCGTGCAGGAGACCTGGGAGCTCTGTCCGCAAGAGGACTACGTGAGCCCGCTCGACCGCGGCAATCCGCAGATCTGTTGCTGGGATCGCCTGGACCACAGCATCCTCAACTGCGACGAGCGCCGCTATGTGCAGGCCTCGGCCACCGTCGCGATCGGTAGCTTCGCCGCCGGCATGGTCTGGCAGCCCTATTGTAGTGGGCGCTGCGACATGAAGAACATGATCTGCAGCCCGGACGCGAACCGAGGCCGTCTCCTGATCGGCGTGCGGGGCGATACCTCTTTGACGGAGGTCGACGTCGACCTCGCCAAGGCGAACCCGTTCGACTGTGGCCAGCCCGCCGGCATGACTCCGGGCGAGTGCAACGCCGCGAGCCGCATCATCGACACGACGTCGGCTCTGGTGACCGAAGCGACCGACCAAGCCGCGCCTCTGGTTCCTCTCCCGGACGAGCCTTATGCGTTGGCGCTCGATCCCCAATTGGGTCTGCTCTACGTCGGTCACCTGGTCGGAAGCACCGCGACGATCGACACGGGTGGCGTTTCTCTATTCGATGTCTCGTCTTCGGCGCCGCTCACGAGCGACAACTTCATCTCCCCGTTCGGTAGCCCCTTCCCGGCAAATTCGGCCGGCTCCTTCGGGATCACGGCGCTCAAGCTTCACGTGCCGCTCGGTCAGTCGACCGGCGGCGGCGCGACCCAGGAGGTCTTTGCCAGCTCGCGGTACATTCCGCTGGTCACGGCCATGGTGCCCTTCGGCAATCTGCTCCATTGTCCGGGTGACGTCACCGACGAGGTCGTCGTGCCCGCCGGCGACACCTTCAACTCCGAGCTGGTCGGATCGGAGATGCGCGGCATCGAGTTCATCGAACCGCCCGCGGCGGGTGCCTCCACACCTCCGCCGCCCGCCGAGCGCGCCTATGCGCTCCAGCGGGTCCCGCCGGCTCTGGTTGGGTTCGCCATTTCCACCAACAAAGCGGGCGGGACCAGCGCCACGCCGACCGACGTCCTCGAGACCTGCTCGAGCCCCACCTTCCTCTACCAGCATGACGCCGGGGCCGGCAGCCGCCTCTTCGTCAGCTGCTTCGATACGGGCGAGGTCTATGTCTTCGATCCGACCGGCCCCACGCTGGAAACGATCTTCCAGGCGGGCCGCGGTCCGGCCGGTATCGTGTTCCCCGAGGCCGACCCCACGATTGCCTATCTGATCGGCTTCTCCGACAACAACGTGTCGGTCCTGGACCTGGCACCGGGGAGTGCCACGCAATACCACGTCATTCAGCGGCTCGGCTTTCCGAGCGTGACGCCGCGATGAGGCGCCTGGGCGTCATCGCCTTCGTGGCGGCCGCCGGGGCTTCCTGCAGTCCCGCGCCGAATCTGCTGCCCGTCAACGATCTCAGCCGGCCGACCGACGTGGCGTTCATGTGCTTCGGCGCCTTCGCGCCGGGACAAACCTCGGACGGTGGGGCGGCCGATGCCGACGGCGGGGGGACGCCTAGCCCGCTTGCCGTCTCGGGTCGACCGATGCGTTCCTGTCACCCGCAAAATCTCTACGATCCGCCCGCCTCGACGTCCAGCCGGACGTTCGCGTTCATGCCCGAAAGCGCGAGCGGGGGGTTGACCATGGTCGACGCCGACAACTGGAAGCTGGTCGATCTCATCGCGCAGACCGGTGGCTACGGCCAGCTTCCGCTGGGCGAGCTTCCCATGCAGATCTCGGTCAGCGACGACGGCTGCCGCTTGATCTCCGCCAATCGGGGCTCTTGTGATTTGACCGTGGTCGATCCCGCCGTCTTGGTGGCGCCCGTCGTCAATCGACAGAACGATCCGAACGTCCTCGTCCCGATGTCGCGCACGGCAGCCGACACGATCCGGCCCCTCCGGGGCGACGGCACTTCCCTGATCGCGGCGCCCTACGAAGCGGTGTTCCTGCCCCAGGACACCAGCCAGCTGGAAGGGGGGAGCCTGCTTTGCGGGGGCTTGGGCGAGCTGGCGCAGGTCGGCCCTTCCGGGTGGGGGACACCCGCGGGCACGCGGGTGCCTTGGTATGCGCTCGTGACCTATCCGTCCTGCGATCTGATCGTGCTCCTCGAGTTGCCTTCGAGAAAGATCGTGCAGTCGGTCCGGGCGCAGCGGACGCCGGACGGGACCAGCGTCGCCTTCGTCGACGCGGGAACGTCGCCGGTTTGTCTCAACGACGACTGCGCCGGTCAGAGCGTCGCGCCTTTCGACGCCAGCGCCGCGGCGGGTGTCGATGCGGGCGCCGACGGCGCGACCGGCGGCGTCGCCGACGCGGGATCGCCGCCGGCCATCGACGCGGCCGCCGACACGGCTCAGCTCTCGGCCGACAGCGACGCGGGCGCCGGGAGCATCGATGCGAACGTGCCGCCCTTCCCGGGAATTCAGCATCTCAACGTTCCTTACTTCGGGCCCGGACCCTTGAGCCCGAGCTCGATCGCGATCGTGCCCGACGGGAGCCGAGCCTACGTGTCGCTCTCGAACGCGTCCTTCGTGGCGTCG
>JADGRB010000187.1 GCA_017881315.1 Pseudomonadota bacterium
GCACGGCCGATTTCGACCGGCATCACGGCGCCGGGGAACAAGACCAAGTTGCGGAGCGAAAGCAACGGAAGGATCTTGGGGGTATCGCTCATCGATTGAACCTCTCTCTGTAAGATGCCGAGGGGTCTAAAAGGTATACCAGATAGGAGCTCAGAATTTTCGCACCGGTCCGCTTGAGGTGCGCTTGGCGATCTCTTCGAACAGGCGGCGCGTCTCCGCGTCGTCGGGTTTGATCTTGGGCGTCACGATCTCGACGCGGCAGAACTGGTCGCCCCGCGCCCCGTCGGCATTCTTGACGCCACGGCCCCGCAAGCGCAACCGGGCGCCGCTGGAGGTCCCGGGTGGGACGGTCACCGTGACGGGGCCCTCGACGGTGGGAACCTCGACCTTGGCGCCCAGCGCGGCCTCGGTCATCGTCACCGGCAGAGCGAGCTCGATGTCGTCGTCCTGGCGGCTGAGGAACGGATCCGGTCGGACCTCGATCTCGAGGTAGAGATCCCCGGGCGTGCCACCCTTTCCAGGCGCCGGGGCGCCCTGGCCAGGCAGCCGCAGCCGGCCCGCGCTCTCGACCCCGGGCGGGATGCTGACCTCGACGGTGCCACCGCTCCCCGTGCGCACCGAACGCTTGGCGCCCAGCGCGGCCTCTGCGAACGAGACCTCCAGCCGACCGCCGATGTCGGCGCCCCGCACCGGACGGGTCCGGGCGCGTGCCCAGGGATGCTGGGCTTGGCCCCCCCCGCCCCCGAACAGGTTCGCGAAGAGGTCGTTCATGTCGAAGTCGCCGCCGACCTCGACGCCGCCCGCCGTGGTGCGCGCACGACCGCCAAACGTCCGTGCGAACGCCTCGGCGTCGAAGCCCTCCGGCATGCCGTCGGGACGAACCGGCGCGTGCTTGAGGCGATCGTATTCCTTGCGCTTCTGCTCGTCGCCGATCACCGCGTAGGCTTCGTTGATCTCCTTGAAGCGCTCGGTCTTCTTCTTGTCGTCGCCCGTGACGTCGGGGTGGAGATCCTTGGCCAGCTTCCGGTAGGCCTTCTTGATGCTCGCCTCGTCCGCGGTCTCGGAAACGCCCAGTGTCTTGTAGAGATCTTTCATGCCCGTGGTCAGTCCATCATGACATGACCGCGATCTTGTGCTGCGGTTTCCGGTTGAAGGTCAGCGCGTCGGCGCCGGCCGCGCGGTCCGCCAGGATGGTGTCTCCGGGGTGAAGGTCGCCGGCGAGGACCTGCTTGGCGAGCGGATCCTGTACATAGCGGACCAGCGCGCGTTTGAGCGGGCGCGCGCCGTACTGCGGGTCGTATCCCTGGTCGGCCAGGAAGGTGCGCGCCTCGGGCGAGAGCTCGAGGTCCAGATCGCGCTCGCGCAGCAGCTTGCGCAGGCGTCCGAGCTGCAGGTCGACGATGCTGTCGATCTCGCTCCGACCGAGGGAATGGAAGATGACGATGTCGTCGATCCGGTTCAGGAACTCCGGCCGGAATGCCTGCCGGAGCTCCGCCATGACCTTGTCCTTCGCGCCCAGATCGGTCCAGTCCGCCAGATGCTGGCTCCCGAGGTTGGAGGTCATGATGATGACCGTGTTGCGAAAGTCGATGGTGCGGCCCTGGCCGTCGGTCAGCCGGCCGTCGTCGAGCAGCTGCAGGAGTGTGTTGAAGACGTCCGGATGGGCCTTCTCGATCTCGTCGAAGAGGATCACCGAATAGGGGCGGCGGCGGACGGCCTCGGTGAGCTGCCCGCCCTGGTCGTAGCCGACGTAGCCGGGTGGGGCGCCGATGAGGCGCGAGACCGCGTGCTTCTCCATGTATTCGGACATGTCGATGCGGACCATGTGTGTCTCGTCGTCGAACAGAAAGTCGGCCAGCGCGCGCGCCAGCTCCGTCTTCCCGACGCCGGTGGGGCCGAGGAAGATGAACGAGCCGATCGGACGGTTGGGGTCCTGCAGCCCGGCGCGCGAGCGGCGGACGGCGTTGGCCACCGCGGAGACCGCTTCGTCCTGGCCGATGACGCGCGCGTGGAGACGCTCCTCCAGGAGCAGCAGACGGGCCTGCTCTCCCTCCAGCATCTTGTCTACTGGAATGCCGGTCCACTTCGAGACCACGGCGGCCACGTCCTCTTCGGTGACCTCCTCGCGTAAGAAAGAACCGTGCTTCTGGGCTTCCTTGAGCTCGGCGGACTTCGCGAGCGCGGCCTTCTCCAGCTCGGGAACGCGACCGAAGCGCAGCTCCGCGGCGCGGTTGAGATCGCCGCGCCGCTGCGCCAGCTCCGCCTCCGTCTTGGCGGCCTCCGACTCTTCCTTGAGCTTGCGCAGAGATTCGATGAGGCTCTTCTCGTGCTGCCAGACGCCGTTCATCTGGTCCGCCCGCTCGCGTAGCTCCGCGATCTCCTTGGCGACCGCCGCCAGGCGTTTGGCCGAGGCGTCGTCCTTCTCCTTGCCGAGCGCCTGCTCCTCGATGGCCAGCGACGTCAGCCGCCGTTCGATCTGGTCGATCGCGTCGGGTCGCGAATCGATCTGCATCTTGAGGCGGCTGGCCGCCTCGTCGACCAGGTCGATCGCCTTGTCGGGGAGCTGCCGGCCCGAGATGTAACGGTGGGAAAGTCGCGCCGCCGCGACCAGCGCGGCGTCGCGGATCCGGATCCCGTGGTGCACCTCGTAGCGTTCCTTGAGACCGCGCAAGATTGCCACCGTGTCCTCGAGCGACGGCTCCCCCACGTAGACCGGCTGAAAACGGCGTTCGAGCGCCTTGTCCTTCTCGATGTACTTTCGATACTCGTCGAGGGTGGTGGCGCCGATGCAGCGTAGATCGCCGCGCGCCAGCGCCGGCTTGAGCATGTTGGCCGCGTCGACCGCGCCCTCGGCGCCCCCCGCGCCCACCAGCGTGTGCAGCTCGTCGATGAACAGGATGACGCCGCCGGCGGCGGCCTCGATCTCCTTGAGCACAGCCTTGAGGCGGTCCTCGAACTCGCCGCGGAATTTCGTCCCCGCGATGAGCGCCCCCAGATCGAGCGCCAGAATCCTCTTGTCCTTGAGCGACTCCGGGACGTCTCCGGTGGCGATCCGCAGCCCGATCCCTTCGACGATGGCGGTCTTGCCGACCCCCGGATCGCCGATCAACACCGGGTTGTTCTTGGTGCGGCGCGACAGCACCTGCATCGCGCGCCTTATCTCCTCGTCGCGGCCGATCACCGGATCCAGCTTGCCGCTCCGGGCCAGCTCGGTGAGATCGCGGGTGTACTTGGCGAGCGACTGGTACTTCCCTTCCGCCTCGGGGTCGGTCACGCGCTGGGTCCCCCGCACCTCGGCCAGCGCCTTCAGAAAGTCGCTCTTGCGCACCCCCGCGTCCTTGAGCGCGCGGCTGGCGGCGCCGTGGTCCTTGCCGAGCAGCGCCAGCAGAATGTGCTCGCTCGAGACGTATTCGTCCTTGAGCTCCTTGGATTGGCGGGTCGCATCCTCCAGGAGATCGTTCAAGCGACGTCCCACGAAGATGTCCGCCGTCGAGCCGCGCGCTTGTGGCTGGGTTTCGAGCGCCTCGGCCGTGGACTGACGAACCAGCGTCGGGTCGACGCCCAGCTTGCGCAGCAGCGCGCCGGTCACGCCCTCCGCCTGGTCGAGCAGCGCCGCCAGCAGGTGCTCCGGGGTCAGCTCCTGGTGGCCGCGGCTGCCGGCCAGCTCCTGGGCCGCCTGGACGGCCTCCCGCGCCTTGATGGTCAGTTTGTCGAGTCTCATGGGACCTTTCACAGGTAAGCACCCCAACTTCCCCGACAAGCCGCCGTTCCCGGTCGTCGGGGGTGCTTTTATTAGGTACATTGCGCGGGTGTCGTATCTGGTCCTGGCTCGGAAATACCGCCCCCAGCGCTTTTCGGAGCTGGTCGGCCAGGAACACGTGGCGCGGACGCTCTCCAACGCCATCGCCCAGAACCGGGTCCACCACGCCTTCCTGTTCACCGGGGCGCGCGGCGTCGGCAAGACCAGCGCCGCCCGGATCCTGGCCAAGGCGCTGTCCTGCGAGAAGGGGCCCACCGCCGAGCCCTGCGGCGTTTGCGACTTCTGCCAGGAGATCGTCGCCGGACGGTCGGTGGACGTCATCGAGATCGACGCCGCCTCCAACACCAAGGTCGAGGAGACCAAGTCGGTGCTGGAAGGGGTGCGCTACCTCCCCGCGCGCGCCCGCCGCAAGGTCTACATCATCGACGAAGTGCACATGCTGTCGGCGCACTCCTGGAACGCGCTGCTCAAGACGCTGGAGGAGCCGCCGCCTCACGTGGTGTTCGTGTTCGCGACCACCGAGGTGCACAAGATTCCGGCCACGATCCTCTCCCGCTGCCAGCGCTTCGACTTCAAGCTGATCTCGACCGCCCGCCTCTCGACGCACCTGGAGGGAATCCTGGGGGCGGAGAAGATCGAGGCCACGCCCGAGGCGGTACGCCTCATCGCCCGTCAGGCGGCGGGCTCGGTGCGCGATGCCCTGTCGTTGCTCGATCAGACGATCGCCTACGTCGGGTCGGAGAAGCTGACCGCCGAGGTGACGGCCGACGTGCTGGGCGTCGCCGACCGCCGGCTCCTCGTGGAGCTCGCCGGGGCGGTGCTGGACCGACAGCCGGCGACCGCGCTGCGGCTCATCGCACGCGCCGTCGATCGGGGAGTCGACCTGGGTGAGCTCGGTCGGGCGTTCCTGGGGTTTCTGCGCGACCTCGAGGTGGTGGCCTGCGTGACGGGCGGGGAGGGCGGGGGCGGCGGGATCGAGCTCGGCGATCTGGTCGACGCCACGCCCGAGGAGATCGCCGAGGCCCGCGCGCTCACGGCCCGCGCCGCGCCCGGCCTCACCACGATCCTGTTCGACCGCTGGGCCCGCGCCGTCGACGAGGCGTCGCGCCTGCCCACCCCACGCCTGCTCTACGAGATGGCGGCGATCGATCTGTGCAACGCCGAGCCGATGATCCCGCTCGGCGATCTCTTGCAGCGTCTCGACGATATGGAAGGGCGCCTCCGCGGTGCCCCGCGCCCGGCCGTGTCCGCCGGCGCGGCTCCAGCCCCGGTCGCGGCCCTGGCCCCGGCGGCGACCAAGCCGCCGGCAGTCGCCGCGCCCCGGACCTTGGCCACGGCGGCGGCCCCCGTCGACGCAAGTCGGGGAACCGACCCGGGCCCGCCAACGGCCGGGGCCGTCCAGTCCTTGGACCAGGTATGGCGGAGCGTCCTCAAGACGTTCGAGGCGAGCCGTCCGTCGCTGGCCGCCTTGCTGGCGCACGCGGAGGTCATCTCCTCGAATTCGAACGCCATGTCGCTGGCTTTCTCTTCCAAGATCGACGCCGATCGGGCCGAAAAGGCCCGGGGGGAGATCGATTCGGTCGTCTCGACCGCTTTGGGGCGCCCCCTGAGAATTGGCTTCACGGTGGGCAGCAACGGTCCCGCCGCGGTCCGCTCCGAGGTCGGGGTGGAGAACGACGCCGCGGTCGCCGACCGCAAGACGCGGGAGCTCGAGGCCCGCCAGCATCCGGTGATTCGCAGCGCCCAGGACGTTTTCGGGGCCTCGCTCAAGGAGATCAAGACCTGATGTCGATGCCCGACCTGAAAGGCCTGCTGGAAACCGCGCAGCGGATTCAGAGCGAGGTGGCGCGCGTCCGCGAGGAGCTCGGGCGCAACACCGTCGTCGGCGAGACCGGCGGCGGCCTCTGCCGCTGCACCGCGAATGGCAAGGGCGAGGTCCTCTCTCTGACCATCGATGACGCCATCGTCGGCGACAAGAAGATGATCGAGGATCTGGCGGTGGGGGCGGTCAACATCGCGCTCGGCCGGGCGCGCGAGACGGCGGAAGCGGCCATGGCGCGCGTGACCGGCGGGCTGCCGCTGCCCCCCGGCCTCGCCGGGGTCTGACGGCCGATGTACGCCTCGCCCATCGCGCGGCTGGTCCAGCAGCTCGGCAAACTGCCCGGGATCGGCGAGAAGACGGCCGCGCGGCTGGCCTTCCACATCCTGCGGGCCTCGGCGGAGGACGCCGCGGCGCTGGCCGCCGCTATCGTGGAAGTCCGACAGAAGATCCGGTTTTGCTCCACCTGCTGCGATCTGACCGAGGCGGACCCCTGCGCCATCTGCCGGGACCAGCGCCGGGACGGGACCCTGGTCTGCGTGGTCGCGCAGCCGCAGGACCTGGTGGCCATCGAGCGCGCCGGGGGGTATCGCGGCCGCTACCACGTCCTGCACGGGGTCTTGTCGCCCCTCGACGGGGTGGGGCCGGACGATCTGCGAATCCCCGAGCTGCTGAGACGCTGCGGCGACGGGAGCGTCGCAGAGGCCATCGGCGAGGTAATTCTGGCGACCAGCCCCAGCGTCGAGGGGGAGGCCACGGCGGTCTACCTGGCCAAGCTGCTCCGCCCGCTGGGCGTTCGATGCAGCCGCATTGCCACCGGCGTCCCGATCGGCGGTGAGCTGGAGTACGCCGATCAGGTCACCTTGGCCCGCGCGATAGACGGCCGGCGCGAAATGTAAAGATGTCCGCAGGCGAGGATTGTGGGGGTACAATGCTTGAAACCCCGATTCGCGAGTGATATTCGTGGGAACCCTAGGGAGCACGATGTCGACCTGCCGAGGATTACGATGAGTGGCCCCGATGTGATGTACCCCGAGGAGCAGCAGGCGATGTCTCTCGTCTGCGCGCGGCTCACTCGGGATGCCAATGCCAAGGCCGTGCTCTTGATCGGCCGCGACGGTCAGGCGATCGCCGACGCCGGCGACGTCGACGAGCTGGACGTGACCTCGCTGTCGTCACTGACGGCGGGCAACGTCGCCGCGACCGGTGGCATTTCGAAGATCCTTCGCGAGAAGGACTTCTTCAGTCAGTTCCACGAGGGAGAGAAGACCCACATCCACATCACGCTGGTCGGGGGGCGCGCCATCCTGGTGGTGCTGTTCGACGAGCGGTCTTCGCTGGGGCTGGTGCGGCTGCGGGTCAAGAAGTCGTCCGACGAGATGGTGCGGCTCTTCGACTCGGTCGCCAAGAAGGCCGCCGCCAAGAGCGAGCCGTCGATCCTCACCGAGATCACCGACAGCGACATCGACAACCTGTTCAATGATTGACTTGGAACCCTGGGAGGGTTCCAAACCTCCCGCGACGAGCTCCGGCGGCGAAGCCGCCTTCGCTCACGCGTGGACTGACGCCCGTCTGCGGGTGTCGGCATGAGTTTCATCAACTACTCGTCGCGCGAGATCAACTGCAAGCTGGTCTACTACGGACCCGGTCTGTGCGGGAAGACCACCAACCTGCACTACATCTATGCGAAGACCAGCCCCGACGCGAAGGGGAAGATGATCTCGCTGGCGACCGAGACCGAGCGAACGCTGTTCTTCGATTTCCTTCCGCTGTCGCTGGGCGAGATCCGCGGGTTCAAGACCCGCTTCCACCTCTACACGGTGCCGGGGCAGGTCTTCTACGACGCCAGCCGGAAGCTGATCTTGAAGGGGGTCGACGGGGTGGTGTTCGTCGCCGATTCGCAGATCGAGCGGATGGAGGCCAACATCGAGTCGCTCGACAACCTGCGCCTCAACCTGACCGACCAGGGGTACGACCTCAACAAGCTCCCCTACGTCGTGCAGTACAACAAGCGCGATCTCCCCAACGCCGCGCCGATGGACCAGCTCCGCGAGGTCCTGAACCCGACCAAGGCGCAGGAGTTCGAGGCCTGCGCCACCAGCGGCGCCGGCGTGTTCGACACGCTCAAGGCCGTCGCCAAATCGGTCCTGACCGAGCTGCGCCGCGGGCAGTAACCGGCTTCAGGCCTTGCGCAGGCAGGCCGCGGCGAAGAGGCCGGCGAGGGCGGCCTGGGCGGTGAGCCAGAGGGGCTCGAGCGCGTCGGGGACGAAGCGCAGGTCGACGGTGTGGCCGACGGCGGTGAAGAGGAGGGCGCCCGCCACGCCGAAGCCGAATCCGGCCAGAGCTGGCCGCAGCCGCCGGACGCCGTAGAGCAGCACCATCAACCCGACTGGCGCGAGCGCGCTGTAGAGCAGCGTCGCGCTCAGCGGACCGCGGGCGAGATCGGTGATCCCCCCCGAGAACATTCCGGCCACGGCGTGCGCGTGCGTCCAGCTCTCGGGCGTCAGGCCGGGCAGGAAGAAGAGTCCCGAGGAGCCGGCCACCAGCGCGGCCGCGAACCCGAGCCCCAGCGGCACGACCGCCACACCGCGCCGCCGCATGAGCGCCAGGCCCAGAAGCGAGGCCGCGAGTCCGAGCCCCAGCTCACCCGCGCCGCGGCCGTCGCGCGCTTTGTGCAACGCCGCCGCCGCGTCGACGATCCCGGCGCCGTAGTGGTCATCGACGCGCGCGCCAGTCGCCGCGTTCCGCCCTTTCGGTTTCCGAGCCGTGCCGAGCAAGATCTCTTCCACCGCCTCTGGCCGCCGAACCCCGGCGCCCATGATCAGCGCGGCCACGCCCGCGACGTGCGGCGAGGCCATCGAGGTCCCCATGAACCACAGGTAGTCGGTGCGCCCGATGTCGCCCGGAACGATGGTGTGCTGGAGAACGCCGTCGGGCTTGCCGTCGCCGTTCTGGTCGACGCGCACGTTACCGCCCGGTGCGGCGATATCGAGCTGGGGACCCCAGTTGGAATAGAACGTCGTGCTCTCGTCGAACTGGGTGGCCGCGACGGCGATGACCCCCGGGTAGCGTGCCGGATACCCGACCCGCCCGTGGCCGTCGTTGCCGGCCGCCGCGACGATCACGACGCCCTTGCCGTGCGCGTACTTGACCGCGCTGGCGATCGCGCCAACCGCGAAGGGACCGCCCAGGCTCATGTTGATGACGTTGGCCCCGTGATCGGCCGCCCAGCGGATCGCCTGCGCGATGCCCGCCATCGAGCCCGAGCCTTTGGCCGACAGCACCTTGAGCGGCATGATCGACGCGCCGTAAGCGACCCCGGCGACGCCGATCCGGTTGTTGGTCGACTCGGCGATGGTCCCGGCCACGTGCGTGCCGTGGCCGTGGTCGTCGGCCGCGTTCGTGTTGTTGGCGATGAAGTTGTAGCCGGGGACGAACTTGGTGGCGGCCAGATCGCCGACCTGGGTGACGCCGGTATCGATCACGGCGACCACCACGCCGCTGCCGGTGCCGCGCTTCCAGGCCTCCGGCATTCCGATCTGACGCAGGTGCCACTGATACTTGAAGCAGGTGTCGTTGGGGAAATCGGCCCCGGCCGCCGGGAGGTCGGCCGCGGCCTGCCCGGTCCGGGCGCCGCATTCCGCCTCCATCGATCCCGCAGCCGCGGTGGCCTCCTCGGCCCGCTCGTCGGGCGGGATGGTGGCGACCGAGTCGTAGTCGACGGTCTCGACATCGGGATCCTGGGAGAGCTTGGCCAGGGCCGCCGCGGCCTCTGCGGCGTCGTCGAAGTCGATCCGATAGAGGCGGTCCTGGGCCGAATAGTCGCCCACCGGAATCTCGACGTAGCCGTTGGCGGCCAGCGCCTCTGCCGAGATGTCGTC
>JADGRB010000446.1 GCA_017881315.1 Pseudomonadota bacterium
GTCGGCGAGCTCGTACTTGTTAACATGCTTTCGTGTGAGCGTTCACAAAATTACACGATATCCGGAAACTATCTCTTTGGCGGCGCAACGGTCGAGCCCCGCACCACCAGCTCGGGCGCCACCACCACCCGCGTCGGCCCTGCCTCGCCTTCGATTCTAGCCAGCAGGGCGTACAGGCAACGCCTGCCTAAATCCGTGAAATCTTGTCGGATCGTAGTGAGCGGAGGCGTAAAGTAGGCCGCCTCGGGGATGTCGTCGAAACCCACGATGCTCAGATCGCGGGGGACCTCCCGGCCGGCCTCGTGTAGCCGGCGAAGGAGCCCCAGCGCCATCTGATCGTTGGCGGCGAAGACCGCGGTCACCTCCGGGATCTCCAGCAGGTTTTGCCCGAGCTCGTACCCCGAGCGGGCCGTCCAGTCGCCCCGGAGGAGGGCCGGGAGCGGGGCACCGACCGCCTGGAGCACGGACCTCCAGCCCTCGATCCGCTCCTCCGCCTCCTTCCAGTCATTCGGGCCTGCCAGGTGCCAGACGGTCTTGTGACCGAGGCTGAGAAGGTGCCGTGTGGCGGCGGCGGCGCCCGCCATCTGGTCGATGCTCGCGACGGGAATCGACTCGTTCGGCCCTGCTGCCACCGCCACCACGGCGACGTCCGTTCTCAGGTGCCGAAGCGCGTCCACGCCCGCCCGCAGCGGCGCGATGACCACCACGCCGTCCACGCCCTGGTCCCGCAGCTGCTGGATGGCGGCCAGCACGGTGCCGCGGTTGAGCGAATGGAGGCTGGAGACGCTCACGCCGTAACCGGCATCGTGTGCAGCCCGCTCGATGCCCAGCAACGTGGAGGCGGGACCGTACAGCGTGGTGTCGAAGCTGACCACCCCGAGAGTCTTGGAGCGTCCCGTCGCCAGGGCCCGCGCCACCGAATTGGGACGGTAGTCGAGCTGGCGGATCGCCGCCAGCACACGTTCGCGCGTGTCCGCGCGGACTTTAGGGCTGTCGTTGAGGACGCGCGAGACGGTCTGATACGAGACCCCAGCCAGCCGCGCGACGTCTTCCATCACCGCGGGACGGCGCTTCTCCGGTCTGAGCTGGGGAGCGGTCATCGTCTACGCACATCGTCAGGCTTGACAGGCCCAATGTTAGCGCTCACACTAGCTATCACTTCGCGGCTCCCGAGCGCACGAAGTTTTTAGGGGCTACGGTCGAATTATCCATGCAATCCGGGACCTTGGGCCCAGCCCCGAACCGTTGAAAACGCGATGAGCGACTCGGCCCAGCGCAAGATGCCAGAGCTCTGGTTCCTGACCGGCAGACAGCATCTATACGGCCGTCGGCCGACTCCAAAGTGAAAGTTGCTGCAGTGCCGTCGCCGTACCACGAGCTGAAAGAAAGAGCCTGGGCCGCCAACCAGGAGATCCCGAAGCGCGGCCTGGCCATCTACACCTTCGGAAACGTCTCCGCGCTGGACGCGGCCCGTGGCGTCGTCGCCATCAAGCCCAGCGGGGTGGCGTACGAGAAGCTTACGGTCGACGACCTCGTGGTGGTCGATCTCTCTGGCAAGATCGTGGAGGGCAAGCTTCGGCCCTCCTCCGACACCGCAACCCACCTCGTCCTCTATCGGGCCTGGAAGGGCCAGGGGATTGCCGGCGTGGTCCATACGCACTCGAGCTACGCGACCGGCTGGGCCCAGGCGCGGCTCCCCATCCCCATTTATGGGACGACCCACGCCGACCACCTGGCCGAGGACGTGCCCTGCACCTCGCTCATGTCGGACGAAGCGGTGGAGCGGGACTACGAGATCGAGACCGGAAATCAGATCCTGGAGTGTTTCGCCAAGCGCGATCCGCTCGCCACCCCCATGGTGCTGGTGGCCGGCCACGGCGCCTTCACCTGGGGCGAGACGCCGGAGAAGGCCATCTACAACGCCGCGGTGCTGGAAGAGCTGGCGCGGATGGCGTTCGTCACGCGGACCCTCGATCCGGCGGCCGCGCGGCTCCCGGATCGCCTGATCCGCAAGCACTTCGAGCGCAAGCATGGGAAGAACGCGTACTACGGCCAAGACAAGTGACGAGCGCATGCTGGAGTTGATCCGATCGGGAGGCGCAATCCTCGGCATCGAGTTCGGCTCCACACGCATCAAGGCCTCCCTGATCGCGCCGGACACGACGCCGCTCGCGTCGGGCTCGCACGCCTGGGAGAACCGGCTCGAGGACGGCGTCTGGACGTACCACATGGAGGACGTCTGGCAGGGGCTGGCCGCTTGCTACGCGTCGCTCGCGGAAGACGTGCGCGCCCGCCACTCCCTCGAGCTCACGACTGTCGCGGCGATGGGCGTGAGCGGGATGATGCACGGGTATCTGGCGCTCGATCGGGAAGGGAAGCTCCTGGTCCCCTTCCGGACCTGGCGGAACAACATCAACGGCAAGGCCTGCGCCGAGCTGACCCCCCCCCTCGACTTCGCCGTCCCGGAGCGTTGGAGCATCGCCCACCTTTACCAGTCGATCCTGGAGGCGCAGCCGCACGTGCCGCGGATCGCGCGCCTCACGACGCTCGCCGGCTACGTCCACTGGAGGCTCACCGGCCAGCACCAGATGGGGCTGGGCGAGGCCTCGGGCATGTTCCCCATCGACCCGCACACCGGCGACTGGGATGCCAGGCGGATGGCCAAGTTCGACGGCCTCATCGCGCCGCGCAAGCTGGGCTGGAAGCTGCGGGACATCCTCCCCGAGGTCTTGCCCGCCGGTCGTCCCGCCGGACAGCTCACCGCCGGGGGGGCGAAGCTCGTTGACCCGACGGGCAAGCTCCCGCCCGGCATTCCGTTCTGCCCTCCCGAGGGGGACGCGGGCACGGGCATGGTCGCGACCAATGCGGTGCGGCCGCGCTCGGGGAACGTATCGGCGGGAACCTCGGTGTTCGCGATGATCGTCCTCGAGAAGAGCCTGTCGCAGGTCCACGGAGAGATCGACATCCTGGTCACGCCCGACGGCAAGCCGGTGGCCATGGCCCACGCCAACAATGGCTCCTCCGACCTCGACGCCTGGATCGTCCTCTTCGGCCAGGTCGCCAAGGCGCTGGGCGGCGGGACGGGGCTGGACGAGCTTTACGAAAAGCTCCTGCCGCTCGCGGGGGAGGGAGATCCGGACGCGGGTGGGCTCCTCGCCATCAACTACGTCTCCGGCGAGCACCTCACCGGCTTCACCGAAGGCCGGCCGCTGTTCGCGCGGAGCCAGAACAGCAAGTTCACCCTGCCGAACTTCGTTCGCGCGATGTACTACGCGTCGCTTTGCGCCCTGCGGACCGGCATGAACGTCCTCACCGAGAAGGAGGGGGTGGTCATCGACGAGATCCGCGGCCATGGCGGCTTCTTCAAGGGCGGTGACACCGGCCAGCGCATGATGGCCGCCGCGCTCGACATCCCGGTCAGCATCCCCGCGACCGCTGGCGAGGGCGGCGCCTGGGGCATGGCCGTGCTCGCCGCCTACATGCGGGCCGAAGGCGCCAGGCAGTCGCTGCCCGACTACCTCGACGCGCGGATCGCCAAGAGCATCGGCAAACCCGTCCGCCCCGAACCGCGGGACGTGAAGGGCTTCGCCGAGTTCTTCG
>JADGRB010000447.1 GCA_017881315.1 Pseudomonadota bacterium
GATGGCGCCGGATGCCGACTCGACGCCGCGCTTCGGCGCCAGGGCGTCGATCTCGTCGAAGAAGAGAATCGTCGGAGCGGATTGCTTGGCTTTCTTGAAGATGCCGTGCAGCGCCTTCTCGGATTCCCCGAGCCACTTCGAGAAGAGGATGGAGCTGCTGATCGGGATGAAATTGATGCCCGTCTCTCCGGCGAGAGCCCGGACGATGATGGTCTTCCCGGTGCCGGAAGGACCGGACAGCAGAATGCCGCGCGAGGAAACCCTGCCCGAGGCGAACAGCTCGGGGTATTTCAGCGGCCAATCGACGATCGACAGGAGCGTTTCCTTGATTTCGGACAGGCCGCCGATGTCGGCGAGCTTCAAGGTGGACCTTTCGTTGAAGAACTCGCGGGTTGCCGTCGGTTCGACCTCGCGAAGGGCCGTCAGAAAATCCTCGCGGGAGATCCGCATGCGTTCCGGAGTGACGGGAAGCCGACCCGAATTGCCCAGGGCGCCCACCGGCAGATACCGCCGCACGGCGACCATACCCGCCTCCTTGCAGAGCGCCTCCAGATCGGCCCCGACGAACCCGTGGGTGATCTGCGCCACTTGATCGAGATCGACATCCGGCGCAAGCGGCATGCGGCGGCTGTGGATCTTCAGGATGGCAAGGCGTCCTTCCGCGTGGGGAGCCGAGATGCCGATTTCCCGATCGAAGCGGCCCGGTCTGCGCAGCGCGGGATCGATCATCTCCGGAACGTTGGTCGCGCCGATCACGAGCACATGGCCGCGGGGAACCGTGCCGTCCATGAGGGCGAGAAGCTGCGCGACCACCCTCTTTTCGACGTCCCCCACGACCTCGGCCCGCTTCGGAGCGATGGCGTCGATTTCATCGATGAAGATGACGCTCGGCGCCTTGCGCGTCGCCTCTTCGAAGATGTCGCGCAGCCGGGCCTCGCTGTCGCCGTAATACTTCTGGATGATCTCGGGGCCGTTGATCTTGATGAAATGGAGCTTCGTCTCCGCCGCGATGGCGCGGGCGATGAGGGTTTTCCCCGTTCCCGGGGGTCCGTAGAGAAGCAGCCCTTTCGGCGCCTCGATGCCCAACCTGTCGAAAATCTCCCCGTAACGCAGCGGAATTTCGACCATCTCCCGAATGGATCTCAGCTCCCGTTGCAGTCCTCCGATGTCCTCGAAAGAAACGCGGGAGGCCGCCTTTTCCGAATAGTCGGGTTTGTTCACCTTGAATTTCGTGTGCTGGTTGATGATGACCGCGCCGGAGGGTGAGGCGCCATCCACCGAAAAGAAACGGTCCTTGCCCCCGAAGAGCGGAATGTTCAGCTTGTCGCCGTCGATGACGGCCAGTCCCTGCAGGAGCTTGCCGATGTAGCCGACCTCGTTTTCGTCGGGCCACCAGTTCTCGGAATCGACGGGCGTCAGCACGATCGTCGTGGCGGTCTGGCGGGGCGCCTTCCTGATCTTCACCGTCCCGCCGACCTGGACCCTGGCGTTCTCGCGGGTGTAGCCGTCGAGCTGGACCAGTTTCTTGCCGATATGCTCGGGGAAAATGCCGGAGATCCTCGCGACGGTGGTCCGTTCGCCGGTGATTTCGACGATGTCGCCAAGTGCCGCGCCCAGAAACCTGACGTCGTCGGGATCGAAGCGCGCCAGCCCCTTGCCGACATCCTCGATGTAGACCTCGGCCACCTTCAAGGCGACTTCGGGCGCGAGAGACGCGTCAGGCATAACCACCCCTGTCTATGTGCGACTGGGCCAACCGCACACCTTGTAGAGCATGGTGGCGGCCAGCACGAACAACGTGAGCGCGAAGACTTTTTGCAGGTCGTTGACGGGCAAGCGATGCGCGGTCCGGGCGCCGAGCGGCGCGGTCGACATGCTGGCCAGGGAGATGACCAGCAAAGCCGGCAGGTAGACGAAGCCGAGCGAACCCGGCGGCAAGCCCGGCGCCTTCATGCCGTAGAAGACGTTTGCGAGCGTGCCGGCGAGCGCGATCGGAAAACCAAGAGCGGCGCTGGTGGCGACGGCGACGTGGATCTTGACGTTGCACCATGTCATGAAGGGCACGGACACGAAGCCGCCGCCGGCGCCGACGAGACCGGCCAATATGCCGATGACGCCGCCCGCCGCGAACATGCCGAGGGGCCCGGGAAGGTCGCGCGACGCGGCGGGGCGTTTACCCAGCAGCATCTGCGCCGCGGAGATCGTGACGAACGCCGCGAAAAATATCGCCAGCGCCGCCGGGTTGAGTTGCTTGCCGACCCACGGGCCGATCCACGATCCGATCAGGATGCCAGGCGCCAGCACTCTCACGACGTGCCACGACACGGCGCCACGCTGTTGGTGCGCGAGCACCGAGGCGGCCGACGTGAAGAGGATGGTCGCCAGCGAAGTCGCGATCGCCATGTGGACCACGCGCTCCGGCGGCACGCCCTTCACCGTGAGGAGAAGCGTGAGAAAAGGGGTCAGCAGCAGGCCGCCACCGATGCCCAGCAGACCGGCCGCGAATCCGACGGCCGCGCCGAGTGCCAGAAACGCGAGGATCAAGCTGATATCCACCCAGGTGTCTCCGGGGCCCTTGGTATATTGTGTTCCGCCGCTGATCCGGACCGTGGCGTTGCGGCGGGCGATTCTACCAGCCTTATTCTTCCAGGTCCTCTCGAAACACCGGTTGTGCCGGATCCACGCGACCGTCGAGGACGGCCGCGAGCAGGTCCTCGTAGGCTTCTACCGCCTCCGGCAGCGACGGGTAGCCGCGTTCGCGCTGCAGCGTGCCGCCGTCCGAGTAGATGAGCGTGAAATACCGCCCCGAAGCGTACTCGACCTCGAGCAGGGCGGCCGGCCTGTCGGGGTCACCCGCCTGGCCGAGCACGTCCATCAGGGCGACGGTCCACGGGCGCCCGTTCGGATCGGCGACGACCTGGCGCTCGAGGTATTGCCAGTCGTCCAGGTGCCATGCGGGCATCGAAAGTCAGGCTCCGCCGGCGGGGCGCTCGCCTGACGGGGCGGCCGGCAGGAGCTGGGCGAGCGCGCGCGCGACCTGCGCGCCGGTAAACGGCTTCGGGATCAGAAGAACCCGGTCGGCTTGCCGCGCACGAAGGCTCGCGTCCGCCTCCTCCGGCGTGTCGCTGATGATGACGACCGGAAGCTCGGCATGAGCCCGGTCGTCCCGCACCATGTCGAACAGCGATTCGCTCATGTCGTACGCGGAGCAGTCGAGCACGAGCGCGTCGGCCCGCTCCTCGACGAGGCGCTGGCAAATCGACACGGCGTACCCCGTGGCGACGACGTCGTACCCGTGGTCGCGCAGCGCGAACGTCAGGAGCTCCGCGATCTCGGGAGTGTCGTCGACGAGCAGAACGCGCTGGGCCGCGGTCACTTCTTGTGGGAGTCGGTGCCCACCAGCCGCTTCTTCGCCCCCGCGGACGGCTCGAGGTCCATCACCCACGCCCGGCCGCCGGCCGTGTAGTAGGCGCGCCGATCGCTCTCGACCTGCGCGCCCCATGCCTCCAGGGTGCGCATGGCGAGCGTGTAGCCCTCGAAGTTGGCGCGCACGTGGGCCAGAACCTGGGTCGTGTGCCAGTTGTCGGTGAGGAGGGC
>JADGRB010000188.1 GCA_017881315.1 Pseudomonadota bacterium
GGCAACCGTGGCAAAGATGTCGCCCTGCCAGATGAGCTCATTCGAGACCGTGCCGGGCGCGGCGATCTGGCCCGGCCAGCGCACGACGAAGGGTACGCGGGTGCCGCCCTCCCAAACGTCATGCTTGATTCCCCGCAACGGGCCGTTGGAGTCACGTCCGTTCGCGCGGCTGTTGACGAAGGCGTTGATCTCCGGGCCGTTGTCACTGGTGAGGATGACGAGCGTGTTCTCGCGCATGCCGTTGTTGTCGATGGCGGACAGAATGCGACCGACCCGGGCATCGACCTCGGTCATCCAGTCGCCATATTCGAAGCCCACCGTACCGACGAAGGGCGGCGTCGTGTGCCACGGCAGGTGCGGCGAGTACAGGGAAACGTACGCAAAGAACGGCGTTGGATCGGTCGCCCTCTCGGCCAGGTAATTCTCGACTTCGCCCAGCATGATCGGGTCGGCGTCGATCTGTTTGTAGGATGGGTCGCCGAGGCCGGGCGTGCTGCTGTTGGCCGTCGCCGTGAAGCCTTCGTCCTGCTCGGCTGTGGTGAAGCTGTGGTAGGCGTCCGTGTTGCGGGCATCCCGGTAGGCGCCGAGCCCGGGGTCGTAATACTGGATCCGATCTTCCTTCACGTACACGTAAGGGGGCAAGTTGATGGTGACCGCAAGCCCGCGGAAGAGGTCGAATCCGTTGTCGGTGGCGTGGCCGACCAGCGGGTGTTCCCAGTCGATGCTTGCCGGATCCGTGATGTCGGTGGATCGTGCCGTGTAGGGCACGCCCGAGCGGTCGTAGAAATAGCCGCCGAGATGCCACTTGCCGAAGGCCGCCGTGTGATAGCCCTGCGTTTTCAAAAACTCGGCCAGCGTGGTGTCGCTGCTCGGAATGTCGGGAGCGGCGTAACCCCAGCTGATGTCGCTGAACGTGCGCCAATTGTATTTCCCGGTGAGCAGCGCATACCGGCTGGGCGTGCAGACACCGTTTGAGGAATGCGCCTGGGTGAACATCAGGCCTTCGGTCGTCAGCGCGTCCATGTGCGGCGTCGGCGCGGGAGGCGTCGTCCCAAACCGGACCCCGTAGGCTGCCATGTCGCCAAATCCCAGGTCGTCGGCGAGGATGACGACGATGTTGGGCCGGCTGTTCCCGCCATCGCGTGCGTCGACGACGTCACGACCCGCGTCGGCGCCGTTCGTGCCACCCGCCCCGCCAGCATCACCCCCATCGCCCGCCGAGACGGGCGCGTCGGCAGCCGGGCCAGCGTCCCCGCGTCCCGCGACGTTCGAGCCACCACAGCCGATCTCGAGCGATGCCGCTCCGCCCAGCAGGACGACCCAACCCATCGCTGCCAGCGCACTTCGCATGATCACTCGAATTGCTGAGCAGGACCGCCGATGAGGGTACGAGTCTGATCCCGGTACACCCGGAATATATCGCCGGGGATCCGATCGCGTCAAACGGCCGATGGAATGACGGACAGATTCAATCGCGCCCGCCTTTGCCACGCGTGCTCACCGCCACCGCCAACGTCCAACTAGGTACCATGTCTACGAACGGCACGAGCTTGGCGATGAACGACGGTAGGTACGCCCAGTGGAAGCCCAAGAGGGCCGTAAGCGCCAACCCAGTCGCGATATCAATTGCGTCGTCGACAGGCGAAATGGCGCCGCCGATCACCAATGGCAGCAGCGCGAACTGGACAGCGTCGGCCGCTAGTGCCAGAAGCCGGGCCGCCCAGACGCGGCGCCGGGAGGGACTGGGCCTGTGTTGCGCGGTTTCTATCGGCGCCCAATCAGCGCGATTACGAATGTGCAAAGACCGATTCTGGCAATCGGGATGCGACATTTCATTGGGTTGGTCCTCAAAATCGATTTCAATACTCTTCGCGCAACATCGCATGATCCATGATGTGCGTCAACGAGCCGGGATCGCCAGCATGGTGGCCGCAATCGTCGCTGGATTAGAGTTCACGGCGGCGGCAATCGCCGCCCAGGCAACCGGCCGCGGTCAGGCAAGCTTCGGCAGCAGCTCGGCCAGGCGGTCGTAGCCCATCGCCATGCCCTGCTCCATGGGGGTCTTGAGAGCGCCATCGCGGGCCTCGGGGGAGGAGTAGCGGATGGTGTTGGTGAGGGTGGTCTTGCCATCGCGCTCGGTGAGGATGAGCGTCCCGACGGCTTCTCCGCCGGTCCAATCCTGGTCGAACAACTGGGTGTTGACCAGCCGCTCGGGCGCCATGATCTCGCGGTGCACGCCGCCCATCCCCATCTCGGTTCCATCGGGGCCGCGCCAGACCCAGCGGTACTTGCCGCCGATGCGCAGGTCCATCTCGCAGACGACGAAGGTCCAGCCTGGCGGGCCGGTGAGCCAGCGCTTGATTAGCGCGGGCTTGGTGTAGGCATCCCAGACGAGGGCGCGCGGGGCATCGAACGAGCGGGTGATGATGATCTCGCGATCACCGGAGGTGACCAGTTTCATGTTGCCGGCGTGGTTCATCATGGGATCGATCTCCTGTCGCATCAGGCTTGACGCTTGGCCTGACGCCGGACGCTGGCGTGGGGGGTGGGGTTCGGATCGGATTTCAACTCGTTGAGCAGGGCATCGAGGCGCTGGAAGTTGCCCTCCCAGACTTTGCGGTAGCCCTCGAGCCAGGTGTTGGCCTGGGCCAGCGGCTTGGGCTGGAGGCGGCAGAGGTGGGTGCGGCCGACGATGCGGCGGCGGACCAGCCTGGCGCGTTCGAGCACGCGGACGTGCTTGGTTGCCGCAGGAAAGGACATGTTGAGCGGCGATGCCAGCTCGCTGAGGTTCCGCTCCCTGCCGCAGAGCTGGCGGAGGATTGCCCGGCGGGCCGGGTGGGCCAGGGCGTGAAAGACGCGGTCGAGGCCGGGGGCGCGATCTGGAACCATATGGTTTAGCATATCGGCGGAGTCGCGATTGTCAACCACTTGGTTTCATGTTTCTGCCGACCAGAAGCCGAGCTTCTGCCGGGCCAGCCGCCGAATGTCCCGGGTGCCTCGGCTCAGGGCAGCCGCAGCCGGACGGGCCTGCCGGGGGGCGTGACGGTGAAAGCGAGCGTGCCAGGCGTGCCGGCGGCGTAGTAGGTGACGACGGCCACCTGCTCGTTCCCCTGCGTGCAGATGTACGTCATCTCGCAGCTCGCCGTCGGCTTGGTGCAGCTCCACGTGTCGTAGGGCGCGGGCAGCCCGCCGTGGAAGGTATAGGTGATCGGGACTTCGGTCGCGGCGTCGACGCCGGCGTCGACAGCGGTCGCGGCGTCGGGGTGGGTCGCCGCGTCGGGGAGAGTCGCCGCGTCGGGGTGGGTCGCCGCGTCGGGGAGAGTCGCCGCATCGGGGAGAGTCCCCGCGTCGGGGAGAGTCGCCGCGTCAGGGAGAGCCGCGGCGTCGAGGCGAGTCGCCGCGTCAGGGAGGATCGCGGCGTCGAGGCGAGTCGCCGCGTCGGGGAGGGCCGCGGCGTCGGGGGCGGCATCGGTCGCGTCGAGAGACGCGTCGGAGGCGCCGTCGGCACCCGGGGCAGCCAGCCGCACCGCGTGGGCGGCCGTGAAGAGGGCCCCGCCGTCCGGGCCGATGGCGACGTAGACGCCGTCGGGGATCGGTTGGCAGCTCGAGCTCGTGCAACCGGCCGCGAGCGGGAACGTCGTCAACACGAAGAGGCTAAGGAGGACCGTCGACTTCGACACCACGGCATCATCATTTCGCGGAGTGGGGTGTGTCGTCAATCGGTCGGAACCTGCCGACCCAGTTCCTCGAACTGGGGGCACTCGCGCAGGTGGCCGACCCGTTCTGACGCCCCGCTCGCGCGGTCACATCTTCGTCAGGGTGTACTGCTGCATGAAGGAGCAGCCGTTGTTCGTAGCGCCGGTGTTGGTTCCCGTGATGGTCGTCCCGGAGAGCGTGGCCGAGCTCTGCGTCCAGGTGACGGTCACGTTGGCACCTGCCACGCTCACCGTGCAGGTCTGACCACTTTCGAGCGTTATGCTGGCACCACTGAGATCCCACAGCAGGGTGCAGTTGTCGGCGGTGGTCTGGATGGTACCCGCCTTGCTGCCGGCCGCGATCACGGTCAAGCCGGTGAGCTGGGTGGGCGTCGTGGCACCGTTGCAGGTCGTCGACTGCGTTCCAACCGCGTTCCAATTTCCGACCCACGCCGTCGGGTCCGAGCCGCTGCCGCTGCTGCCGCACGCTGCCAGCGCGCCGACGAGGATGAGAAGGTGCCAGGTCCTGATCATGTGACGACTCCTGGAGCAGAACATAACATCACCGCCGATCCAGAAACGAAACAATGGCGGCCGTGGTCTCCTCCGGGCGCTCGGCGGTCATGGTGTGACCGGCGTCGGGAACGCGCACCAGATCGGCCCCGGCGATGGCGTCGCGCAATCGTTCGCCACATGGCAACGGACACGACACGTCCTGATCGCCGACCACGATTCGCACCGGCACCTCCAGGGACGCGACCGCGTCGAGCAAGGGGCGGCGGCCGGTCCAGGCCCCCATGGCGTATTGGGCGGCGCGCCGATCCAGATCGGCCAAGCGCTGGCGAAAGACGTGGAACCTATCCGGGGCGTGCCTGCGAAACCAGGCGCCGAACAGTGTCTTCGTCACCCCGGCCAGCAGAAACCAACGCATTCCCATCAGCATCACCAGCCGGCAGAAGAGCGCGTTGCGAAACGACGCGAGCCCGCCGTCCGGGGCAGCGTCTGCGCCCATCAAGACCAGCCGCTCGACGCGGGACGGGTGCGAAAGCGCCAGCTCCATCGCCACGGTGGCGCCGAGGGACAATCCGACCACGCTGGCCCGGGCGACCTTTTCCCGATCCAGCACCGCCACGACGTCGTCGGCCAGATCGGCGACGGCGTAAGGACGCGGTCCCAGCGGGCTCTCGCCGTGGCCGCGAAAGTCGATGGCGATGGTGCGAAAACGCGACCGCAGCATCGCCACGGCGTGCTCGAACACCCGCCGGTCGCAAAAGATGTTGTGCAGCAGCACGACCGCCGGCGCGTCGTCGGCGCCCGCCTCGGGGGCCCACACGTCGTAGGCGATCACCGCACCGTCGCGCGTGACAGTCGCCATGTCGCGCCTACACCTCGATCGACACGGTCACGTCCGCCATACCTGATATACGCCCCAGAACGAGGTCCGGATCGCGGCGTGCTCGCAACGCCGGCGCCTTCGCCCGCGGCTGTCTGACGGCATCGCCTTGCTCCCGACCCAGGTACGCTACGGAACGCCCTGCAGGGTCGAGTTCGTCACGGTGATGCTCTTGGCGTTCACACCGATCGCCGTTCCCACGTTTTGCGCGCCGCTCGTGGCATTGGTCCAGGAGCCCCCGGTGTTGCCGGTCATCGTCGTGTCGGTGATGGTGAGGACGCCCATCATGTCGTCGCTGGTGAAGAAGAGGCCGCCGCCGAACGCCTTGGTGCCGGCGGCGTTGTTGAGGACGGCGTCCCCGCACAGCGTGATGTTGAAGGAGTTTCCGTCGCCATAGATCGCGCCGCCGTTTCCGCCCGATCCGATCTCGTTCTGACCGTTGTTGATGACGGAGCACATGCTGGCATCGTCGTTGTTGGCGTCGTGACCGGTCGCCGTGTTGCTGGTGAACAGGCTGTTGTAGATGTCGAGCTCCGCATAGAGCGAACCGACCGCGCCGGCGTTGGCGCCGCTGTTGTTGGTGAAGGTGCTCCCCACGATCACCGCCCCGTTCTTGCTGCCCTCGATGTAAATGGCGCCACCGCCGGTGTCGGGCCCGAGCGGGGCCGCCTGGTTGCCGGTGAAGATGCAGTCGATGACGGTGAGGTTTCCGTCGCGCATGAAGAGGGCGCCGCCCTGGCCGTCGTCGTACCCCTGCGAGCAGGGCGCGGGCGCCGTCGGGATCATGTTGGTGGGCATGCTCTTGGCGTTGACGAACGCGATGTGCTGCAGCGTCAGGCCGTTGTTGTTGACCTGAAAGTTCGCGCTGTTGAAGTTCAAGATCTGAACCGCGTGCCCGCCGTCGAGCGTGATCTTGTTGCCGCCGTCGATGACGGTGTTCTTGTTGGTCGGCAGGTTCATGGTGGCCGTGATCGGAATGGTCACCGGGCCGCTGCCGCAGCTGAAGGTGATGACGCCCCCTTTGGTGACGGCGGCGGCGAGCAAGCTGAACGTGCAGCTCGCCGGAGTCCCGGTCCCCACCACGCTCGTCGGATTGGAGACGTCGGCCGGGTTCCCTTTGGTGGGGACCCCGGCGCTGCACGAACCATTGGGATTGCCAGCGGGCCCGATGGTAGCCGCGTCCGACCCGGGCGTGGCGGCGTCCTGGCCGCTGCCGGCGGCCCCGCCGTGGCCCGGGCCATCGGTCGATGATCCGTTCGCCCCAGCCCCGCAGCCGAGAGACAGAAAGACAGGCCACAGCAAGACCCGGGGAATGCGCATGGGAAACCTCCGGCCCAAAAGGCGCTTACATGACGTCGAGGGGCTCAAACGCCCACCATACCTTCGGCGGGCCGGCCCTGCAGCTTGACTGGCGGCGGTCCGGCCAGGTAGTCGGCGCCGCAGATGCGTTTGCCGTTCCAGATATTCGTCTTGGTAACCCAGAAGGCGAAGAAACCTTCGTGAGTTCTGGCCCACATTTTACCTGAACGAAGTTGGCATTCACCGGCGACTAGGTTGTCGAAATGGGCGCGCGCGATGTCCGGGACATCCGGACATTGTTGTCGCGGTCATCCGAAGTTTCGAAGTTCGCCGGGCGCCGAGCGCCAGCTTTTCGGAGAACGCGCAGCGGCACGGTACTTGCTCGAACGGGCGCGTCGATGTTTGGAAGAAACGCACACGGACGTCAATCAAGGAGAGTCACATGAGGGGAACAGGATCGGCACGGGGATGGATCGGGACTGCAATGGTGTCTCTCGCGGGCCTGGCTCTGATTGGAGGCGCTGGCTGTCAGTCGGGCGACAACGATAATGAGCTCCAGGCGTTGCTCCACGACGACCCACTCACGACGGTGACCCGCGGGGCCCTGAGCGCGAGCGATGGGGGGATGCCGACCGGAAGCGCCGGAAGAGCGGGAACCGGGGCCGCCGGAAGCACAGGCACCGACGGAGGAATAGTGACCGGCAGGGCCGGTTCGGTCGGCACCGGAACCGCGGGCACCGGAATGATCGCAGATGGTGGCCGGGGCACCGGGGTTGCCGGAATTGGCGGGGGCTCTGACGGAGGTTCCCCACCTTTCTTCGGTCCCCTCGGACAATGGAGCTTCGACGACTGTAATCCAGCTCGCACGAACCTCTTCGACAGTGGTCCCAACGGCAACACCGCCTTTCGCGCCGTGAGCGTCGCCTGTGCGACCGGGATCTCCCAGCAGGCGGTTTCGCTGGCGGACAAGGACAACGATATCGTCTACGTCCCCGATCAGCCCAACTTCACCTTCGACACGGGCGTCACGGTAGCCGCCTGGTTCAATCCCGCGTCGGTGAGCCAGACCCGCACACTGTTCCGGAAGCGCGACGACGGAACCAGCAGCGCGTTCGCGCTGGTGCTCAACGGCGGCAAATACCAGTTCGTCGTCAACCTTGGAAACGGTAAGGCCGCCACCGTCATTGCACCCACCAAGGCGACGCCGAAAAGCTGGACCCACGTGGGCGCCACCTACGATGGAACTTGGCTGCGGCTCTATCTCAATGGCACGGAGGTCGCCAATAATCGGGCGCGCGGCTCCATCGCCCCGGCCCCCGGGCCATTCCTGATGGGCAATGACGGCAGCAAGCGCCTCTTCGCGGGACTCATCGACGAGGCCTTCTTCGACGCCCGGGCCCTCTCTGCCAACGAGGTGTTGGCGCTCACCTGTCTGCATCATCCGTTCACTGTCGCGGGCACGCCGCCATCCAGCGCGCCGACGACGTCGGGCGTCCCGGCGTCGTTCGACATCGCGATCAGCAACAACGACACCGCGTCCTGTCCCCCCTCCGACTACGTTTTCGAGCTGAATGCCTTCGTGCAGGGGCTGACCGTCGATCCGAGCTTCCAGTTCGTCTCGCAGGTGCCCGCCGGAACGACCTCCCACCTGACCATGACCGTGACGGGTTCGGACGACCTCGATTCGGGGACCTTCCCGATCCCGTTCTTCGTGTTCCAGGAGAGCCCGCCCTTTAATAACGCGTTCGGCAGCGTCGACTTCAACTTCGTCGCCTCCGGTTGCCGGGTGAGCAAGCCACGCGAGCTCATGATCACGAGCACCTCCGTGGTCGACGATCCGATCCGCACGGCGTTCACGGCGGATCCGAACGATCCGCGCACGGGCGTCTGGACGTTCAAGCACCTGGTGGAAAACATGGCGCCGACGCCGGCCGGAGCCCCGGCGATGGTCGAGGCCATGCTGAACACCTTCGGCACCGCCGAGACCGTCAACGGGTTCACCGTTGACGCGCGCCCGGGGATGCAGAACCTGATCCTGCAAAACTGGCCCCGGACGACCGATGGGGCGCTCGACCTGACCCAGGCGCCGTTCACCTTGCAAGCCATCGTCAACCGCTTCGACCTGCGCAACCTGGCCAATGGCGACGCGGGTGAGGGGCGGTTCGTGTTCGCGTTCCACCCGCCCGGAAGTCCCTTCCCTCTGCAGGCGACGATGATCTTCGAGTACAAGCTGCCGGCCTCGACGGACGCCGACGTTCTCGGGTGGGCCAACGCCTGGCACGCGCTCGGCGGCATGACCTTCCCCTCGGAGGACTACAACGTCGCGCTGCAGGCCATCACCGACCGCTTTTCGGGTCGGGGGGCGCGTCCGGATCACCCCAACGGCAACGCAATCAACACGGTTCGCACCAACGAGATCGACTTCGGGAACAACGGCGTATGGCAGCTGCGGGAGTTCGGGTTGTCGGCGACCACCGGGCTTCTCGTGCCGGTGACGATCAAGCTGACGCCCGATCTCAGTTTCAACAACAGCGACACCCTGGCGTCGTTCATCAACGCCAACGAGGCGGCGATCCTCGCCGAGACCGTCGCAGATACACACACGGTGCCGGACCTGTTCCAGGGGAGCCCCTTCCTGGCCGGAGCGGTCTTCAACGACTTCTTCACGCAATGGAATGCTCCCGGCATCAACAACCTCGAGGCCCGCTTCAACCTCGCGGTCAACACCTGCAACGGCTGTCACTCGACGGAGACCGGAACGTTCTTCTTGCAGATCACCCCCCGGTTCCCTGGCAACGAAGCTTCGCTGTCCGGGTTCCTGACCGGGATCAGCGTGTTCGACCCATTCGCAGGCGTGGGGCGGAGCTTCAATGACCTCGCCCGTCGGGCCGACGACCTCCGGCCGATCGTCTGCCCCGGCCAGCCACCCACGACCGGTACCGGCGGCGCGGGCGGTGCGACGGGCGTGGGCGGCATGACCGGCACGGGCGGCGCGGGCGGCGCGACGGGCGTGGGCGGCATGACCGGCACGGGCGGCGCGGGCGGCGCGACGGGC
>JADGRB010000189.1 GCA_017881315.1 Pseudomonadota bacterium
CCCGCCGCGCCTGCGGCACCGCCCGCTCCGGTCCCCGCCGCGCCTGCGGCACCGCCCGCGCCGGTGCCTGCCGCGCCTGCGGCACCGCCCGCTCCGGTGCCCGCCGCGCCGGTTCCTGCGGTTCCGCTCCCGGCGCCGCCGCCCGTCCCGGCCGCGCCGGTACCCCCAACCCCTGATGCCCCGCCGGCTCCGCCAGCACCCGGACCCGCGCCGGGCGTGACATTTCCGCACGCCACCAGGGCGATCGTGCCGACGCCGGCCATCCACCAAGACGCTCTCATCGGGGGCATCTTAGATCATCCGCGGCGACCCGCTGGCGGACCGCGGTTAAAATTTTTGCCGCCCAGGAGGGGCCGCTTGCGCACGAAGCGGCCCGCGGAGCGCTAGCGGGGTGGGGCGACGGCCGTGCGGTATTGCCCGAGCGCCATCAGCGGGAAGTAGTGCCGGTAGTAGTGATAGTTGAGATAGAAGACCTTCGGAAAGCCGGTTCCCGTCCAGAGCGTCTGCTCCCAGGTTCCCGCGCGCTGGCTGTCGAGGAGGTGGGCGACGCCGCGCCGGACCGCGGGGCTGGCCGCCTCGCCGGCGGCGATGAGGCCCATGAGCGCCCAGGCGGTCTGGCTCGGCGTCGAGTCGCCGACCCCCTTTTGGCCGAGGTCGTCGTAGCTGGCGATGCTCTCACCCCAGCCGCCATCTCGATTCTGCCGCGCCGCCAACCAGCGTGCGGCCCGGCGGACGTAGGGCGCCTGCATCTCTTCGCCGATGCGGCCGAGGCCGCGCAGGACTTGCCAGGTTCCGTAGAGGTAGTTGACGCCCCAGCGACCGTACCAGCAACCTTCGGTGGTCTGGTCGCGCCGGAGAAATTCAATCGCGCGCTGCACCGCCGGGTGGGAGCGCCCGTAGGCGGGGAAATGGCTGAGGCATTCCAGCACCCGCGCCGTGATGTCGGCGGTGCTGGGATCGATCATCGCGTTGTGGTCGGCGAACGGGACCTCGGTCAGCCAGCGCTGGTCGTTGTCGCGATCGAAGCTGGCCCAGCCGCCGTCCCGGTTCTGCATCCCCATCATCCAGGCCATCCCGCGCCGGATCGCCTCCCTGCGCCGCGAGTCGGTCGCCGCCGCCGGGCCTTGCGCGAGCACCATGAGCGCCATGCAGGTGTCGTCGACGTCCGGATAGAACTCGTTCCGGTGCTCGAAGTACCAGCCGCCCGGCGGCGCGGCGTTCCGGCCCGCCCAGTCGCCTGAACGTCGCGTCTGCTTGCCGAGCAGCCACGAGGTCGCCCGCAGGAGCGCGGGCGTTTCCGGCGAGACGCCCGCCTGGAGCAGCGCGAAGCTGGCGAGCACGGTGTCCCAGACCGGCGACAGGCAGGGCTGCACGCGGATGGAGCCGCTGTCGTCGCGCAGCAGAAGGCCGTCGAGGTGGGCCAGATTCTGCGCGAGCAGCGGATCCGATTCCCGGTGGCCGAGACACTTGAGCGCGAGCACGGAGTTGGCCATCGCGGGCAGGATGGCGGAGAGGCCGTCGGAGTCCTCGAGGCGCTCGATCATCCAGGCGGCCGCGCGCTTCACCGCGAGCGCGCGCAAGGCCGCCGACCCCGGAATTCGTTCCCACCCCTTCAGGATCCCATCGACGCCGCGAAAGAATTTCCTCCAGGCGTTGTTCGGGGCGGGGGCCGGGGCGCCCGCGGTGGCCGCGGCGTTGGCGGCGGTCCGGGAGAGCTCGCCCGCGCCGCAAGAGGCCGGCAGGCTCACGACCGGCTTCTTCGCCCACAGAATCGAGAGCGGAATGAAGATGGTGCGGGACCAGCTCGAGAAGTCGTAGATCGTGAACGGCGCGCGGCGGGGCAAGAACAGGAGCTCGGGTGGGATCGCCGGGACGGCGGTCCAGGGGAGCTGTCCGAAGAACGCGAAGTGGTACTTGGTGTATGTGTTGGCACCCTCGATCCCGCCGAGCGCGAGGATCACCTCCCGCGACCTTTGCATGTGGGGCGCGTCGGCGGCGTCGCCGGCGACCTTCAGCGCGAAGTAGCTGAGGCAAGAGACCGACAGATCGGCCGGGCCGCCCAGGTACTGGCTCCAGCCGCCCTCCGGCAAAGTCTCGTCGCGCACGACGTGGGCCAGATCACGCGTCTTTGCGCTGTCGCGCCTTCCGAAGAAGGCCTCGAGGAGGATCAGGTAGCTCTCTAAGGTGGTGTCGCCTTCGAGCTCGCCGCACCAGTAACCCTCGGGCGCCTGTTTTTCCAGCAGCCAGTCGCGTGCGGCGGCGATGCAGCCGTCGACGCGGGCGGGGCCGGGGGCCGACGCCAGCAACAAGGTGTCCGTTTTCGCCTCGGACGGGCTAACGTCCGCCATTCGATGATCGTGGTTTAGCTCGGTCCCCGTGGTAAAGACGAGACCTCGAACGGAGGAGACATGCGCTTCCCCTTCCATATCACGACCGACATGGTCGGCTACCAGATCAAGCAGGCGCTCCGCGGTCAGACCCGGTACCCCTTCGTCTTGATGCTGGAGCCGCTCTACACCTGCAACCTGGCCTGCATCGGGTGCTCGACCGAGCGGCACACCGGGAAGCTCGGCGACCGCCTGCCGGTCGAGACCTGCCTGCGCGCGGTCGACGACTGCGGCGCCCCGACGGTCTCCATCTGCGGCGGCGAGCCGACGCTCTATCCCGAGATCAAGGAGCTGGTGGACGGCATCATCGCGCGCAAGCGGCACATCTACCTGTGCACCAACGGGCTGGTGCTGGACACCAAGCTGTTCGGCCACGTCCCGCCGCACCCTCGGCTGACCCTCAACGTGCACCTCGACGGCATGCGCGAGACGCACGACGCGGTCTGCGCGCGCACGGGCGTGTTCGACACGGCGATCCGACAGATCGTGGAGGCCAAGCGGCTCGGCTACCACGTCACCACCAACACCACCGTGTTCAAGGAGACCTCGGTCGAGGAGATCGAAGAGCTCTGCAAGCTGGTCACCAGCCTGGGCGTCGACGGCATCCTGATCTCGCCCGGATACCACTACGAGTCGGTGAAGGAGAACATCTTCCCGACGCGGCTCGAGATCCAGAGCAAGTTCCAGCGCGTCCTGGAGCTGTCCAAGCAATACCGACTGCAGTCGACGCCGATGTACCTGGAGTTCGCGGCGGGGAAGCGCGAGTACGACTGCTCGCCCTGGAGCACCGTGACCTTCACGCCCAAGGGTTGGAAGAAACCCTGCTACCTGATCGGGGAATCGTACATCGCCGATTGGAACGAATTCTGGACCACCACCGACTGGGCCTACTGGGAGTCGCGCCAGGACGACCGCTGTCAGAACTGCGCGATGCACTCCGGGTTCGAGGCCTCCGCCGTGCGCGGGTTGCGCAAGAGCCCCAAGGATCTGGTGCGCATGGCGGCCTGGAATTTCCTGGGGTGAGCGTCGATGACCGTCGTCGTGGGTTCGGCCGAGGCGCGCGTGACGGCCGTGGTGGCGGCGTTGCCCGAGGAGGTGGCGCCGCTCCGCTCGCTCTTGACCGGGGTCGAACGAGCGTGGGTTGGTCCGCTGCTGGTGGAGAGCGGACGTCTGGGCGGGCGCCGGGTGGCGCTGTCGGCCACCGGTGATGGCGCCGGGAACGCCCGGGTTGGCGTCGCGGCGCTGCTGGCCGCGTCGCGCGCGGATGGGCTGGTCGTGATCGGTGTGGCGGGCGCCCTCAGCGCCGGGCTGCCGACCGCGGCGCTGGTGGTCGCCAGCCGCGTGATCGATGCGGCGGGGCGATCGTTCGTGGGGGATCGGCAGCGGGTCGAGGCCGTGGCGCGGGCGACGGGCGGCCTCTCGGCCGTCGTCCTCAGCTCGGATCGCCTCGCCGACAGCGTCGCGGAGAAGCGCCTTCTTCGCGATCGGACGGAGGCGGGGGGAGGCGCCGCGGTGGTCGATCTGGAATCGGCGACCTACGTCGCCGCCGCGGTCGAGGCAGGAATTCCCTGGCTGGTTCTGCGGGCCGTCAGCGACACCGCCGAGGAGGGGCTGCCCGATCTTCTCAATCGAAGCCGCGGCGAGGGAGGCGGGGTCAGCCGCGGGCAGGTGTTTCTTCGCCTCCTGCGGCAGCCGCAGGCGTTTCCCTTCCTGATCGCGCTCCGGGGCCGCGTGGTTCGATGCGCCGAGCGGCTGGCCAACGCCGCGGTGGCGGCGCTCCCCGTCTTCTGCGGGCCGGAAGGCGGGCGATGAGCTTCTCGATCTTGGACGAGCTGGGGTCGCGGGCGGGCGAAAAGTTCGCCTTGCACGATCGCTACCTGAATCCGCAGATGGTGCGGGTGCTCAAGACCATCGGGTTCGACCGCCACTACACCCGCGCGGAGGGGGCCTACCTCTTCGACAAGACCGGACAGCGTTATCTCGACCTGCTGTCCGGGTTCGGCGTGTTCGCGATCGGGCGCAACCACCCGACGGTCAAGCGCGCGCTCGCCGACGTGATCGCGGCCGACCTGCCGAATCTGGTGCAGATGGACGTCTCGCCGCTGGCGGGTCTGCTGGCCGAGCGGTTGCTGTCGCACCTGCCAGGACAGGAGCGGGTGTTCTTTTGCAACTCGGGGACCGAGGCGGTGGAGGCGGCCATCAAGCTGGCGCGCGCCGCCACCAAGCGGGCGAAGCTGGTGTTCTGCGAGCACGCGTTCCACGGCCTGACCACCGGCGCCCTTTCGCTCAACGGCGATCGGATGTTCCGGGACGGCTTCGGTCCCCTGCTGGCCGACGCCGTGCCGGTTCCCTGGAACGACCTGCCCGCGCTGGAAGCCACGCTGCGCAGTGGCGACGTCGCCGCTTTCTTCGTCGAGCCGATCCAGGGCAAGGGGGTCAACCTCCCCGCCGACGGCTACCTCGCCGGGGCGGCCCGTCTCTGCCGTCAGCACGGCGCGCTGTTCGTGGTCGACGAGGTGCAGACGGGCCTCGGCCGCACCGGAAAGTTTTTGGCGACCGACACCGACGCCGTGGACGCCGATCTGATCCTGCTGGCCAAGGCGCTCTCGGGCGGCTTCGTGCCGGTGGGCGCGGTGGCCGGCAAGCGCTGGATCTTCGACAAGACCTTCGATCGGATGGACCGCGCGGTGGTGCACGGGTCGACCTTCGGCAAGAACAACCTGGCCATGGCTGCCGGGCTGGCGGTTCTGTCGGTGCTGGAGGATGAGGGGTTGATGGAAAATGCGGCCCGACGCGGCGAGAGCCTCCTGCGGCGGCTGCAGGCGCTGGTGGCGCGCTACGAGATGCTGCGCGAGGTGCGCGGGCGTGGTCTCATGATCGCGCTGGAGTTCGGGCCGCCGAAAGCGCTCGCGCTGCGCGCCGCCTGGTCCCTGCTCGAAAAGGCCACCAAGGGGCTGTTCTGCCAGATGGTGACCATCCCGCTCTTCACCCGCCACCAGATCTTGACCCAGGTGGCGGGTCACGAGATGTACGTCATCAAGCTGCTGCCCCCGCTCTGTCTGTCGCAGGAGGACGAGGACTGGATCGTGCGCGCCTTCGACGACGTGATCGCCGACTGTCACAAGTTCGGGAGCGCGATCTGGGATCTGGCCACCACGCTGACCGGGAACACGCTCCGGAGCAGCGTCGGCTGACCGAGCGGGGCGCGGAGGGCGCCGCCCGGTTTGCGGCGGGCCAAATAAAACTTATGCTTTGCTCCAAGGATTGAGGGAGAGGGATCTCATGGACGAAATCGACGACCTTCTGCAAAAAACCAGTCGTACGTTCGCGCTCACGATCCCCGTGCTTCCCGAGCCGACCCGGCGGGAAGTCTCCGTCGCTTATCTCCTGTTCCGGATCATCGACACCTTCGAGGACGCGGCGCGCTGGACGACCGGCCGACGCATCGAGATGCTGGGCCGCTTCATCGAGCTGCTGGACGGTCCCCCCGCGGCGGCGGCCCCCATGGTCGAGGAATGTGCGCAGGAGCCGCCCATCGATCACGCCGGCTATCTGCAGCTGCTGGCGAAGATGCCGCTGGTGCTGGGAGAGTTCCAGCGTCTGCAGATCGGCGCCCGCGCGCCCATCCGGAAACACCTGGCCCGCAGCGCGGAGGGGATGCGCGGTTTCGTGGCGCGCGCCGAGGGGCCGAACGGCCTCGAGCTCGAGACCGTCGAGGATCTCCAGAGCTACTGCTACACCGTCGCCGGCATCGTGGGCGAGATGCTCACCGAGCTCTTCCTGCTCGGGCGTCCCGGGCTCGCGCCGGTCGCCGAGGATCTGAGGAGCCGCGCGGCCCAGTTCGGCGAGGGCTTGCAGCTGGTGAACATCCTCAAGGACGCCCGTCCCGACGCGGAAGAGGGGCGGGTCTATCTCCCGCGGCGGGCCAGCACGCGGGAGATCATCGCGCTCGCGCAGAGCGACCTGGCGGTCGCCGCGGCCTACACCGAGACGTTGCGGACCGGTGGCGCCGAGCGGGGTCTGGTCGGCTTCAACGCCTTCGTGACCAAGCTGGCCGTGGGGACGCTGCAGGTTCTGCGCGAGCGGGGTCTGGGCGCGAAGCTCTCCCGCCTGCAGGTCGCCACGATCGCCGCCGAGGTCACTCAGGCCATCGGGCAGGGGAGGCCGCTCTTCGGGCAGACCGGACTGTCGATCGCCGGGTAACGTGGCCCGGCGTTTCGCGGTCAGGCGGGCGGTGGCGTTGCTGGCGACCGGCGGCGCGATCTCGTCGACATTGTCGATATTGGGCTCGCCAGCCTTGGCGCGCGCGCAGGATCGCTGTCCGGTTCCCGAGGCGGGGACTGCCGCGCTCGGCGATGTCGATCCGGCGCGACGCCTGGCCTGGATCGACGGGCACCTGTCGCGTGCCGAGAAGAACGCGCGCCTGTGGACCTTCGGGTGGGGCGGTGGAATCGCCGCCGCGGGGATCGGGAGCCTGGCGGCCGTGCCTTTCGTCGCCAAGGAGACCCGCGTCGACTGGTACACGGGCGCCGTCAGCGCCGGCGTTGGCGTGGCCGCGTTCGTCATCGCGCCGCCCGCCCTGCTGCACGACGCGCCCGCGCTGCGCGCCGAGATCGCGCGGCGTCAATCCGACGCCGATGCCGATGCCGATGCCGACGTCTGTCCCTTGCTCGCCGCGGCCGAGGCCCGCCTGGTGCACGACGCCCGCGACGAGGCGCTTCAGGGTCGCTGGTACATCCACGTCGGCAATCTGGTCTTCAACGCCGGCCTGGGCCTGTTCCTGGGGCTCGGCTACCACCATTGGGCCGCGGGGGTCGTCAATGCCCTGGCCGGCGCCGCGGTGGGCGAGGCGATCATCTTCACGCGGCCGACGGCCACCATCGACGATCTCGGCGACTACCTCCGCGGCGCCCCCTGAGACGACGGGCGAGGCGCCGAATTTTCGGTCAGTAATTCTTCTTCCAGGTGAGGTCGAGGGAGCCGGTGCCGACGTCGCCGTACTCCCCGTCGAAGCCCCAGCGTGGGCTGAGCTGGTACTCGACGTGGACGGCGTTGCGATTCTGGTAGAGGTTTGGATCGGCGCCCACGCGGCCCACGTAGCCGACGTAGAGCTTGTCGGCGACGTAGCGGCCGGCTTCGAGCTGCGTGCCGGTCAGCCCCTCGCCGCCGCCCGCGTCGAGGGTGAGGACGTCGAGCGGCAACTTCTTGGCCAGCGACTTCTGGAGCTTGGCGGCCAGCACCCCGCCCAGGAACGAGGCCGCCTCGGCGGTGGGCGCCGACGAGCCCGACGTCCCGCCGCCCAGCTGAAGGTGGCCGGTGATGATCAGCGTGTAGAGCTGAGACTCGGTGAGCTCGGGGCGGTTCGACGACGTCACCTCGATCTTCAGGTGATCGATGGGGCCCTTGGCGGTCAATATCACCGTGATGTTCTCGGCCTGGTTTTGATACTGAGCGGTCATGTCCAGCTGGGGGCGATCGGGTGGGCCGCCGAACTGCAACGTCGAATCGGCCTTGAGATCGAAGCGCCTTCCGAAGATGTCGATCCGGCCCCGCTTGACCACCACCTCGCCGACCACCCGCGTCCGGTCGGTCATCGAGACGCGAAACCCGGGGCTGAGGCCAATTTCGAGGTAGGCGTCCTTGCCGGTGACCCAGATCTTTCGCGGCGCGTTCACGGTGACCAGCACGGCGCTCACCAGATCGCCTGCGGACGGCGCCGCGTGAGCCTTGGCGGTGGCCGGGGCGCCCTTCGGCTGCGGGCGCGCCGCGATGAGGGCGCGCAGCCGCTCCGCCTGCGCGCGGTTGAGCGGCTGGCCGCCGTCGACCAGCACGACGTCGGCCGGGCTCGCCAGGGTCTGCAGCTCCTTGCGTTTTGCATCGGACAGCTCGATCCGCGCGTTGTGGATCTCGACGTCGGCCCGGGTGTCGAACGGCGCCGCGTTCCCGGTCACCGTCGTGCCGACCGACAGCTGCGCCAGCGGTTGCCCCTCCTGATAGACCGGGAAGCGGCTGACGTCGGCGCGGGCGGAGTAGCGATAGCCGCCCGCGACGTGCGCGGCGTCCGCGGTGACCCGCGCGGTTCCGTTGCCGCTCTTGGCCGTAAGCTCGTCGAGGATCAGCTTTTGATCGTCGCCGTGAACCGCGAGGTGGATGTCCTTGTACTCGCCGAGGCCGGTTACCGCCACCAGGCCGCCCGTCCATTCGATCCGACCGCTGACGCGCGGATCGGCGACGGTCCCGCGCACCTTCGCCGAGGCCGAGAAGAGGCCCGCCACGGTGCGCAGCTCCTGCGTCGCCCCCGAGAGTCCCTGCAGGTCGAAGCGCTCGGCGTCGAGCTGGACGTCGAGCGGGAGGTGGCGAACGTCGAGCCCGCGCGTGATCGCCGGATAGCCGAGATCGGCGCTGGTCGTGGCCACGGCGTGCAGCTGCCCTTGGTTCAAGGAGGTGAGGCGCACCTCGACCTTGGCCCGGCGATCCGCGTAGGTGCCCTCCAGGTGCGCGACGCCCACCAGCGACTTGTCGAGGCGAATGTCGTCGGCGTCGGCGTGCCAGAGGACGCGCGGCGCGCGCGGCGAGCCGTCGAGCGCCAGATCCAGGTGCACCCGCCCCTTGAGGACGCGCGCGGGCTGGCGATCGGTGGTCGGCGGCAGACCGAGGCGCTGGAGCTGCAGCGGACCGACCACGGCGCGCAGGCGAAGGGGCGCGTCTGCGAGCAGCGCCGGGCTGCGCAGGGCGGCGATTCCGGCGCCCAGGTGCGCCTCCAACGCCAGCAGCGGATGCCGCTCGCGAAGCACCCGAACGTGCGCGTCGATGGCATGGCGAGCGAGCTCCAGCTCGAGGCGGGCATCCGTCGACGGGAAGCCCTGGCTGCTGGCGCCGACGACGTCGGCGGTGACGGTTCCCCGCGGATCGAGCGCCGTTCCAGAAATGGCGATGTGCGCGCTGAGCGTCCCGCCGACCGGCGCGGCGGTGCGCGCCAGCTGCGCCAGTAC
>JADGRB010000448.1 GCA_017881315.1 Pseudomonadota bacterium
GTGATGACGCCCACGATGGCGTCGCCGGTCTCGACGACCACGATCTGCGCGTCATTGAAGATGTTGCGCAGCAGGTGCACCCGGGTCCCCGGCGTCACCGTGGCGTAGTCCGATTCGACCAGCGGATCGATCGGCGAGTCGAGCCCCGCCTCCCCCTTGACCAGGAAGTCGAGCAGATCGACCTCGGCGACGATGCCGCACAGGCGCCCCCCCTCGCCCGCCAGGACGGGCATCTGCGAGACGCCGGTATCGCGCATGGTGGCGATGACGTCGCGGACCGACTCGCCCTTCTTGGCGGTCACCAGCGGCCGTTGCTTCTTGCGGCGCAGCAGCTCCGCCACCGTGCCGAGCGGATCGACCTCGTCGAGGAAGCCGTTCTCGCGCATCCACTTGTCGTCGAAGATCTTGGACAGATACTTCTGCGCGCCGTCGGGCAGCAGCACCAGGATGTTCTCCTTGCGCTTCGACGCCTCGGCGTACTTGATCGCGCCCGCCACCGCCGCCCCCGAGCTGCCCCCGACGAAGAGCCCCTCCTGGCGGACCAGCTCGCGGGTCATCAAGAAGCACTCCTTGTCGTCGACGCGCACGATCTCGTCGACGATCTTGAGGTTCATGGTGCTGGGCAGGAAGTCCTCCCCGATCCCCTCGACGTAGTAGGCGAACGGCCGGGTCATCCGCCCGCTCTTGACGTACTCGTAGTAGAGCGAGCCAATCGGATCGACGCCCACCAGGCGGAACCCGGGTTTCTTCTCCTTGAAGAAACGCCCGCAGCCCGAGATCGTCCCGCCGGTCCCCATCCCGGCCACGAAGACGTCGACCTCGCCCGCGGTCTGCGCCCAGATCTCGGGCGCCGTCGAGGTGTAGTGCGCCTCGGGGTTGGCCGGGTTGTGGTACTGGTTCGCGTAGTAGGCGCCCGGCGTCTCGGCGACGATCCGCTTGGCGGTCTGGTAATAGCTGCGTGGGTCTTCGGGCTCGACGGCGGTCGGGCAGATCACCACCCGCGCGCCGAACGCGCGCAGCCCCGCCACCTTTTCGGGCGACATCTTGTCGGGCATGACGAACACGCAGGCGTAGCCCCGCAGCGCCGCCACCAGGGCCAACCCCATGCCGGTGTTGCCGCTGGTCGCCTCGACGATGGTGCCACCGGGGCCGAGCAACCCGCGCCGCTCGGCATCGGCAACAATGTTGCCCGCCACCCGATCCTTCATCGAGCCGCCCGGGTTCAGGAACTCGCACTTGACGTAGATGTCGGCGGCCACGTGGCGCGCCAGCTTTTGCAGCTTGACGATCGGCGTGCCACCGACCGCCTCCAGGATGTTGTTCTTAGCGCCCGTCACGACGCGCGCCGGTCGCCACCCTCAGGCCTTGAAATGGTCGCGCCCGTGGGCCGAGCGAAAGTGTTCGACCACGCTCTCTTCGAGCAGCTCCTGCATGGTCTGGCCGCCGTAGCGGGCCGCGATCCGATCGTCGTATTCGTCGGCGATGATGGCGACGTCCCGGATGGTGGTGTTCAGCTCTTCCTCGTCGAGGGTGGCCCCGCCCAGCAGCGTGTGCGAAAAGATGATGACGTCGCCGGCCGGAACGTAGGCGAAGGCGCCAAACCGGAGCAGCGCATTCATCTCGAGGAGCTGCAGCGCGAGCGGCACCTCCATGGTGACGCCCTTGACCAGCTGGGCCACGCAGCGGACCACCGCGCGGTCGGGGTTCCAGGCGATCACGTTGATCATCACGATCGACGATCCCTGTTTGACGACGTAGAGGCCCTCGTCCACCTTCTTGAACGCAGGACTCTTGCGCAGGGTCTTTTCGATGAGCTGGCAGCTGGTCTTCGCAGCGGCGTTCATGTCCAAATCGGTATCACGGATAAAGTAAACTGACCACCGCGATGCGTCCCTGCCGGCACTGCGCGCACCAGAGCGCGGATCACCTCAGCTTCTGCCCCCAGTGCGGGCACCGGTTTGCGGCCACCAGCCCGGGCCTGCCGACCCTGGGCTCGGTCGGACCCCGGGGGCTCGATCGGGCCTACGCCACCGCGGCCTTCTCGCGCACGCTGGTGGCAACCGCCCGGGGAGCCGCTGCCACCGGCCGTGCCACGGTGGCCAGCACCCCGTCCGGGAGCGGGAGAATGAGGACCAATGGCCAGCCCAACGCCCGTGCCCAGACGGGTTCCGGCCGGCCGGTCTCCCGCTCGCGGCTACGCTGGGCGGCCGGGTCGATCGGATACATCTACGTCTTCCTGCGCGACAAGCTGGACGCGGGGGAGCGGCGGCGGCGGCTCATCGAGGAGCGCCTGGGCGCCGAGGCGCTCCTGTCGGGCGCCCTGAACGGGCTGGCCCTGGTGGTCCTGCGCGAGGGGGTGCAGCACGCCGATCTCACCGGATTGCTGGAAGCCATTGGGCGGGCCCACGCGCGTCGCGAGTCCGCCGCGGCCGATATGGCGGCGTCGGGCACGCTTCAGCAGGCGGAGGCGGCACGGCTCGGGGCGCAGGAGGCGGCGGCCGAGGCCCAGTGGACCGCGAGCGACCGCGCCAGCCGCGATGCCGACGAGATTCTGCGCGCCACCGCGGCGGATCGGAATTCGGCCAGCGCCCGGCTCGCGCGGCTCAAGGACGAGCGGAGTCGCATCGCGCGCGAGAAGACCAACAACGACGCAGGGGGGGAGGCGCGCGCCGCGCAGCTCGCCCACGAGGCGCTCGGTCTGGCGCACGAGCAGCGCGCGCTGGACGAGCAGATCGAACGTCTCGACCGGCAGCTCGCCGATCTGAGGGACAGCTCAGCCGCCTCGCGCGCCGCGGCCGCCGCAGCCCGGGCCAACCTGGAACAGGCCGTGGCCGCCCGTCGCGACGCCGCCTCGGCGATGGCCACCAGCATCGCGGGTCGGCAGCGCGACCGGGCCGATGCCGAACGGGAGGCCGCCGACCTGACCGACCAGCTCGGCCGCGCCACCAACGACCTGCGCCCGCCGCACGGCGTCCTGCTCTCGGCTTACCAGAACATCGATCGCCTCAACGAAACCATCGCCGATCGGAGCGCGCAGATCGCGGCCATCGAGCAGGCGCAGGCCCACTACGACCAGCGCAAGCTCTTGACCGGGGTCGGGCTGCTCACCAGCGTGCTGGTCGCCACGGCGGCCGCCCTGTGGGCTGCCTTCAAGTAGTCGGCGAGCCGCCGGAAGATCCCGACGATCCGCGAGGCGGCAGGGCCTCGGCCGCCACCAGGGCCCAGGCCGCGAGCAGCATGAGCCCCCCCAGCGGCGTCACGGCGCCGAGCGCGGACACGCCAGAGAGCGCGAGCGCGTAGAGGCTCCCCGAGAACACCACCACCCCCGTCGTGAAGAGGCCGAGGATGAGGCCCCCTCGCCGAAGGCGATCCCCGCCCAGCGCCACCGCCAGCGCCGCGACCGCGTGAATCAGGTGGTAGAGGGCGCCGGTCCGGTAGATCTCCAGGAGCGGCGGCGTCAGCCGCCCGCGCAGCCCGTGCGCGCCGAAGGCCCCCAGCGCCACCGCCGAGAACCCCAGCGCGCCGGCCAGCCCGATCCCGCCGCGCTTCACGTCG
>JADGRB010000190.1 GCA_017881315.1 Pseudomonadota bacterium
GGCGATGTCGCGCTGCTCGAACGAATTCCGTTCGGGCGTGCGCTCGCGCGTCGCCTCGCGCGCGACGGGACGGATCTCCGTTTCGTCAGCGGCGAGCTGCACGCCCGTTTCGCGCGACTCGCCGGCGCGTCCACGGGGACGGTAGAGCCGCTTGCTGTTCCGACGTCGCTGTTCCGGAGACGAACCGGAACCGATGCCGATCTCCGCCGCCGCCTCGGCCTCTCGGCGCACACCGTGCTGGCGGTGGGACGGCTGGTCCCCATCAAGGGGCACGACCTTCTGCTTCGCGCCTGCGCGCGCGCCTCGGCGGGCGCAGCGCACCTGGAAAAACCCGAGCTGGTCATTCTCGGTGACGGGCCCGAGCGCGAACGCCTGGTTGAGCTCGCCGCCGCGCGCGGTGTGGCGCTGCGCTTACCGGGCTTCGTGTCCCGCGCCGAGGTCGCCAACTGGCTGCACGCGGCCGATCTATACGTGCAACCCTCGATTCGGCTGCCGAACGGCCGCGCCGAAGGGTCCCCGATCGCGACCCGCGAAGCTCTGGCGATCGGTATACCGGTCGTGGCCATCGGCGACGTCGTCGCCCTTGCAAGAGCGATCCGAGACCACCTTGTAGGCCTACATGACCACACGGCGGGCCGTCGAGGGCACTCGGCGTCCCGTAACGGGACCGTCAACGCCGTGTAACGAGATTCGCACATGGGACGGCTCCCCTGCGAAGCCAGGTTCGCACTCTGGGCAGCGTCCTGGATCTAAGAGACTGAAATTACAGGGGCGGGTTGGACGGCACGCCTGATGCTCCAACTCTGTACCAGCCGATGCGCCACGTTCAATTGCCGCAGCGCGTTCAGGGTGAACCCGCCATTTCCGTCGTGATCGCCGTGGGCGACCATGAGGATTCGATCGGTCACGTGATCCGTTCGGCGGCCGCGCACCTCGGACGTCTGGGTCTTCCGTTCGAGATCCTGGCCGTCAACACGGGCTCCTCCGACAACAGTTTTTCGATCGCCAACATCTTGGCGGGATCGCTGCCCGAGCTTCGCGTCCTGGGCCGTGAGTCGGCCGGGCGACCGTTCCTGCGCGGATCTTCCGAGGCGCGCGGCGAGGTGATCGTGTTGCTCGACGCCGGTAAGCCGGCCTCGTGGGCGCCGCTCGGCTGGGCGCTCTCGCGCATCGCCGCCGGTCGCGATGCGGTGGTCTTGCGCGGACGCTACGTGGTCGCGCGCCGGATGGCCGCGTTGCCGGTGATCGTCCGCGCCAGCGGCCCGGGCCTCCTCTTTGAGGCCGTGTTCGAGCGGCGCGCGCAAGAGCTGGGAATCGACGTGGTGGGCTCGCGCCCACGCCGCCCGATGCCCCTGCTCCTCCGCCCGGTCCTCCGCTTCCTCGCCGCGTAGGTTCGATTCGGGCCTCGCGGCTTCGGTAGGCAGACCGTGCTAACCTCCTTCCGATGCTGTCCATCGTCATCGCCGTCTGCGGCCTCGGCCTGCTGATCGTTCTGCACGAGGGGGGGCACTACGTGGTCGCCCGGCTGTGCGGGATGCGAGTCGAGCGCTTCTCGATCGGCTTCGGGCCGACGCTGCTCGGGTTCAAGCGTGGCGAGACGACGTTCCAGATCGCCCCCATCCCGCTGGGCGGCTTCGTCCAGATCACCGGCATGAACCCGAACGAAGAGTTCGACGAGTCCGACCCGATGGTCTACCCGAATCGCCCGCGCTGGATGCGCCTGGCGACCATCGTGGCGGGTCCGGCGGCCAACTACCTCACGGCGTTCGTGCTCATGCTGATCGTGCTGCTGAGCTTTGGCATGCCGTCCAAGACCCAGAAGATCATCGAGCCGGTGGCGGGGCGTCCGGCAGCGATCGCCGGGCTCAAGGCGAACGACCAGCTCGTCGAGGCGAACGGGCAGATGGTCAACGCCGATCACCCGATCAGCGACGTGATCCAGGCGGGACAGGGCGCTCCGGTCAGCATCAAGGTTCTCCGCAACGGACAGCCCCTGACCTTCGCCGTCGTCCCCGACAAGAAATCGAACGTCTACCAGGTCGGCATCCAGCTCGGCTCGATCGACGCGCGGACCCCGGTCAGCGTCGGGGCGGCCCTGAAAGAATCGGTCGTCTATCCGTACTACACGTCGATCGGAATTCTGGGGGGTCTCTACGACATGATTCGAGGGCGGGTGCACGCGGAGCTGTCGGGCCCGATCGGCATCACCAAGCAGATCGCCAAGGCGGCGGACCGCGGCGCGGTCGACTTCCTGGGAATGTTGATCCTGCTGTCGGTCTACCTGGGGCTGTTCAACCTGCTGCCGGTGCCGGCGCTCGACGGTGGGCGCGCGCTGTTCTTGGCGATCGAGTCGATCACGCGCAAGCGCGTCAACCCACGCATCGAGACCGCGGTGCACACGGCCGGGTTCGTCCTCCTGCTCAGCGTGCTGGTGATCGTCAGCTTCAAGGACATCTTCGGGAAGGGTTAGCGGTGTCCGCCGCGCGGGCCCGCGGGGGGCGCGGATCGGCCGTTCACGAGGGGCTGGTCGGGGCGCGGAAGCTGGTCGGCACGCCCTATCTCGCGAGCCCCACCTTGCGCGACGAGTACGCGCGCGAGATCGCGCCGCGCACCGAGGCTGCGCTGGCGCGCATTCTGGAGGAGGTTTACGAGGCGGTGGCGCCACCCGCACGGGCCATCGATCTGGGTGCAGGAACGGGCGCCGTCGGCCGAGCGTTGCGCGCGCGCTTCGGCGAGGACCTGTCGGTGGTCGCGGTCGACCTCCTGGCCGGACCGGGCATCGTGCGTGCCGATCTGGCGTCCGAGCTCCCGGCCGTCGACGGGCGCTTCGATCTGGTCGTCGCGGCGCACCTCCTGAACGAGCTCTTCGTCGATCGGTCGCCGGTCGAGCGGGTGGAGCTGCGCGCGCGCCGCGTCCTCGACTGGGCGAAGGCGCTGCTGGCGACCGGGGGCGCGATGGTCCTCGTCGAGCCGGCGTTGCGCAGAACGTCGCGCGAGCTGCTCGCCGTGCGCGACCACCTCCTGGCCGAGGGCCTGGCAGTCGTCGCCCCCTGCTTCTGGACGGGGCCCTGTCCGGCGCTCGCGCGCGATCGCGACTGGTGCCACGACGCGGTGCCGATCGCGAACGGTGCGCGCGTCGACTACAGCTATCTGGTTCTGCGCGTGGCCGCCTCTCGCTCCGCCGCCACTTCGTTCTCCGATCCGTCGCTCTTCCGCATCGTCAGTGATCCGATGATCGAAAAAGGCCGCCTCCGCCTCTTCGGCTGTGGGCCGGCCGGCCGCCACCCCCTCGTCCGCCTGGACCGCCACGTATCCCCGTCCAACGCCCCCTTCGACACCCTCCACCGCGGCTCGATCACCCGCGTCGGCCCCACGCAACTCCTGGGCGACGGCCTCCGCCTCTCAACGGAATCCGTCGTCCAGCTGGTGCACCCGCCCTACGTTCCGGCGGAGTAGTCGTCGTTGTAGCTGATCTGTTCCTTCGTCAGCGTGTCGATCGAGAGGCCCTGGGTGGAGAGCTTGATGCGGGCGATCTCCTGATCCTGCTCGGGCGACAGCTCGTAGACGCCGGGCTTCATCGTCTTGCCGTCCTTGGCCAGCTTGCAGAGGGCCAGGTACTGGTTGGCGAACGACATGTCCATGACCTCGGACGGGTGACCTTCGGCGGCGGCCAGGTTCACCAGGCGGCCCTGCGCGAGCACGTAGACGCGACGGCCGTTCTTGAGGACGTACTCCTCGTTCGAGTGGCGGATCTCGCGCTTGCCCTTGGCGCGCGCCTCCAGGTCGACCAGGTTGATCTCGCAGTCGTAGTGGCCGGTGTTGCAGACCAGCGCGCCGTCCTTCATCACGTCGAAGTGCCGGCCGACGAGGATGTCCTTCATGCCGGTCGCGGTGATGAAGATGTCGCCCAGCGCCGCGGCGTCGTCCATCTTCATGACGCGGAAGCCGTCCAGCGTGGCCTTGAGGGCGGCGGTCGGCTTCACCTCAGTGACGATGACGTTGGCGCCCAGGCCGGCCGCGCGGCTGGCGACGCCGCGGCCGCAGTGGCCGTAACCCGCGACCACGAAGGTCTTGCCGGCGATGAGTACGCTCGACGCCCGTAGGATGCCGTCCAGCGACGACTGGCCGGTGCCGTAGACGTTGTCGAAGTCCCACTTGGTCTCGCTGTCGTTGACGGCGATGACCGGGTAGACCAGCTTGCCGGCCTTGGCCATCGAGCGCAGCCGGTGCACGCCGGTGGTGGTCTCCTCGGTCCCGCCGATGACGGTCTTGGAGAGCTCCTTGAAGCGCTCGTGGACGGTGAAGATGAGGTCGGCGCCATCATCGAGCGTCAGCGTCGGCTTCATCTCGAGCGTCTTGTCGATGCACCAGTAGAACTCTTCTTTGTTGAGGCCGTGCCAGGCGTAGATCTCGGTACCCTCGGCGGCCAGCGCGGCGGCCACGTCGTCCTGGGTCGACAGCGGGTTGCAGCCCGACCAGGACACCTGGGCGCCGGCGGCGCGCAAGGTGCGGATCAGGACCGCCGTCTCCTTGGTCACGTGCAGGCAACCGGCGACCTTCATTCCGCGCAGGGGCAGGTCCTTCTTCCCCGCCTCGCGCAGGTGCATGAGCACCGGCATCCGGCTCTCGGCCCATTCGATACGCAGCCGCCCGGCGTCGGCCAATTTAGGATCCGCGATCTTGAAGCTCGACATGCGCGGGACCCTACTTTCCGCGTTTCGCGGAGTCAAGGGAGGGCCGTGCAAAAGGCCAAATGAGACTCGGCAGACGTCGGCGGGCGGCGCGGCCTGGGGTCCGCCCATGATAAAATCAAGCGCTTGCCCCCGCACATCGCGTCCGAGTGGTCTTCCCAAGGGCCGCTGCCCATTGTCGGGATCGCGCTGCTCGCCCTTCTGTCCTTGCTGCGGTTCGTCGTTCCGGCGGCGGAGGCCGGCCGCGTCAAAGCCGGGATCTTCTTCACGGGTGCGTACCTGATCTCCGTGGTGGCGGTGATCCTCCTCCATCCGCCGGTTCCAGCGCCGACACATCACGACTGGGTGCGCCTGCTCCCGGTGCTTCTGTTCTCGTTCGCGGCGGTCATCGCGGCGGGTCTGTTGCTGTTCGACGTGGTGCTGGTGCGGCGCGAGATCCCGCGCATCGTGCGCGACTTGCTGCAGGGGATCGCCTACCTCATCACCGCGGCGGTGGTGCTCACGCGATCGGAGGTCGACGTCACCAAGGTGTTCACCGCGTCGGTGCTCACGACGGCGGTCATCGGCCTCGCGCTGCAGGAGACGTTGGGGAACGTCGCGGCGGGTTTGGCGTTGCAGCTCGAGCGCGACTTCGAGGTCGGCGACTGGATCACGCTCGACGATCGCATCACCGGGCGCATCCGAGAGGTGCGCTGGCGCGCCACCACGGTCGTCACCAAGAACGGCGACCTCATGTTGATCCCCAACTCGGCGATCGCGCGCGCCACCATCGCCAACTTCAGCCGGCCGACCACCGCGCACCGGCAGTGGATCCAGGTGCGCGTTCATTTTCGGCACCCACCGGCGCGCGTGCGCGAGGTGCTCGTCGCGGTCGTCCGGTCGCTCTCGTTCGTGCGCGCCGATCCGTCGCCCGACTGCATCTTGCAGGAATTCGAGGCGGACGCGGCGCTCTATTCGGTGCGCTACTGGATCGACGACTTTCAGCGGGGCAACACCTTTGACAGCGACGTGCGCAGCGCCATCTGGTACGCGCTCCACCGCGCCGGGATGGAGATCCCGTTCCCGTCGCGGAACGTGAACCTGACCGAGATGAACGAGGATCGCGCGCGCCGCAAGGACGACGAGGAGTACGCGCGGCGGGTCGACGCGCTCGCGCGGGTGGACGTATTCCGCGCGCTCGACGCCGAGAAGATCGATCGGTTGGCCCGCCGCTTGCGCATGGTGCTGTTCGGCCCGGGGGAGGTGATCCTGCGGCAGGGCGATCCGGGCGATTCGCTCTACGTCGTGCGCGGGGGCTCGGTGGCGGTCCGCATCGGGGTGCTGGGGGCGTCGAAGGAGATCGCGACGCTCAGCGACGGGCAATTCTTCGGCGAGATGTCGCTCATGACCGGCGAATCGCGCACGGCGACGGTGGTCGCGAAGACCGACGTCGAGTGCTACATCGTCGACAAGGAAGCCTTCCAGGAGATCTTGCAGGAGAAGCCGGAGCTGGCCGGCATCATCAGCGAGATCTTGTCGCGGCGTCAGGTCCTGCTCGGGCAGGAGGCGGCGGCCAGCGTCGTCCCGACCGCCGGGCAGAAGAACCAGATGCTCGCGCGCATCGGGGCGTTTTTCGGAATCAAGCCACGCTGAGCACGACGCTCGGCGTTTCAGCCTGCCGCCGAGATCAGGATCCGGACGTCGACCCCGCGCATGCCGGCGCGGCGGGCGGCCTCGAGGCCGATGTCGGTGTCTTCGTAGACGGTGCAGACGGCGGGATCGGCGTCGAGGCGGCGGGCGGCCTCGAGGAACACGTCGGGGTCGGGCTTGTGCCGGGTGGTGTCCTCGGCGGCCACCACAGCCGCGAACCAGTCGGCGATCCCCAGCGTCTCCAGGGTGCGCACCACGACGCGGCGGACGCCCCCCGAGGCGATCGCCAGCGGGCCCTCACGGCGATGCTGCCGGGCGAGCGCCAACACCGGCTCGATCGCCTTGCAGCCCGCGCCCGAAGCCAGGCTGTCGAAGTACGCCTGCTCCTTCTCGAGCGCGACGGCCATCGGATCGAGCGCCAGGCCCGCTTCCGAGATCAACATCGCGGCGATCTTGGCGGTGGGGACGCCGCCGAGGGCGTAAAAACGCGCCTCGGGGAAGGTCAGGCCGTGGCGGGCGGCGATCCGCGTCCAGGCGAGATAGTGCGACGGCATGGTGTCGGCCAGGGTCCCGTCGAGGTCGAAGATGAACGCGCGCTCAGGTTTCGGCATTTCGGCCGACTCTGAAAAGAAGCAGCCCGACATGTCAAGCGCCGGTGGGGGTTGTAGACTCGTCGGCGCGCGTGCCGAGCTGTCCAACCTGCCAGACGCAGTATTCGCCGGGGACCGAGGTCTGCCCGCGCGATGGCGCGGCGCTGTCGCTGTCTTCGGAAACCCCGGAGGGGTTCCCGCACCCTCCCGCGACGGGCTCCGGCGAGCAAAGCTCGCCTGCGCCCACGCGATCCGATCCGGCCGTGGTGATCGGGAGCGCGCCGACCTTGCCTGAGAGGCCGGGGGCCGCGGCGGCGACGGCGACCAAGGCGCAACCCGAGGAGCGATTCGATTCGCTCCTGGGGGTGGTCCTGGCCGGGCGCTACGAGGTCGTCCGACGCATCGGCGAGGGGGGAATGGGGGCCGTCTACGAGGCCAAGCACACGCTCATCGGCAAGCGCGTGGCGGTGAAGGTGTTGCTGGAGAAGTTCCACACCCAGAGCGATCTGGTCGCGCGGCTCCTGCAGGAGGCCCGGCTGGCCAGCTCGATCGGCCACGAGAACATCGTCGACGTCACCGACTTCGGCACCACCGACGACGGTCGCTCGTTCGTGGTCATGGAATTTCTCGACGGCGAGTCGCTGGCGGAGCTGGCGATGCGCGAGGCGCCGCTGCCCATCGAGCGGAGCCTTCGCATCGCGCGGCAGGTGGCGAGCGCTCTCGGCGCCGCGCACGCCAAAGGGATCTTTCACCGCGACGTCAAACCGGAGAACATCTACCTGGTCCAGCGCGGCGACACCGATTTCGTCAAGGTCGTCGACTTCGGGATCTCGAAAGCGGTCAAGCCGGGTGGCGACGAGGGGCCCGAAGCGTACCGCCTCACCCACACCGGTCTGCTGCTGGGGACGCCGCTCTACATGTCGCCCGAGCAGGCGCGCGGCAGCGAGGACCTCGATCACCGGGTCGACATCTGGGCGCTCGGCGTGCTGCTCTACGAGTGCCTCACCGGGGAGGTGCCGTTCCGCGCCAACAACTACCTGCAGATCATCTCGCAGGTGTTGACGCACGAGCCGCTGCCGCCGTCGCAGCTGCGGCCGGAGCTGGGCATCCCCGACGCCGTCGAAGCGGTGGTGATGCGCGCGATGGAGAAAGATCGGACGCGCCGCTACCAGACCATGGCGGAGCTGGAGCGGGATCTGGAGCGCCTGCTGGCAGGCGATCAAAACGTCGGATCGGCGCCGGTGCCGGAAGGGAGCCCGCCGCCGGTGCCCCGGCGAGCGCCCCCGCGCTGGCCGCTGGTCCTGGCGGCCACGGTGGCGCTGGTGGGCGGCGTGATCGCGGCCATCATCCGGCCGGGCAGCCCGGCCGCCGGCCCGGTCGTGCGCGCGCCGACGGGCATACCGGCGTCGCAGCCTTCGCCGCCACCTTCGCCGGCGTTCCCGGCCGCAAGCGGCGCGGTCGGCGCGGTCGGCGCGACGGCGACGGCCCCGACGCCGCACAAGGCGCACGCACACGCCGAGAGGCACCCGTCAAAGGCCACCGAGCCGGCGACCGGCGGCAACCTGGAGACGACCGAGTCGGTCAAACGTGGCGTGCTCCCCTCGGGCTCACGTGAGGCCTACCCCCAAAAGTGAGACGGGCCGCTCTTCTCTCGCTGATGTTCCTCTCGGCATCCGTCGGCGTGGGCGTCGTGTCGCGGCCGGCGCGCGCCGACGACGACAGCGCGACCGCCGAGGCGCGCTCGCATTACGAGATGGGGATCAAGCTGTTCGATGCCCGCGCACACGAACAGGCGCTGATCGAGTTCGAGAAGGCGAATGAGCTGAAGACCCGCCCGGCGGCGTTGTTCATGATGGCGCAGTGCGAGTACCTGCTCGGTCGCCTCAAATTGGCGCGCGGGCACTACCACAGCTACTTCGAGCAGAACCCGGACGGTGAGTTCGCCGCGCTGGCCCGCGATCGGGTGGAGGCCATCGACAAGCGGCCCAGCACCTTCGTCATCAACACCGTCCCGGACGACGTGACGGTGCGAATTTCAGCCGCCGGCCAGACCGGTGTGGTGGTCGCGAGTGGGCAGGCGCCCAACAACTTCTCGCTGCCGCGCGGGCGTTACCGCGTCGACGTCGTCAAGCCCAGCTACCAGGGGCAGACGCGGATCGTCGAGGTCGACGTCGCCGAGACCAAGCCGCTCTTCTTCAAGCTGGAGCCGATTCCCGCCCGACTGGAGATCGAGACCACGCCGCCGGACGCGACGCTGTACGTGAACGGCAACCGCGCGCGCAACCCCTATCGCCAGGAGATCCCGCCGGGGCCCGTCGAGATCTTCGCGGAGGCGCCCAACTACCAACCCCGCACCGTGGACCTGTCCTTGGCGCCCAGCGAGCACCGCGCGCTGACCGGCGGCGCGCGGTTTACGCTCTCTTACAAGCAGCAATCCGGTCGTCCGGAGCT
>JADGRB010000449.1 GCA_017881315.1 Pseudomonadota bacterium
CGGCACGTAGAGCGCGCGCGCCACCGGAAGCTTCGGCATCGCATGCTCGGCTTTTACGGCGTCCATCTCCTGCACGACCATCCGCATCCGCCCGCCCATATCGATGATCGATGCGGCGACCGCCGGTCCCGGCGCGGCGTCGAAGACCAGCCGGCAGGGGTCACCCTTGCCGCCGATCGTGAGCGGATGAATCTCCAGCGACGGCTTCCCGTCGGCGATCGAGGGGCAGATCTCGAGCATGTGCGCGCCGAGGATCGTCTCCTGGCCTTTGACCAGGTGGTACGTGTAGTCCTCCATGAACGACACGCCGCCCTTGCGACCGGCGGCGATGACCTTCATGAGGCGGACCAGCCCGGCCGCCTTCCAGTCCCCCTCGGCGCCGAAGCCGTAACCGTCCGCCATCAGACGCTGGACCGCGAGTCCCGGGAGCTGGTTGAGGCCGTGCAGATCCTCGAACGTCGTCGTGAAGGCGCCGTAACCGCCGTCGGTGAGAAAAGCGCGGATCCCGATCTCCTGCCGGGCGGCGTAGCGCAGGCTCTCACGCTTGGCTCCGCCCCGGCGCAGCTCCGCAACGACCGTGTACTTCGCCTCGTACTCCTCGACGAGGTCGTCGACCTCCGCGTCCCGCACCGCGGCGATCCGCTCGACCAGATCGCCCACGCCGTGGCCGTTGGTCGCCCACCCCAGCTGAATCTGCGCCTCAAGCCGATCGCCGCCCGTCACCGCGACCTCGCGCATGTTCATGCCACCGAAGCGCACGATCTTCAGCTTGCGCGACTCCGCGACAGCGCAGGCGACGCGCGACCAGGAGTCGAGCTCGGCGATGACCGCGCTGTCCTGCCAGTGGCCGACCACGATCTTTCGGTCGAGCCGGAGTCGCGCCAGAATGAACCCGTACTCGCGGTCGCCGTGGGCCGACTGGTTCAGGTTCATGAACCCCATGTCGATCTCCGACCAGGGGAGCTCGCGGTTGAACTGCGTGTGCAGGTGCGCCAGCGGCTTGCCGAGCTGGTTGAGGCCGTTCACCCACATCTTCGCGGGTGAAAAGGTATGCATCCAGGTGATGAGGCCGACGCACTCCGGTGCCGCGTTGGCTTCGAGACACATCTGCGAGATCGCGTCTGGCCCCTTGAGCGTAGGCTTGCACACCACGCGAACTGGCAGCTGGCCACTGATACCCGCCGCAATTTCGCGGGAGTGCTCCGCGACCTTGTCCAACGTCTCCTGACCGTACAACTCCTGACTACCGGTCAAGAACCAGACCTCTTTGGTGCTTGCAGCGCTCATGTGTTTCCGGCGCTCATAATGCCACCGCGCAGTCGGTCTCGGGGACGTGAATGGCCTTCCCTCACCGAGGTGTCAGGGGCGCTTCCGGTGGTCGCGTCAGCGACCATGCTTGGCACCGAATCGGTGCCGAAATCGATCCCCACTCCGCAGGCGTCGCCACTCATGATGCTGTCCGAGTGGTTGTCTCTCGGCGCGTCTTCTTGTCACGCGAATGCGAGGAGACGCGTCTTTTCACCCATCGACTTGGAGCCTCGAGCCGGGTGTCGGAGTGGGGTCGACTGGAAATGGCACATATCGTGACAATTTTTCCCCGGGCGGACAAGTTCTTGGCAGGAACCCGTTCCTTTGTGAATGGGTCGCGCCGCGGTACAATATGACGTCCAGAGCGGGAACATTCGACCGATGTTGGTGCTTCACAAGTGACCCGCGAACCGGGCTCGAACCTTCGCCCTGGTCATAGGCCGCCGCCGCGCGCCTGGGCGCGGCGCTGTCTCCTCGCGCTCGCCTCCGCCGTCATTGCCGGCGGCTGTACGCAGACACTCGACGCCGGCTACAACCGTCCGAGCGGGCTCCTGCCGGTCGATCAGCGCAATCCGATCATTCTGCTGAATGACGGCGCCTATGACAACTGGTCCGGGGAGTACGCCGTCCTGCTGGCGAACGGGGGCGGCTCACCGCTGGCCGGAATCATCGTCGACGAAAACAGCGACTGGCCGGACATCCAAACGAACGTGGGTGGCTATCGGGATCTGGTAGCCGCCGCCCGCGGGAGCGGGCTCAAGAACCTGCCGGACCCGATCGCCAGCATCGGAGCGCCGCTGGTCATGCCGGCCACCGGCAACATCGACGACACGCAGCCGAACCGATCGGAAGGCGCGCTCCTGATCGTCGACACCGCGAAGACCCTCGGGCTGCCCTACCGACCATTGGTGATCGCGACCGGCGGCGCCCTCACCGACGTAGCGGACGCCTACCTCGTCGATCACACGGTCACCGAGCGGGTGGTGATCGTCTCCTCGCTCGGAAGCGTGACCGACACGGGAGCTGGCATGGGCAGTCCCAATGGAAACGGGGATCCCTGGGCCGACTTCATCGTGGCCTCCCGGTTTCGCTACATTCAGGTCAGCGCCTGGTACGACCAGCTCACCGACGTCCCCACTTCGAGCCTCTCCAAGCTCCCCAACAACGCCCTCGGCGCCTGGATCGCGGCCAAGCAGCCCAACCTTTGGCAGTGGTCGCCCGCTTCGGATCAGGTCTCGATCTTGGCGGTCGGTCTTCCGGCCTTCGCGACGGCGATCCAGAACGTGTCGGCGACATCGTCCGTCGACGCCGGCGCCACATCCGGGCCCAGTCTCGCGACCGATCAAAGCGGTCCCGACTGGCTCGTCAGCGGGTGCGACGGAAACGCCGCGACGAACCGGTTCTGGACGATTCTGCTCGGCACGAACTGAGGCACGGCCGCTCTTTTTCAGCCCCAGCGTCGGATCGGTCCGGTGGAACTCGTGCAACGGCAGTAGCGCCGCGCTGCCGCGCCCCGGCGGCCGTGTATCGAGAGAGCGGCGCCGAGCCGAAGCCGGCGGCGTGGCCGGCGACTCTAGAATTGAGCGTTCACACGAAACGTCAAAAACTCGTTATGTTGGGCGTGTATTTGTTTACGGTCGGGGTGTTCAACCAGGTCCAGATGTCATCCGGCGTCCAGGTGCAGGGACACCCGGGCGAGCAGTTGCCGTGGGGGTATTGTGAGGTGACGTTCGCGCATTCGTCGTAGAGGCTCGAGCTCCCGTCCGTTGTGGCATTGCCGTGTCCCGCCTGGTCAGCGCACCAGCGGACCGCGCCGTTCGAACAGGTGTAGTTCGTGCAGATGTGGCCTCCCGGGTTTATGAATTTGCCGGGCATAGGCGGTTGAGGAGGCTCCTGCGAGACCGTTCCGGTCGTCTGTGCCGCCACGTTCCCGCTTTCTGACGTCCATGCCGTGCATCCGTCGCGGTCGGTGAACCAATTGCGGACAGTCTTCGAATCGTCAAATCCACATGTGTTGTCCGTTACGCCGGCTTTTTGCCAGATTTGGATGGGGTCGCGGTTTGGGCAAGTTCCCTCGACGAGAAAGCTGCACGCTTCGAACATCACGGCCGCTCGGAATTTATAGCCGACCGGATTCGTGTTGGTATTCGCGCGGCTACACGCCAGGGCATGGCTCATCCCACCACCGTAGCTGAACCCGCTGGTGATGATGTCAGACATGTCGACGCAGTA
>JADGRB010000191.1 GCA_017881315.1 Pseudomonadota bacterium
CCGGCCGCGCCGTTGGTTCCGGCAGCGCCATTGGTGCCAGCCTTGCCCGTCGTGCCGGCAGCGCCGTTCGTGCCGGCAGCGCCGTTTGTTCCAGCCTTGCCCGAGGTCCCGGCCGCGCCGTTCGTCCCGGCCGCGCCGTTCGTCCCGGCTGCGCCGTTCGTTCCGGCCGCGCCGTTCGTTCCGCCAGCGCCGTTCGTCCCGGCCGCGCCGTTCGTCCCGGCCGCGCCGCTGACTCCGGTCGTGCCCGCGTTTCCGCCGGTACCCGCACTTCCCGTACCCGCCCGGCCTCCCATTTCAGCCGTGCCACCAGATCCCGACGCCCCGACCGAACCAGCCGCTCCTGTCGTCGTGCCGCCGTCGCCCGTGCCGACGGCGTTCTCGGCACAACCTCCGGCGAGAACCCCGGCGATCGCCACTGCGGCAAGACTGGGCACCCAACTGGAACAGCTTCGCGGACGAGACATCGCAGCGGTTGATCGCGCGAGGGGGTGGAATCGATCACTAAAAGCGACAAGCGCTTCAACACGCCCGTCGTTTGGACCGACGCGACGCGCGAATGCTATCGCCCGCTCATTTCAGATAGGCGGCGGGGCCGATGCCTTGGTCGGTGAGCGCCTTGGCGATCAGGTCGGCGATCCGGTCTCACCCGAAACCTCGGTCCCGGCTGGCGCGACTGCGCTTTTCGCTAGACCGGCACCCGATCGGGCACGTACGGCCCGTCGTGATCCTTGGACCGCGGGAAACGCGACAGCAGCTGCAAGACGGGCGTGGTCGCCATGGTGGTCACGAGCGCCATGATGACCAACATCGCGAACAGCGTGGGGGAGATGACCCTCAGATCGAGCCCGATGTTGAGCACGACCAGCTCCATCAGTCCGCGCGTATTCATCAGAATCCCAAGCTCGGCGGAATCCACCCACGGCAACCCCATGACCCGAGCCGCGACCGAGCTGCCGCCGAACTTGCCGATGGAGGCCGTGACGACGATGAGCGCGCACAGCGTCCATTGCTCGACCCCGCTGACCAGGCCCAGCTTCGTCCGCATGCCCGTGTATGCAAAGAACGCCGGCAGCAACAGCACCACCACGACGTCATCGAGCTTGGCCGTGAGCTCGCGCGCCAGACGCGAGTCGTGGGGGACCAAGGCGCCCAGGACGAAGGCGCCGAAGACCGCATGGATGCCGATGTACTCTGTGGCGAGCGCGGAGAGCAGCATGGCCACAAAGACGATCGCCAGGACGCCCTTGGTCATGGTTCCACGGCGCTCTTGCAGCTCGACGAGCTTGCGGACCGCCGGACGAACCAACGTCAGCATGACGGTGATGTAGCCGATGCTCAGAAAGGCGGTGAGGAGGCCGCCGCCCATCCTGGTGTTGGCCACGCTGACCACGAAGGCCAGCAGACACCAAGCGGTGACGTCGTCGACGGCCGCGCAGGTTAGCGCGATGACACCCATGCGCGACGTATGGGCACCGCGATCCGTCAGGATGCGCGCCAGTACCGGAAAGGCGGTCACCGACATCGATACGCCGCAGAAGAGCGCGAAGACGGTGAAAGGCACATCGTGGGTCGAGAGGCGCGGATACAGAAGCAACGCCAAGGCCGATCCGAAGAGGAACGGCACCACGATGCTGGCATGAGAAATGGCCACGGTAGCGTGGCTGCTGGTCCTCATGAGCTTGGAGTCGAGCTCGAGACCCACCAGGAACATGTAGAGGACGATACCCACCTGCGAGAGCACACCCAGAAACGGAGCCACCGAGGGCGGCAGCAGGTAGGCCGACGCCGCGGGCGCGACCCGACCGAGCAGCGAAGGGCCGAGGAGAATGCCGGCCAGCACCTCGCCGACGACGGCTGGCTGATTGACGAAGGCGAACAGCGCACCCACCGCGCGCGCCGTGACGATCACCACCGCGAGGGCCAGGAGAACGTGCACCAAGGTGTCGACGTTGTGTGGACCGCCAACCACCCCGAAGAGCTCGGCCGCAGGTCCGGGCGCCGGCGCTTTCAACGAAAGGCCCAACCTCCGGATGACGAGAAAGCCGCCCACCGCGAGCGCCAGCAGGAATCCGTAGGCCGCTGCGCTCGAGAGTGAGAGGACGCTACCGCCATTCGACCCGACTTCTCTTCGCATCGTACCATCATGCCGAAGGCCCCTCACCGAGTCACGGGCGATCGGGATTTGCCACGACGGAGGGCCTTGAGTAGAAACGCCGCATGAGACGCGCGCGGCGCATCTACTTCACCTTCCTGGTTGCGACGCTGGTGTTCTTCAGTTTAGGCGCAGCGCTACCCGCCGCCGAAGGCGGCGCGGGGTGGGGACCCCTCTTCCACTTTCTGATTCTGTGCGCCGGTGCAGGGTGCGCGGTCGGGACCTGGGGAACCGGCGTGATGATCGCTTCCGTTTACAAGGTGACGTGGCCGCTGATGTTCAGCACCGGAATCGTGGTGGCAGGGGGAATCACGTTTGCGCTGATCGGCCATCGCGCCGCCCTGTAGCCGTCGGGCGCGTATGATGAAGCCTTAGGCCCGAGACATCCCAGCGCGTCCGGCCCTCAAGCTTCCTGAACGATCGGATGGCCCGCCTGCGTCCAACCCTCGAGGCCCCCGTCGAGCGCGACGGTGCGCGTGTAGCCGAGGGTGCGCAACGTTTGCGCGGCCAGCGTGGAGATCTTTCCGAGCTGACAGTAGGTGAGAATCCGGGTCGTCGGATCGGGCAGCTCCTGGTCGGCGCGTAGCTCCAGCTCGCCCCGCGGAATGTTGACCGCCCCGGGCAGGTGACCGGCCCGAAACGCGTCGCGTGCGCGTACGTCCAAGATCAGCAGGCTCGGATCGCTCTGCCGGATCCGCCGCGCGACCTCGTCCATCGACATGAAGGCGATGTCGCGCGTCGCCTCCGCGATCAGCTGCTTGACGGTCTTGCCGCCGGTGCGGTTGGTGCGGAGCGCCTCGGTCAGATGCCGTGGCATCGCCAGGTCGAGCCCGTGCATGAGCGCGACGAAGGCCGCCCGATCTCGTTTCTGGAGGCGCGGGTTGTCGGCCTTCTCGGCCGCGATCGTCGAATGGCTCCGGCCCTTGTAATCGTGAGCCGGGTAAACCAGCAGACCATCGTCGAGGCGCAACAGCTTGTCGAACAGGCTCTCGTACAGCGCCTCGGGATCGCCTGTCGGCAGATCGGTGCGTCCGGTCCCCCCGATGAGCAGGGTGTCGCCGGTAAAGACGCGATCGGATAGCGCCAGGCAGGTCGAGTCGTCGGTGTGCCCGGGCGTGTCCAGCACGCGGAAGCGGAGCTTGCCGACCAGCAGGGTGTCGCCGTCCTCTACCCGCAGATCGACGAAAGGGGCCGCGCTGCGGCGGTGCATCACGATCGGCAGATTCAATTGCCGCCCGAGCTCGCGGGTGGCGCTGAAGTGGTCCGCGTGGGTGTGGGTGTCGACCAGATAGCGGGCGCGCAAGCCCTTCTCGGTGAGCAGCGCCAGGTAGCGATCGGCCTGATCGAGCTCGGGATCGATGACGACGGCGGCCCGGGTCTCCTCGCAGCCCACGACGTACGAGAGACAGCCGCCGCTGCGCACCTGCTCGAAGATCATCGAGCCGAATCTATCACCGCGCTCAGGCGGGATCACCGCGCTCAGACCGGCGGAGCTACCTCGATCGGGGTCGGAAACCGCGAGGTGGCGCCGCCCTCGGTCTGCACTTCGAGGTAGAGCGCCCCGCCGTTCCGCTCGCCGGTGGCCGCGTTCCGTCGAACCGAATCGCCGAGCTCGAGGTCAATCGACTGGCCGGCGGCGATCGATGGACCGATCGAAGCGGTCTTGTGCGCGACCACGCGATGCGAAGCGGTGACCACCCGAAACTCGAGCCGCATCGGCCTCGACGACTGCGGCAGTCGGACGGCGACATGCCCGTCCGGCGAAAGGCGGAGCGCGGTTCTTCCTCGCAAATAGATTCCGCCGCTCGAGAAGTCGACGATCAAGGCGACGACGCCCGGAATGATTCCGGGGATCAGCCACAGCAGATCCATGACCATCGTCCCCGAGTCGATGACGCCGCTCTGCGTGCCCCGACGTTCAGGATAGAGAAAGTATCCGCACCCGAGAGGGCCGGTGGCCATTGTCAGCATCGTCGTTGCCGCGATCGTCCGATTCAGTCGACCGATGATGGTGCGTCTCATTGCAGATCTCCTCTGGCCTGTTGGCGGGCTCGAATTTCCTGGTAGCTCATCCTGCGCACGGGCGGGCAGCAAGACAATAGCGCCGGGCGTCAGAGCTTGACCATCCGCCAGCGCCCGCGACGGAACAACGTGACCGAAACCACCGCCACCGACGAGAACGCCGCCGTGATCGCCAGGTAGGCGCCGACCGGGCCCAGGCCCAGCACCCGCGACAGTAGATACGCGAGCGGGATCTCGCCCAGCCAGAAGCAGCCGAGGTTGATCAGCGTCGGGGTGCGGGTGTCGCCCGCGCCATTGAACGCCTGGGAGACGACCATGCCGTACGCATAAAAGGCGAACCCGGCGCTCACGATGCGAAGGCAACGCCCCCCTTGCAGCACTACCGCCGGATCTGGGGTGAAGAGACGCACGATCCCCTCGCCGAAGATCACGAACACGATCCCGACGGTGCCGAGAAAGACGAAGTTGTAGAAGGCCGCCTGCCAGACCGCCTTCTCGGCGCGGGCCGGGTTGCCGGCGCCCAGGCTCTGCCCCACCAGCGTGGCGGCCGCGTTGCCGAGCCCCCACGACGGCAGCAGCGCGAACAGCACGACCCGGATCGCGATGGTGTACCCCGCCACCGGTACGCTCCCGAAGCTGGAGAGGATGCGCACCAGACCGATCCAGCTCGTCATGCCGATGAGGGTCTGGGCCATCCCGTTCTTGGCGACGCGCAGGATCGTCCGGAGCGTCTCGGGATCGAATCGCACCTGGGCGCGCGTCACCGCCAACCGCCCGGTCCCCCGGCGGAGCGCGCGCAGCAGATAGAGCACGCCGATCCCGCGGCCGATGGTGGTGGCGATCGCCGCGCCGGTCACGCCGAGGCGCGGCGCCGGGCCCAGCCCGAACACCAGCACCGGACCGAGCGCGATGTTGATGGCGTTCGCCAGCCACAGCGTGCGCATGGAGATCGCCGCGTCGCCGGCCCCCCGAAAGGCGGCGTTGATGAGGAACAGCAGCACCACGGTCACGCTGCCGCCCAGCATGGTGCGGGCATAGCGCGCGCCCACCGCGACCACCGCCGGCGAGGCGCCCATCGCGCCGAGGAGCCGCGGTCCGGTCAGCGCGCCGGCCACGCCGACCAGCACCGCCAGCGCGACGCCGATGATCACCGCTTGCACCGCGGCCCGCGCCGCGCCCTCCGGGTCCTTGGCCCCGGTGCGTCTCGCCACCACGGCGCCCACGCCGATCGAGAGGCCCATCGCCGTCGCGTAGACCAAGGTGAGGAGCGACTCGGTGAGGCCGACGGCGGCCACCGCGTCGGCGCCCAGCTTCGAGACCCAGAAGATGTCGGCGACGGCGAACACCGACTCCATGACCATCTCGAGCACCATCGGTATGGCGAGCAGGAAAACCGCCCGCGAGAGCGGCAGCGCGGTCAGATCTCGACGCGAGCCGGCCAGCGCCTCGCGCACCAGCGGCCAAAATCGATCGCGCGCGACCTCTGCGGCCACGCTCTCTGCCTGTTCAATCTGCGGTGCGGTCATCTCTGCTCTCCATCTGGTGGCGAAGAGCCGGAGGGGCCGCGGACCGCTCGACGACGATCCCCGGCCCATCCGGCCGGGATCGTCCTGCGCGAAAAAAGCTACCCGCGCGGGACCCGGCCGACGCCGCCAATATTGGCGCGCGGGCGCATGGTCGAATGACGCGGAGACTTCATGACCAGAAGAATTACCCGAGCCGAACCGATCTGACAAGGCCCGGCTTCGAAATCCGGGTTCGCAGGCGCCGCCATCTCCAGGCCCTCGGCGCTGGCTACTCCAGGTCCTCGATCCGTCGGCCCAGCTCTTCGACGTCCCGGCGGACGGAGACGCGCCGGATGCAGATGCCGGCCTCCCGACCGCCTCCGTCATGGATTCGGGCGCGGACGCCGAGCAGAACGACGACGGCCAAAGGAATCAGAAAAAGTAGACCCATGCGGACGTCCAGCAATGTCGCGACGGGCGCCGATCGATCACGAGATCGATCACGAACCGATTTGATCCGGGCCGAATAACTGGAATTCGAGCGAGGCGCAACCGCCAACTATGATGCTGCGACGTTCCGCCCGATCGCCGACGCCACTGCGGTCGCCAGGTCGGTCGAGTCGGTCTTGGAAACGTGCGACGTAAAACCCGACCGGAGAGCCAGCGTGCGATCGATCGCGCCATCGAACGCGGTAAAGGCGATCACCGGAACGGCCTGGGCTCGGTGTAGGGCCGACGTGCGCAGCTCGTGGATGAAGGAATAACCGTCCCTCTTCGGCATCCCGATGTCGCTGACGATCGCATCTGGTCTAGACGCGTCAACCGACCTCAGCGCCTCGTCGACCGATGACGCCGTCTGAACCCGCGCGCCCGCGTCCCCGAGCAGCTCGGCGATCACGTCCCGCGCATCGGCCTCGTCGTCGACCACCAGGACCCGGAGGCCGGTCAGGACAGGCTCGGCCGCGCCTAACACCGGGCGACCTCCGCCGACGGCCTCGTCCCTATCCGCTCCACCCTCATGTCTGTCCCTTAGATCGACGATAACCACGCTTTCCGATAGGGGAATGCCGCCACGCAGAATTTCCCGGTCCGGACGATCGTTCTGGCAATGGTTGAGCAGGCCGAAGTTCCGGAAGCCGAAATTGCTGGCTCGCGGTGTGTCCGCGCGCGACCGCCTTCGCGAGCCATCAATGGCAGGTGCCGGATGGCACCGCGAGGCCGTACGACTTTGCCAGCGTCGCGTACTCGGCGATGGCGGCATTGGTGGCATACTTGCCGCCGTTGCCGCCGGTGTTGCTGAACAGAACGCTGTTGCTGCCCGTCGCACCACCGTTCAGCTCCGGGTATCGCGTCGGCTCCCAGATGAACGTGCCGCGGCCCATGTTCTTTGGCAGGGCCCGCATGACGCCGTTGATGGCGTCGACGTGCGTGTTGGTGTATTCGCAGCTCCAGACCGGTTTGTTGTACGTGTTGATCACGTAGCTGAACGAAGTGGTCCAATCCCCGCCGGCGGGCGTCGTGGTGGTACCGTAAGTGGAACCGCAGATCCCGTCCTCGTCGATGGGCTGGGTTCCCGATGGATTTCCTTTCAGATACCAGTCGACCCAGGTATTAAAGTCCGGGCTCTCGCCGTTGCTCGGCCGCGGCCGCCCGTCCTGGGCGATGACGATGATCCGCGGATCGGTTTCGCGGACGGCCTTGATGCCCGCATTGACGAGATTTGCGAAATTGGTCCAGGGACTCATGCCGACGCCGGCCATGTGTGAATCCGTTTCGTTGCCAACCTGCACCATGTCCGGTTCCACACCCGCCGCAACCATCGCCGCCAGCGATGACTTGACGTAGTCGTGGGCCGCCGTGTTCAGCGCCGTGCCGGACAGCCCCGCCCAGGCGGCGGGCACGTCCTGATGGCCGATCGACGCCCAGGTGTCGCTCATGTGGAAGTCGAGGAGGATTCCCATTCCGCAGGCCTTCACTCGCTTGGCCCAGGTGATCGTATGGGCGAGGTCCGCGAATCCGAGCCCGGGGCTGTAGCCGGCCGCTGCACTTGGATTGACGAAGGTTCTGATCCGGATGTAGTTGAACCCATAGTTGGCCATGATCTGTTCGAGCGGCTGGGCCTTGCCGCCGTCCGAATACGTTGCGCCCGCAGCCTCGTCCTCGAGCGTCCAGGTGATGTCGGCGCCGAGCATGAACGGGGGACTGAAGGGAAACGCCGCGCCCGTGCCGCCGCCGGTGCCGCCGGTCGAGACGCTGCCGCCGGTCGAGACGCTGCCGCCGGTGCCGCCGCCGCGACCGCCGCTGCTCCCGCCCGTCGCGCTGGCGCCGCCTCTTCCGCCGCTCCCGCCGGCCGAGCCACCTCTTCCCCCGGCCCCGCCGGTTGCGCCGGCGCCGCCCCTACCGGCGGAGCCGCCCGCGCCGGTTGTTCCGCCGGTCGCCGATCCGCCCGTGCCGGTCACGCCGCCCAGGCCCGTCGTTCCGCCGTTTCCGCTCACCCCGCCCGGGCCGGCACCGCCGCCTCCAACACCCGTCGCACCACCCGCGCCCGAGCTTCCGCCCCTTCCGGAACTGCCGGCGCTCCCGGCGGTGGTCGTGCCTCCCGACCCGTTGTCTCCGCCCGTCCCGCCGCCGTCCCCGTTGGTTCCGCAAGCCGCGACGGCGACACAGAAGGTGGCGATTCCGATCGAGATCTGGGTGCGAGTCATTGTGCTTTGATCAGGGGCGGATGCGACAAAGTTGGTGCGACCGCGCGTCGCCGCCGACAGATCTTTGGGCACTTCGCAACAGTTTCCGTGGGGTCTCCCCTTATATGGAGATGCGAAGAACCCGTCCCCGTCTCGGTGGTAGCTGCCGCCTCGCGCGCGTGGCCTGCTCGGCGCTGATTCCGGCGATCGTCGCGTGCGGGGCCGGATGTGGCTCGAGCGATACCACCGCGATCGATTCAGGTAGCCAAGGAGCCGCCGGGGCAGGTGGGACCGGCGGCGATTCGGCGGGTAGTGGGGGCTCGGCCGCAGGAACCGGCGGCTCGTCGACGGGGAGCGGCGGCGCGTCCGGTGGGAGCGGCGGCGCGTCAGCGGGGAGCGGCGGCGCGGCGGGCGCAGGTGGAGGAGCGGCGGGATCGAACGGCGTGGCGGGAGCCGGAGGCCGGGGCGGGACAGGTATGGGCGGCGGATCCGCGGGAGCGAGCGGCGGTCGCGCCGGCGGTGCCGGGGGCGCGGCGGCAATCGGCGGAAGAGGTGGATCCGCCGGGACTGGAACCGCTGGCAGCGGCGGCGCTGCCGGAGCGAGCGGCGGCCGCGGCGGTGGCGCGGGAGGTGTGGCAGGTGTGGGTGGCACGGCCGGTGGCGCCGGAACCAGCGGCAGCATTCCGCCTGGATATCCCACGCCGACAACCGCGAACCGGGCGATGTGTCAGACGGTGGCGCAGACCACCTCGGCCGGCGGCGACATGGTTTGTCCGGGCGGTGGCGCCGGACCGAGCTGCATCCAGTGCCTCTTCGGTGGCTCCACCTATACGACAACCAACGTCGCCACTTTGCAAGGGATGTCGGAGGCCGGGAACTACCTGGTGACGGTCGTCCTCGGGGGCGCCACCGCCGGCCAGACCGAGATCAACGCGGAAACGAACCGGGAGCTCACGGGCCTGGTGGCGACCACGGCG
>JADGRB010000450.1 GCA_017881315.1 Pseudomonadota bacterium
CGTGCTGAAGAAGGAAGAGGGCGGGCGGCACACGCCGTTCTTCCAGGGCTACCGGCCGCAGTTCTACTTCCGGACGACGGACGTGACGGGGACGGTGACCTTGCCGGCGGGGACGGAGATGGTGATGCCGGGCGACAACATCAAGGTGGATGTCGTGCTGGTGTCGCCGATCGCCTGCGAGGAAGGCCTGCGGTTCGCGATCCGCGAAGGCGGCAAGACGGTGGGCGCCGGGGTCGTGACCAAGATCCTGGCGGACGCCGCACCGGCCACCAAGGCCGCGAAGGCCGCTGCCCCGGCCGCCGCGCCTGCACCCGCCAAGAAATAAGGCATCCCATGACGACTCCACGCATTCGCATCCGGCTCAAGGCCTACGACCACAAGCTGCTCGATCAATCGGCCGGCGAGATCGTCGAGACCGCCAAGCGCACGGGCGCCAAGATCGCCGGCCCGATCCCGCTGCCGACCAAGATCAACAAGTACTGCGTGCTGCGGTCGCCGCACACCGACAAGAAGTCGCGCGAGCAGTTCGAGATCCGGACGCACAAGCGGCTGCTCGACATCCTCGAGCCGACGCAGCAAACCCTCGATGCGCTGATGAAGCTGGACCTGTCGGCCGGCGTCGACGTCGAGATCAAGACCTAGCGCCCGGACGCTGTCGCCGGATCCCCAGAGTCCCCGAGAAAAACGAGACACCGTCATGCCGAAGCTAGACGTCAAGAACATCACCGGTAAGAGCGTCGGGTCGATCGACCTCGACGACACCGTGTTCGGTGCCGAGATCCACGAGCACCTCCTCTGGGAGGTCGTGAAGTGGCAGCTCGCGAAGCGCCGCAGCGGTAACGCCTCGACCAAGCGGTTGGGCGAGGTTCGCGGGTCGTCGAAGAAGGTGTGGAAGCAGAAAGGCACCGGCCAGGCGCGCCAGGGCAGCCGGCAGGCCCCGCACTGGGTCGGCGGCGCCTCGGTGTTTGGCCCCAAGCCCCGCAGCTACGACTACGCGATGCCGCGCAAGGCCAAGAAGGCCGCGCTGCGTGCGGCGCTGTCGCTGCGCGCCTCGGAGCAGAAGATCGTCGTGATCGACAACTTCTCGATCGGCGATTCGAAGCGCACGACCAAGTCGGTCGCGACCGCGCTCGCGGCGCTCGGCGTCTCGCAGCCCACCAACAAGGTGCTGATCGTCGACGCCAAGGACAACGGCAACCTGGTGCGCGGCGCGCGCAACTTGCCGTCGTCGCAATGCATCGCGCCCGAGGGTGTCAACGTCTACGACATCCTGCGGCATCAGACCCTCGTGTTGACGCAGGCCGCGGTGGCGTCGATCACCGCCGCCCTGAAGCTCGAAACCGGAGCCGAGTAGCCATGCGCGACGCTCAATCTGTCATCAAGCGCCCGCTGCTCACCGAGAAGTCGGCGCGCCTCCGCGACACCGGCGGTGCGGCCGAGGGTCACGTCGAGGGCGACGTCTATGCCCAGCAGGTCGTGTTCGAGGTCGCCCGCGACGCGAACAAGATCGAGATCCGCAGCGCCGTGCAGGCGCTGTTCAAGGTCACCGTGACGGGCGTCCGCACCATCGTGGTGCGCGGCAAGGAGAAGCGGGTAGGTCGGTTCGCCGGCCGCCGGCCGTCGTGGAAGAAGGCGTTCGTGACGCTCAAGCCCGGCGACAACATCGAGTTCTTCGAGGGAGTCTAGGATGGCGATCAAGAAGTACAAGCCGACCTCGCCGGGCCGGCGCGGGATGTCGACCCAGGACTTCGGGGACATCACCACGCACGAGCCGGAGAAGAGCCTGCTCGCCCACAAGTCCGCGACCGCGGGGCGCAACAACGCCGGCCGCGTCACGTCGCGGTTCCGCGGCGGCGGCCACAAGCAGCGCTACCGCGTCGTCGACTTCAAGCGCAAGAAGACCGGCGTGCCGGCCACCGTGCTCTCGATCGAGTACGACCCGAACCGCTCGGCGCGGCTCGCGCTCCTGCAGTACGCCGACGGCGAGAAGAGCTACATCCTCGCGCCGCAGCACCTCAAGGTCGGTGACGCGGTGATCTCGGCGAACTCCGCCGACATCAAGCCGGGCAACTCGCTGCCGCTGCGGTTCATCCCGATCGGCACCGAGATCCACGCCGTCGAGCTCAAGATCGGGCGCGGCGCGCAGATCGGCCGCTCGGCCGGCACCAAGGTCACCCTGATGGCCAAGGAAGGCGACTGGGCCACGCTGCGCATGCCCTCGGGCGAGATGCGGCGGGTCCACATCGAGTGCCGCGCGACGATCGGTCAGATCGGCAACACCGAGCACGCGAACATCCAGTGGGGCAAGGCCGGCCGCATGCGGTGGAAGGGCATCCGCCCGCACAACCGCGGCGTGTCGATGAACCCGGTCGATCACCCGATGGGTGGCGGCGAAGGTCGCTCCTCGGGTGGCCGCCACCCGTGTACGCCGTGGGGCCAGAAGACCAAGGGCCTCAAGACCCGTCACAACAAGCGGACCGAGCAGTTCATCATCCGCCGCCGCGCGAAGTGAAAGCTGCAAAGGACAACTAGCGATGCCTCGTTCAGTAAAAAAAGGTCCCTTCGTCGAGCACTACCTCGCGAAGAAGATGGCGACCGCGTCCAAGGAAGCCAACCCGGCGCGCCGCGTGATCACGACGTACTCGCGCCGCTCGACGGTGATCCCGTCGATGGTCGGCCTCACCTTCGCGATCTACAACGGCCGCAAGTTCATCCCGGTGTTCATCACCGAGCAGATGGTCGGTCACAAGCTCGGCGAGTTTTCGCTGACCCGTACGTTCCACGGCCATAGCGGCGAGCGGAAGAAATAGTCATGCAGGCACGTGCACTCGTTCGTGGCATCTCGATGTCGCCTCGCAAGATGCGGGTCGTCGCGAACCTCGTCCGCGACAAGAAGGTCGAAGACGCGGTCGGCCTGCTCGACCTGATGCCCAAGCGTGCTGCGGGGATCATCTCGAAGGCGATCAAGTCGGCCGCGGCCAACGCCGAGGACAAGTCCGGCGGCGACGCGTCGATCGACCAGCTGCGCATCCACACGATCGCCGTCGACGGCGGCACGATCGCCAAGCGCTGGATGCCGCGCTCGATGGGCCGCGCCAACCGGATCAACCACCGCACCAGCCACCTCACGGTGGTCGTCACCGACGAAGCCTAGGGGGCCAACGCACATGGGTCAGAAAACACATCCGACGGGGTTTCGCCTCGGCATCATCAAGACGTGGTCGTCTCGCTGGTACGAAGAGAAGAACTACGCCAAGTGGCTGCATGAAGACCTGAAGCTCAAGGCGTTCATCAAGAAGAAGCTCAACCACGCCGGCGTGAGCTACATCGAGATCGAGCGCGCCGCCAACAAGGCGAAGATCAACATCCACACCGCGCGTCCCGGCATCGTGATCGGCAAGCGCGGCGCCGGCGTCGAGACCCTGAAGAAGGAAGTGCAGGATCTGACGACCAGCGAGGTCTTCCTGAACATCCAGGAGGTCCGCAAGGCCGAGACCAACGCGCAGCTGGTGGCCGAGAACGTGGCCACGCA
>JADGRB010000192.1 GCA_017881315.1 Pseudomonadota bacterium
ACCAACGGCGCGGCCGGCACCAACGGCGCGGCCGGCACCAACGGCGCGGCCGGCACCAACGGCAGAGGCGGCACCAACGGCGCGGCCGGCACCAACGGCAGAGGCGGCACCAACGGCGCGGCCGGCACCAACGGCAGAGGCGGCACCAACGGCGCAGCCGGCACCAACGGCGCAGCCGGCACCAGCGGGACTGCGGGCGCCACAGGCACTGGCCCCTGCGCGGGACTCTGCAGCAACCCCAAGACGACCCCGCCCAGCACGAACTCCGGAGATCTCGGTACGGCGGCCAGCTGCAACGAGGTCGTGGGAAGCGTGACCCATCTCGTCTGCGGCAACTTCGTGGCGCCGCGTACCTTCACGGTCAACAGCACGTCCTTCGACTGCGTGAATGGGAGCGGAGGCAACCTTCCTGCGGCCAAAAATGGCGGATTCTGCATGCAAGCGAGCGCCGGTCAGAATTCCTACGCGTACTTCACGACGTACTGAGCTCAGCGACCCTCGAGATCTCTCGGCAGCGACGTACTGAAACTCTTGGGACGATCCCGCGCTGGGCGCGGCAGCACCAGCGCGTTAGAATGTCGGAAGTCTATTTTCGAGGGCCGCTATGTTCCCGCCTAGAATCTCCTTCGTCCGCAGTCTGATCGTCGCGACGGTTGGCATCCTCCTCGTCTCTTGCGCGGATGGATCCACCGTGTCCGGCACTACGGGGACCGGTGGAACCGGCACGGCTGGCGCCACAGGCAGCGCGGGTCACGCGGGGACGACGGGAGCCGCCGGCAGGACGGGCGTTGCCGGCACGACGGGCACCACCGGCCTCGCCGGAACGACCGGCAGCACCGGCACCGGTGGCACTGGCTCCAGCTGCAAGGGATGCGCGGTGCAGATCCTGGCCGAATGTCAGACCGGGACGTCCAAGCAGGAGATCAAGGTTCATCTCGCGATCACCAACGAAAAGGCGGCCGCGCTCGACCTGACGCAGGTGACGTTGCGCTACTGGTTCACCGTCGACGATCCGTCCCCGCCCAGTCTCGCCATCGACTATGCGGCGCCGCCATTTTCGAGCGGGGCCGTCACCGGAACCTTCATGCCGGTGTCGCCGGCCGTCACCGGCGCCAATGAATACCTCCAGATCGCGTTCGCCTCCGGGTCGCTGGGCCTCTTCGAGACGAGCGGCGAGCTGGACCTGCGGCTGAACGACTACTCGACGCCGACCTGGGACAACGACCAGACCGATGACTATTCGTTTCAGCCCTGTACCGGCAGCAAGACGGCCTACGACTCGCCGTTCGACGGCCAGGCCTGGGACCACGTCACGGCCTACGCCAACGGCGCGCTCATTTACGGCACCGAGCCCATGTAGCCGCAGAGGCGCAGGCCGGGCCACCGGCGTTTCGAGACGCATTCCGGTCGTCTTGGGGTGATCTTGCTGCCCGCCCGCCATCTTCCAAGCCCGTCCCTTTCGGGGTAGTTTCGCGCCGCCGGCGGTGAGTCGGCCTCCCTTACCACCCCCGAGGATCGAAATGAGCCATCGAAATCTGCTGGGCACGTTCGCCCTTCTCTTCGTCGTCACGTCCGCCGGCTGCGGCGCTCCCGCCGCGCAATCGGGCGCGGCCGCCACCCCCGCCACCGCGACCGCCGCGCCGGCCGCCCCCGCCGTCCCCGCCGTGGTCAGCGCGGCGTCGGATTGGACCGCGGCGCCCACCAACGGCTCTCCCGGCGTCGACGTGCCGAAGCTCTCGGGAAACGAGCTGATCAACAACACCAGCTTCAGCGGCGGGAAGTACATCCCCTGGACGACGTCGTTCACCGCGCCCGGCAACGGCAATGGCTACGTCAAGGACGGGCAGTTCTGCATCGCCGTGACCAACAAGGGTAAGGACCCCTGGGACGCCCAGGCCCGCCACCGCGAGATGGTGATCCAGAAGGGGCACATTTATTCGATCCAGTTCATGGCTCACGCCTCGGCACCGGTGCAGCTGAAGACCAAGGTCGGAATGTCGGGGCCGCCGTACAAAGAGTACTGGGCGGACACCGTCGACCTGACGACCCACCCGCAGACCTTCGTCGGAACGTTCACCATGGAGGCCGACGACGACGCGACGGCGGAGCTCGCCTTTCATTTCGGCGGCGGCCTGACCGGCGAGACGCCGGCGCCGTACACCGTCTGCCTGGACGACATTCACCTCGACGATCCCAAGTTCGCCAAGGCGAAGAAGGTCGATGAGGCGCCGATCCCGAACGTGCTGGTCAACCAGACCGGCTACCTGCCCGATCTCCCCAAGCTGGCGACGATCAAGAGCGCCGTGGCGACGCCGCTCAAATGGGAGCTGCACAAGCACGGCGGCGCGGTGGTGGCGGCGGGCGAGACCAAGCCGTTCGGCAAGGACGCGGCCTCGGGGGACGACGTCCAGATCGCCGACTTCTCGACGTTCAAGACGCCTGGCAAGGATTACACGCTCTCGGTCGGTGCCGACGTCAGCCACCCGTTCGACATCGAGGCCGGCCTGTACAAGAAGCTCAAGTACGAGGCCTTGGCCTATTTTTATCACACGCGCAGCGGCATCGAGATCGCGATGCCCTACGCGGGCGGCAAGCAGTGGACCCGTCCCGCCGGCCACGTCGGCGTCGCCCCGAACCAGGGCGACAAGTCCGTCCCCTGCCTGCAGGGCTCCGGCCGCGACTACAAGCTCGACGTCTCGGGCGGCTGGTACGACGCCGGCGATCACGGCAAGTACGTGGTCAACGGCGGCATCTCGGCCTGGACGCTGATGAACCAGTACGAGCGCGCCAAGCAGCGCGGCACCGCCGACGACTTCGGCGACGCCAAGATGAACATCCCCGAGAAGAAGAACAAGATCCCCGACATCCTCGACGAGGCGCGCTGGGAGCTGGACTTCATGCTCAAGATGCAGGTTCCCGAAGGGCAGCCCAAGGAGGGCATGGTCCATCACAAGGTCCACGACAAGGAGTGGACGGCGCTGGGCATGCGCCCCGACGAGGATCCGATCGCGCGCTTCCTCTGGCCGCCGTCGACCGCCGCGACGCTGAACCTGGCCGCCACCGCCGCGCAGGGCGCGCGCATCTGGGCTGGTCTCGATAAGGCGTTCTCGGCCAAGTGCCTGGTGGCCGCCGAAAAGGCCTGGAACGCCGCGCAGGCCAACCCGGCCATGTTCGCCGACAGCGCCGCGATCGGCGGCGGGCCCTACGACGACAAGCACGTGGGGGACGAATTCTACTGGGCGGCCGCCGAGCTCTACGTCACGACCAAGAAGGAGGTCTACAAGGCGTTCCTCGAGAAGTCGCCCTTCTACAAGAAGGTCCCCACCACCATCGGTGACGACGGGATCCCGGTGGCGTTCGACTGGGGCAACGTGCAGGCACTCGGGACGATCTCGCTGGCGGTGGTGCCGAACAACCTGCCCGCGAAAGAGATCGACGACTGCAAGGTCGCGATCGAGGCGGCGGCCGACACGTTCGCGGCACTGGTCGACCAGCAGGGGTACCGCCTGCCGTTCAAGCCCGGCACCAAGGGGTACCCGTGGGGCTCGAACTCGTCCATCCTCAACAACGCGATCGTGCTGGGCCTGGCCAATGATTTCTCGGCCGAGGCCAAGTACCTGAGCGCCATCGCCGAGGGGATGAACTACATCCTGGGTCGCAACCCGCTCGACAAGTCCTACGTGACCGGCTACGGCGAGCGGCCGCTCGAGCACCCGCACCACCGCTTCTGGGCGCACCAGGCGAACGCCAAGTTCCCGTCGGCGCCTCCCGGCATCGTCTCGGGCGGACCCAACTCGGGCCTGCAGGATCCCTACGTCCAGGCGGCGGGCCTGGCCGGCTGCGCGCCTGAAAAGTGCTTCGCCGACAACATCGAAGCCTGGTCGGCCAACGAGATCGCGATCAACTGGAACGCGCCCCTCGCCTGGGTGACGGCCTTCCTCGACGAGAGGGCGGAGGGCAAGGCGCACGGCGGAAAAGCGCCCAAGGACAAGGGCGCGCACGCCAAGAAGTAACGGCGCGCCACGGCACCGGGGTGCTGGCGCCGCGACGGGAAGTGACTGCGCGTGGGCCGAAGTAGGCGCAGGGCAGCCCCGGAAATCGTGGTAATTTCAGGTTACTTCGCTTTGGTGCCGTAGAGTTTCAACCGCCCGAGCGACCATGACTCCGAAGAAGGAGATTTTTAGAGATGGCTCACCGTTATCTTTTGGCAGTTCCTTGTCTGCTCCTCTTGGCCTGCGCTTCCGCGGGCTCCACGACCGGAACCGCCGGAACCAGCGGCGGCGCGGGAACCAGCGGCAGCGCAGGAACCAGCGGCACGATTCCGGGCCTCGGTATGGGCGGCCCCTTCACCTTCCCGCAAAGCAAGGCCTCGGGATCGTGCACGCTGACGACCGTCGCCAACGCCTCGACGGCGGCGATGACCGCATACGCCAGCTGGAAGTCGACCTACGTGACGTCGAGCGGCGCGCCCAGCGGGGCGCTTCGGGTGACCGATCCCGAGACCGTGCACTGCGACAACAACGTCGCCGTGGCAGGTGGCACCGTCTCGGAGGGTATGGGCTACGGAATGATCGCCGCCGTCTACATGAACGATCAGACGACGTTCCAGCAGCTCCTGGCCTACGTCAACGCGCATCTGGACGCGAAGGGGCTGATGAACTGGTGCCTCGATTCGAGCGGCACCGTCAAAGGCGCGTTCTCCGCCAGCGACGGGGACGAGGACATGATCTGGGCGCTCCTCATGGCATCCGACCAGTGGAATTCGACGGCCTACCTGACCACCGCCCAAACGATGATCGGCGCGATGAAGACCTACTCCCTCTTCTCCGACGGCTCGCTGCAGAACGGCGACAACTGGAACACCGCGGACAACGTGCATACGGACTATTTCTCGCCCGCGTACTACCGGGTGTTCGGGAAGGCCACCAACGACATCTTTTGGTCCAAGTACGCCGTCGATGCGGCCTACACGCACCTGGCGGCGGTCAGCGGAAACAACGGCCTCGTGCCCGACGCGAGCACCCTCGAAAACGTGATCGCGGGAACCTACTCCTATGATGCCTGCCGGACGCCCTGGCGGATCGCGATGGACTACTGCTTCAACAACGAGCCCCGGGCCCTGACCTACCTCCAGAAGATCGGCGCGTACTTCGACGGCGTCAAGGCGGCCAACATCGGCGACGGCTACACGGCGCCCAACGGTCCGGCGACGAGCAACAACCACAACTCGGCCTTCATCGGCCCGGCGGGTACGGCCGGCATGGCGGGGTACCCGAACCTTCTCAACGACGCCTTCAACTTCAACGTCAGCAATCCGAGCGGGAACAACGCTTACTTCACTCAGTCGCTGCGGGTCGTCACGATGCTCATGATGTCGGGGAACCTCCTCGACTACAGTCAGCAATAGAAATGGGAACCCTGGGAGGGTTCCCAAACCCTCCCGCGATGGGCTCCGCTGGGCAAAGCCCAGCTACGCCCGAGGCGATCTAGACGTTCTACTTGGTCATGTCCCAGAAGTTGCCGCTCATCGCGAGGAGCGACAGGACGCCCCACGAGGCGTCGTAGTAGCCGAAGGTGCCGGCGATCTTCATCTGAACGGCGTCGGCCCGGAGGGTGGTGTAGACGACGTCTCGGAAAGGGTCGAGGCCCGCCGCCATCGCGGCGACGCCGCCCGGGCCGATGAAGGCCATCCCGGCCGGATTGCTGTCGAGGGCGGTGCCGGTCGGGGTGTAGCCGTCGTAGATCGCGCCCACCGAGGTCGCGGTCGCCTTGGACGCATAGAAGCCCGCGATGAGGCCGGCGTAGGTCTGCGCCCGTTTCTCGCCGTTGATGCAGTAATCGATGCCGATCCGGAACGGCGTTCGGCACGCGTCGTACCCGAAGTCGGGTCCGGTGCTGCCGTGCGTACCGGTCAGCCCCGCCCCACTCGAGGTGGACCAGTTCGGGACCAGGCCATACTGGCCGGAAGCAGCCGCCAGGATAGTGTAGCTCTCCTCCAGCACGGTCATCCATTTGGTGTTTCCGCTCGCGTCCGCGAAGGCCCGATAGTAGGAGGGCGCCAGATACGACGGGTCCATCTCGCTGGCGCCGCCGAAGTTGTCGCCCGGCTTGAGCACGTTCGATCCGTCCACCTCGTGGTTCAGGATGTTCCCGATCAGCGTGCTCGCGTCGGCGGCGTAGGTTCCCCCGCTCCACTGCTTGCTGGCCATGAGCAGCGCGTACGCCATGTCTTCGTCGCCGTCGGTGGCGGACCCCGATCCGCTGCAACTATTCGCCTGCCCGCTCGCGACACACCAGTTCATCAGCCCATTGGCGTCGAGCTTCGACTTCGCGAACGTCCAGAGCGAGTTGAACATCGGCTGGTCGTTCATGAAGACGGCGATGAGCATCCCGTAGCCGATTCCCTCCGAGACGGTGTCGTTGCCGTTGTCGGGCCGGACGACCTTGGACCCGTCGAAGAACTTCGCCTTCCAGTTCGTGTACGCCGTGGCCACGTCGTCGGTGCTGTAGATGGGAAAGTTGCAGGTGGCCGACGCGTGCCCCTGCGGGTACGGGAACGCGGCCCCCGCCGTGTTCTGGGGATAGTTCGAGGGATCCTTCATGACGATCCCCGTCCCGCCGCCGCCGCTCCCGCCGGTACCGGTGGTCATCGGCGCGGGGCTCGCGCAACCCGCCAGAGTGAGCCCTATCGTCAGCGAAGCGACGGCGGTGGCGCGAAACATGGGGGGCCTCCTAGGCTAGGTGGTGAATGGAGCTGGGACGTTCCGTAGGCCGCGAGCCCAGGATCCGGGCGCCTCCAGAAATACCTGAAAAACCGGTAACTTCCCGGGATCCATCTCAGTCTTGACGATACAAGGTTCGCACAAGATACTACACGACTCTACACCTGAGGTGGTTCGGTTTGCCCGCGCCATCCCGAACCCCCGGATCCGAATTTTTCCACTCACCACAGAGGCCTAGCCCATGAGAAAATTTTCAAACCAGTCAATCCTATTCCTCGTCGGAGTAGCCGCGCTTTGTGCCGGCGCCTGTAGCAGCAGCAAGGGCCCCGCGACTGAAGGTGGCGCCGGCGCCACCGGTCAGGCGCTCACGCCGACCGCGACCGGCTTCGTCGACGATCGCGCCAACAGCGGCGTGGTCGGCGCCTGGTACTCCTACGGCGACGCCGCCGGACCGGGCGCAAACACGACCAGCACCGACTTCGCGGACAGCGACTGCAGCAAGGGCGGCTTTACGATGGACCAGTGCTCGCAGATCACGATGCCGACCCCCGGCATGCCCTTCGCCCCCGACGCCACTGGCGCGATGTGCACGAACGGCACGGCCGCGAAGGTCCTCATGGCCGTGAGCGGAACGACCGCCGACTACTCCCACCTCTGGGGCGCTGGAATCGGCCTCGACCTCAACAACCTGGGCGGCGACTCGGGCGTCGCCAAGGGCGTCTACGACCTGACGAAGTACAAGGGCATCGCCTTCGACTTCAGCGGAACCCTCATTCCCACCGGCAAGATGCGCGTCAACTTCCCCTTCACCGGCGAGCACGGCACCGACAGCCCCTATTGGGATGGCGCGACCATGGCCTCCTCGCCGCTCAGCAACAACTTGCACGTCACGATCCACTGGGCCGACATCGGCGGTCCGATGTACCTGGCCGGCCAGACGCCGCCGGTTACCGCCCCGGCTTTCGACGCGACGATGGTCTCCGCGATTCAGTTCCAGGTGTTCACCAACACCACTGCCAGCGTGCCCTACCAGTTCTGCGTAAACAACCTCACGCTGCTGACCGAGTAATAGAGCGACCGTCGCTCTTCGCTGATTCGAGGCCACCTGCGGGAACCCGCAGGTGGCCTTTCTTTTGGAGGCCATGACCGCGCGGGCTGCATCGCGCGAGCGGCCGCCGCCGCCCGGCTCAGACCTCGCAGTCGATGATGACGGTGGAGCCCGGCTTGGCGTAGGGGACCAGGTCGCCGCTCACGGCCTTGCCGTCGACGGTGAGCTTGGGAGCCGACCCTTTGCCGCTGTTCTTGACGTGGATGCGGTACTCGGCGCCGCGGCACTTACGGGTCACGGTGAACTTGCCGATCTCGCTGCCCAGACAGGGGTGAACCCGCAGGCCGTCGAAGTCTGGCCGCACGCCCAGCAGGTACTGCGAGATCGCGACGAAGTTCCAGGCCGCGGTGCCGGTGAGCCAGGAGTTCTTGGCCTCGCCGTGGTGGACGGCGTCCTTGCCCGCGATCATCTGCGCGTAGACGTAGGGCTCGAGGCGGTGGATCTCGCTCTGCTCCTCCAGATAGGCGGGCGCGATCTTCTTCCAGTACTCGAACGCGCGATCGCCACGGCCGAGCATGGTCTCGGCGATGATGATCCAGGGGTTGTTGTGGCAGAAGATGCCGGCGTTCTCCTTGTAGCCCGGCGGGTACGACGAGATCTCGCCCAGCTCGACGTGGTACTCGGTGTAGGGCGGGTTGTTGAGGACGATCCCGTACTTGGTGTCGAGCCGCTCTTTCACCGAGTCGAGCGCTTTTTTCGCCTGGCCACCCTCGACGCCGATGCCGGCCATCACGCAGAAGCCCTGCGGCTCGATGAAGATCTGCGCCTCCTTGGTCTCCTTGGTGCCCACCTTCTTGCCGAAGAAGTCGTAGGCGCGCAGGAACCATTCGCCGTCCCAGCCGTGCTTGAGCACGACGTCGGTCATCTTCGAGGCCTCGCCGCGCGCCTTCTTGGCTTCCTCGCCGAGGCCGCGCTTTTCGGCCAGGGTGGCGTAGTCGGGCGCCACGCTCACGAACATGCCGGCGATGAAGACCGACTCCGCCGTCCGTCCGGTCTTGTTGCCGGTGGTCTGGAAGGACTCGTCGGGCGTCTCGGAGAAGCAGTTCAGGTTGAGGCAATCGTTCCAGTCGGCGCGGCCGATCAGCGGCAGCCCGTGCGGCCCCAGGTTGTTGAGCACGTGGTTGAACGAGCGCTTGAGGTGCTCGAACAGCGTGGTGGCGCTCTTGGGGTCGTTGTCGTAGGGAACTTGCTCGTCGAGGATGCCGTAGTCGCCGGTCTCGCGGATGTAGGCCGCGACGCCGAAGATCAGCCAGAGCGGATCGTCGTTGAAGCCGCTGCCCACGTCGTTGTTGCCGCGCTTGGTGAGCGGCTGGTACTGGTGGTAGGCGCTGCCGTCGGGGAACTGCGTCGACGCGATGTCGATGATGCGCTCGCGGGCCCGCTCCGGCACCAGGTGCACGAAGCCCAGCAGGTCCTGGTTCGAGTCGCGGAACCCCATCCCGCGCCCGATCCCCGTCTCGAAGTACGAGGCGCTGCGCGACATGTTGAAGGTGACCATGCACTGGTA
>JADGRB010000193.1 GCA_017881315.1 Pseudomonadota bacterium
GCCGGATATCATCCCGACGAGGGTGGCGGACACGGCGAAGCGCTGAGCGAGCCAGCGCTCTCCGCGGCCGCTGGGCTGGTCAACCCGGCGCACTAGTCGAAAGCGCGGGGCACTTCGAGACTACGGGCTGCCGGGCGCATTCCAGGACGGCAGTGGCACCTGGAACGCGACGGCATGGTTCGCCTGCCAAGAACCTAAGTTCCCGGGCAGCTCCGGTCGACCTGGCGATTGGGCCGTAACCCTTTCGCCGACGGGCGTAGAAAAGGGCACGGAGGGGCCATGCCGACGACGTTCATCGCGACCACGCTCGACCGTCTGCGCAAGACCGCGGACAAGATTTCCTTCATGGGACCGACGCTGGCGCGGTTGACCGTCGGGCTGGTGTTCATCGGAACGGGGTGGGAAAAGCTGCACTCCATTCCCGATGTGACCGAGTTCTTCACGACGCTCCACATCCCGGCGCCCGGCTTCAACGCCCGCCTGACCGCTGCCACCGAGTTCTTCGGCGGACTGGCCATTCTGCTGGGCCTCGGAACCCGTCTGGTCGCGCTGCCGCTGGCGTTCACGATGGTGATCGCGATCGTCACCGCCAAACGCGGTGACATCACGGGCCTCACCGCGCTGGTCGGCTTCGAGGAGTGGAGCTACCTGGTGTTCTTCATCTGGCTGGCGCTGGTGGGCGCCGGCCCGCTCTCGATCGACGGGCTCATCGGGCGCCGCCGCGGTGCACGCGGCGCCACGGCAGCCTGACCTCGGCGGGCCCCGGGAGCGGGAGGTTGAACAAAGTGAAGCCCCGGACTATTCAGGAGATGGTTTGGGGCTCATGGATTCTGAGGCGACCGAGGCGGCCGACGTGATGGCGCGGTACTGCCGGGGCGAGACGGCCGCCTTCCACCGTCTCTACGCGCTGCTGGCGCCCCGGATCCTCGCCTATCTGAGCGGCCTGCTGGGAGACAAGGCAGCGGCGGAGGACACGCTCCAGGTGACGTTTCTCAAGGTGCATGAAGCGCGATCGACCTATGTGATCGGCGCGAACCCGATCCCCTGGATGTACACCATCGCCCACCGGACCTGCCTCGACGAGCTCCGCCGGCGCAAGCGCAGCCGCGTGCGTCTCACCCAGGACGGCACGCTGCAGGCCGAGCCGGCGGCCCACATCACCGGCGTTTCGGCCGACGCCCACCAGGACCATTCCGACCGACCCGATCCGGCCGCGACGGCCGCCGCGCTGGCGGCGCTCGATCGGCTGCCCGAGAATCAACGCCAGGCGCTCATTCTCACCAAGGTCCACGGCCGGTCGACCGCCGAGGCCGCCATGATCACCGGCACCACGCCGGGGGCGATCAAGCAGCGCGCGCACCGCGCGTACGTCACGCTGAGACAGCTGCTCCCGAAGGCGGAGCCCGCGAAGGAGGAGCTGTCATGACGGTCGACGATTTCGACGGTGGGCTGCGCCCGCCGGGCGGCTTCGCCCCCCCGCCAGCGCCCTCACCTGACCTGCTCCGGACGGTGGACGGGATGAAGCCGGTCCGCACGCGCACGCGGTTCGGCGCGTTCGCGCTGGTCGCGCTCCTCGGCCTCGTCTGGCCGCTGATCGCGCTCGGTCACCTTCCGCTCCGGCGGGATCTCGAAGCGCTGCCCGCTTGGTGGGTGATCACCGCCGCGGCACTCTGGGGGATGTCGTTCGTGCTGTCGCTGGCGGCGGCGCTGGTGCCGCGCCGCGGGGACGTGCTCCCCGCGCCGGGACGCGCCTCCCGCGTCAGCGGAACGGCGATGGCCGTCCTGTTGCTGTTCGCGCTGGTCGCGACCGCCCAGGCTCCCGGCCTCAGCGCCCGCCCGGAGGACCTTCACTTCACGCTGTTCCGATCGTGCGTTCATTGCATCCGGTTCGTTTTCGAGATCTCGGCGGTCTTCTTGCTGGTCGGCCTCCTGGCGCTCCGGCGGCTGGTCCCGGTGGGTGGGCCGCGAGTCGGGCTGGCGCTGGGTGCGGCCGGCGGCGCCATGGGGGGATTGGTCCTCCACTTCATCTGCCCGATCGCCGGCACCGCGCACGTGGTGCTCGCGCACGTGGGGGGAATGATGCTGGCGGCGGCGACCGGCGCGTTGTTGCTCTCGGGCATCGCCCGGCGCTGAGACGCACCGACGTTTGCGGCGACGGCTAGTGCGCGCGCGGAAGGTCGAAGATGTCGTCGCCCACCAGGCTGTCGCGGTGCCGCGGCCTGGTGCCGGCTGCAGGTGGCGGCGAAGTTGGCGCCGGCTCGCGGCGATGCGCGCGCTCGCCGGCGGGACGGACGGCGGGACGGGGCTCGACCGGCGGCGGTGGCGGCGAAGTTGGCGCCGGCGAAAATTCGGCTTCGAGGTCCACCTCGGCGGCGGCGGCGACGGTGAAGGTTCGTTCGAAGGGGGGCCGGCCCGTCGCCTCGACGCGGAGATGGTGTAGCTCACCGGGCGCAACGTCCGGGACGCGCGCCTCGCGGACCCCAGCGGCGATCAACTTGCCGTCCACCAGCACGCTGGCGGCGTCGACGCCTTTGATGACCACGTGGGCGCGGCCGACGGCGGAAGAGGGCGCAGGCGCAGGCGCGGGCGCCGGCCCCGGAAGCTGGCTTCCCCGATGTGGCCCCATGGCGATGCCGACGCCCACGACCAGGACCGCGACCCCCAGCCCGGCCAGGACGAAGAGCGGCTTGCGATCTCGTGCGGGCGGCATCGTCAGATCCGACGAGGTGCGACCCGGGGGCGGCGAAAGCGTGTCGGGCGTCGCGACCGGCGCTGACGCCGCCTGGGCCACCGGGAGCGCCGCGCCCGGTGCAGGCCCAGCCGTCGGCAGTGAAGCCTCCAGCGCCCGCCCGAGCGCCTCGGCGGTCTGAGGCCGCTTGGCCGGATCCTTCTCGAGACAAGCCAGGATCAGACGGTCGAGCGCGGGCGGCACGGCCGCGTAGGTCGACGGCGGTCTCGGCACCGTCATGAGGTTGTGCGTGATGAGCTCGGCGAAGCCGCCCGAGAACGGCAACCGGCGCGCGAACATCTCGTAGAGGATCATACCGAGCGCGTAGATGTCGGTCCGCGGATCGATCCCCTCGCCGCGGCACTGTTCCGGCGCCATGTACGCCGGCGTCCCCATCATGACGCCGGTCTGGGTGCGCGCGGTCGCGTCGCCGTCCCCCATCAGCTTGGCGATGCCGAAGTCGAGCAACTTGGCAAAGGACTCGCCGTGCTGGGGCTCGGCGATCCAGATGTTGTCGGGCTTGAGATCGCGATGGACGATCCCTTGGCGGTGCGCCGCCTCGAGCGCCTCGCAGATCTGCCGCAGCACGCGCCGGCACTCCGCGATCGGGATCGGCCCCTGCTTGAGGCGATCCGCCAGGCTCTTGCCGTCGAGGAACTCCATCGCGAAGTAGTGCCGCCGGTCGGGGAGCCACCCGAAGGAAAAGATGTCGACGATGTTGGGGTGGCCGATCTTGTTGACCGAGCGCGCCTCGTCGATGAAGCGGCGGACGACGTCGGGGTTGGAGGCGATGTGCTGCGCGATCACCTTGATCGCGACCCGCTTGCCGATCACCGGCTGGACCGCGGCGTACACGGCGCCCATTCCCCCCTCGCCGATCTTGCGCAGCACGCGGTACTCGCCCACCTCCATCCCTTCGGGCAGATCGCCCGGCGCGGCGGCGCCGTCCAGTCGACGGTCGATGGTGGGATCGTGGGTTCCGTCGTTGCGCATGGGGACCCTACCCGGGTCCTCTTACTTTAACGCCTCCGGCGTCGCGACGTCACCACGCCCGCCAGCAGCAGGAGCGCCGGCAGCAGGCTGGCCGGATTCGTCCCGCCGAGGTCGCAACCGCACCCACCGCCACCGCCCTTCGGCTTCCCGCCGTCCGCGGAGCCGTCGCTGGGGCCCGAGCCGCCCGCGCCGCCCGCGCCACCGCCCGCGCCACCGCCGCCGTCCGGCCGGCACAGGTTGGTCACGTCGGTGCAAGTCGCCGCCATGTTTGCCGCCTTGCAGGTGCCGAGCGACGCGCAGCGATTGACCGTGAGGTCATGGTACTCGAGGCAGCTGGTGGTGAGCTGCGAGCAGTCGATGTTGCCGCAGGCGGTGTCGTCGGCCGGCGGGACATTACAGAGCCCGGAGCCATTGCAGGCCTTGCAGGTACCGCAGGTCGCGCCCGCTTGCGGATAGAGACAGTGCGCGTGCCCGTCGCACATGCCGCCGCACTTGTGGGTGGGGTCGCTGGCGTTGTCGATGCAATCGCCGTTGGGATCCGTTCCCGCGGGTATGGCGATGCAGGTCCCGACGCTCCCCGGGGTATTGCAGCTCCCACACTGGTTGCAGGCCACGTTGCAGCAGACGCCCGCGGTCTCCCCCTTGGCGATGGCGCAGGTGTTGTTGAGGCACTGGGTGTTCTTCGTGCAGGCCGAACCCTGGGGCAACGCCGCCGGACATTGAGACGCGGTTCCTCCGTCGCCGCCGGTCTGGCAGTAGCGCTTGATGGAGCAATCGGGGTCGGTCGCGCAGTTGGTCTTGCACTGGGCGGCGCCGCTGGTGTCGGTGTAGCAGCCGAAGCCGTTGCACGGCTTCGAGACCGTCTGGGCACAGTTGCCGGCGCCATCGCAGGCGCCTCCGCTGGTGATGAGGCTGGTGTCCGTCTGACACCCGGCCTGGGCGCAAACGGTTCCCTGCGGCCCGAAGCGGCAGGCGCCTTGGCCGTTGCAAGTGCCGGTGCAGATGCCCTGCCCTTTGCAGTTGTTGCGGGGGTCCATCCCGTCGGCGGTCAGCCCGCAGGTGCCGGTGGCGTTGTTGCAGCTGTGGCAGGCCGTTCCGCAGGCGCTCTCGCAGCACGTTCCGTCGACGCAGAAGTTGGAGCCGCAATCGGTGTCGGCGGTGCAAACGGCGCCGTTCGGCTTCTTCCCCGTCGTGCAGGTGTGCGTCGCCGTGCAGAAGTTGGGCGCGGCGCAGGCGGTGGTCGCGGTCGCGTCCGTGCCTCCCGTGGTCACGCCCGTGCAAGTGCCGAGGCTGCCCGCCAGATTGCACGCGTAGCAGGTATCGGTGCAGGCGGAGTCGCAGCAGACGCCGTCGACGCACTTGCCCGACCCGCAATCGCCACCGGCCGCGCACATGGCGCCGTTTACCTTCAGACCCGATTGGCAGGTCCCGTTCGCGTCGCAGTACTGGGTTCCGCCACAGGCCGGGCTGGAGGTCGGATCCGGGGCCCCGGCCGGGAGGTTCACGCAGCTCCCCAGGCTGCCGGCCACGGCGCACGACTGGCAGGTGCCCGTACAGGCGCTGTTGCAGCACTTGCCGTCGACACAGAAGCCCGATCCGCAGTCGGTGGTCGCGCTGCAGGTTTGCCCGTTGGGATACTTGTTCATGCCGCACGTCCCCGAGCCGGTGCAGTACTGCATGGCGCCGTCGCAGGTCGTGGTCGCGCTGTGGTCGGGTAGCCCGGCGGGGATCGGCTGGCAGGTCCCCGGGGTGGCCGGCAGGCCGCAGGAGTAGCAGGTCGTGTTGCAGGCGGTGTTGCAGCAGAAACCGTCGATGCAGTACGAGCTCGCGCACTGGCCACTGGCCGAGCAGGGCTTACCCGTCGCCTTGGGGCCGTTGGTGCAGACGCCGCTCGCGTCGCAGGACCGCGGTTGCGACGAATCGGAGACGCAGGTGCCCGGATCTTCGTTCCCCACCGGGACCAACGCGCAGGTGCCGAGGGAGTTGTTGAGGTTGCAGACCTTGCAGGTGTCGTTGCAGTCGGTGTTGCAACAGACGCCGTCGGCGCAGTGGCCACTCGCGCAATCCGAGAAGATGCCGCACTGGTGGCCGGTGCGCGCCTTGCACTGATGGTTGGCGTCGCAGGCCTGATCGCTCGGGCAGCTGTCGTCCGGCGATCCCACCGCGACGTTGCTGCAGGTTCCGAGGCTGCCCGGCACGTTGCAGGCCTGACAGGTTCCGGAGCAGCTGGCCGACGCGCAGCAGACCCCGTCGACACAGTTCCCCGACGCGCAGGTCGACGCGCTGGCCGCCGAGCAGCCCGACCCGTTCGGCCGGGCCGAGGTGTTGGCCAGGTATTCCCAGATCTCCTGCGGTCCGTAGGTCGTGTCGTCCGGGACGGTCCCGCCGAACACCAGGGTGGTGGCGCGCTGCGAGTCGAAGACCTGCAAGTGATTGTAGCGGGCCAGCGGCTTGACCCCCGGCGGCGTGGTCTCGCTCCAGGTGCCGGCGACGCCGTCCCACTCCCAGGAATCGTTCATGGCCGCCGCGGGGACGCCGGTGACCTCCTCGTAGCCGCCGAACAGCACGGTCACCCGACGGGCGGTGTCGTAGGAGGCCACATGGTAGATGCGGCCCGGCGGCACGGTCGCCCCCGCGGTCGGCGCGCGCTCGGCCCAGGCGGCGGTGGTCGTGTCCCACTCCCAGATGTCGGAGTCATAGACGTTGCCCACGCCGGTGACGTAGCCGTAGCCGCCGACGAGCACGATCTTGCCGCGGTCCGAATCGAAGGCCACCTCGTAGTTGCCACGCTGCTGGAGGGCGGTGGGAGCGGTCGAAGACGCCGCGGCGCGCTGAACCCAGGTGGCGGTGGCCGGGCTGAACTCCCAGATCGTGTAGTAGTTCTCGAAGACCAGCACCTTGTCGCGGACCGCGTCGTAGAACATCGAAAAGCCGGCGCTGGTGACGGGAGGCATCGTCGTCCCGCTGATCGTGATCTGCGTCCAATCCTTGGTCGTGGGCGACCACGACCAGATGTCGTTGTAGTAGGTCTGCCCGTAGCCGCCGAACAGCAGGAGCTGGTCGCGCTTGCTGTCGTAGACCATCCCGCCCAGGTTCCGGCCGCTCGGCTTGGCATTGGCGTTGGTGACGTTGGTCCAGGTCGCGTCGGTCCCCGACCACTGCCAGGTGTCCTGCTTGTACAGGCCGTCCACGCTGCTGTGGCCGCCGAACAGCATCAGCTTGCCGGAGAGGCTGTCGTAGGCGATCTGCGGCGCCGTGCGCTGGATCGGGCCGTTGACGGGAACCGACCGGTTCGCCCAGGAGGCGTCGGCGCCGTTATACTCGAAGAGATCCCGCGGCGTGCCGCTCTGACCGCCGTAGACGATGATCTTGGAGCGCGAAGGGTCGTAAATGAAGGTCCCGTACCCGTACGAGGGGATGTCGCCATCGACCTTGGTGGGGGTGGCGACCTGCGTCCAGGTCTGCGCCCCCGCGGTCGGGTCGTACTCCCAGAGGTACGAGTAGTAGTAGAAAGCGACCACCTTGTTTCGGCTGGCGTCGTAAGCGATGTGGATGTTGTAGGAGTAATAGGGAATCCCGGCGGTCGTGGCGATCTTGGTCCAAGCTCCGGTGGCGCCGTCCCACTCCCAGGTCTCGTCGACCCAGGTGCCGGTCGTGGCCACCCCGGCACCGGTGTAGCCGCCGTAGAGCACCAGCTTCTTTCGGGCGGTGTCGTACGTCGTGCTCTGCCACATGCGCGGGGAAGGACTGGTCCCGGTCGGAGTCCGGTTGGTCCAGGTCGCGGTGGTCCCGTCCCACTCCCAGATGTCGTTACAGCGAGCGGCCGTATCCGCGCTCGAGTCGTAACAGAACCCTCCGAACAGGACCGCGCGGCTCCGGTCGGGGTCCCAGACCATCGAGGCGCCGTAACGCGCTTTCGGTTGGGCCCCCGAGATCATGATCTGCCTCCAGGTGGCGGTCGGGCCGTCCCACTCCCATTGCTCGGGGATGTAGAAACCGGCCGCCGGCTGCCAGCCGCTGAAGAGGAAGGTCTTCTTTCGAACCGGATCGTAGACCATCACCTGGCCGGTACGCTGTGCCGGGCCGGTCGGCGGCGTGCGCTCGTTCCAGGTGCCGCGTGCGCTGCTCCACTCCCAGGTGTCCGAGTAGTAGGGGCCGTTGGCGCCGTACCGACCGCCGAAGACGACCAGCGTGGAACGGTCGGTGTCGTAGGCCCACCCGTGGTCATAGCGGGAGGCCGGCCAGCTCCCCCAGAGGTTTTGCCAGCTGGCCGGCATCGTCACCAGCTCCGACTGGAGCGTCACCGACGCGCCGGGACCCCCGGGAGGCGTCCCACGGCCGCGCGGCGTGCAAGCCGCTCCGCCGACCAGCGTCGCCAGCACGACGACGAACGCCACTTTTCGAACGGGCGCCACGACGCGCCCTCCGTCGTGCAACCCGGGCCTCGTCATCGATCTATCCCCCTTCGATTAAGCCAAGAGACCTCCCGCCAAGGAGTCTCTGGCGGCAGACGTTACGCCGACGACAACGAGCTTGGCAAGCAGATATTCCCAAACAACAACGACGTGGGCCGGGAAACGACAACAGCGCGGACAAACAACGACAACGGCAATCAACCGGAACCCGGCACCTGTATAATGCCGCGCCAATGCGTCTGCCGAAGCGGCTTGGGACCTCGTACGCCGGTGGCGTCGTCCTCGCACTCGGGCTCGCATTTCTGGGCACCTTCGCCCGCTTGCCGCGTGCGCGAGCGGCCCCGGCGCCCGCGGCCGACGCCGCGCGGCGGCAAGAAGCGAAGGCCGCCTTCGGTCGCGGCGACACCGCCTACAATCTCGGCAAGTACACCGAGGCGATCGCGGAGTTCGAGAACGCCTACGCGCTCTCGCGCCTGCCCGACATCCTTTTCAATCTCGGGCAGTGCTACCGGATGGAGTGGGAGGCCGACAAGCGGAGCGAGCTCGGCAAGCGGGCCCTGCACTACTACGAGGCGCTGGTCCGGGAGGCGCCGTCGTCGCGCGTACGCGGGGACGCCGACCAGTTCATCGCCGAGCTGGGCCCGGCGGTGGCGGCGGCCGAGGCGCAGGAACGGCAGGGGCGGATCGCGGCCGCCCGGGGGGCGGAGGCGCTCTCCCTCGCACAGTCGATGTTCGCGTCGGGACAGCTCGCGGACGCGGCGGGGGTGCTCGATCGCCTGCTTCGGGAGCCCGACAACGGGCGCGAGCTACTGGCCGAGGGCACCCTGCTGCGCGGACGGGTGGCCGCCGGCACCGGCGATCTTCTGGGCGCTGAGGCGCAGTTTCGTCGGGCTCTCGAGCTGCGTCCTTCCGCGGAAATTCCCGACCCACACGGGCAGGAGGGGGCTGCCCTCGAGGCCGCGCGCAAGACCGCCACCGGCGGCGGGCTGCGCCTCCTGCAAGCCCCCATCGGCGAGGTCGGCCCGGGCGAGCCCGCCCGCGTCGACGTCAAGGTGGAAGGCGACGCCGAGAAGATGGTGGCGACGCTGGAGCTCGGGTACCGGCGCGCCGACACCGGCGCCTACCTGACCGCGCGCGCCAAGCCCCCGATGCCGCTGGAGGTCCCCGGACCAGCGCTCACCGCCGGCTCGCGCGTC
>JADGRB010000451.1 GCA_017881315.1 Pseudomonadota bacterium
TGCGCCTGCTGCCCGAGAGCGCTGAGACCGCCGGGCAGCGGCTCGGGCTGCTGGTGGCGCTGGCCCAGAGCCAGGCCGCGACCGGTGAGCTGATGGCGGCGCTGCAGGCATTGGCGGCGGCGCTGGATCTGGCCGCGGCTGACGACGGGCTCGCCCCGCTGCGCGCGCGCCTGGTCGCCGGCTGCGTGATGTGCGAGAACCTGCTCGGCCGGCACGAGGCGGCCCACGGCCGGCTCGTCGCCGCGCTGGACGATGTCGCCGATCCGCGGTCGGCCGCCGCCGCGGACCTCCAGGTCGAGCTGGCCGCCGACGCGCTCTACGATGGCGACTTCGCGACGATGCACGCGTGGGCGCAGCGCGGGTTGGACGCCGCGATCGCGCTCGCCGAGCCGGCGCTGGCGGTCGTGGCCGAGAGTCTGGTGTGTTTCGCCGAGCTCGGGCTCGGCCGGATCGCCGAGGGGCAGGTCGCGGCGGTCGCGGCGAGCGCGCGGCTGGACGCGTTGGGCGACGATGCGATCGCGCTTCGGCTCGACGCGCCGTACTACCTCGGGTTCGCCGAGTATTTCGCCGAGCGCTATGACGACGCGATCCGCCATCTGCGCCGCGGCATCGCTGTGTCGCGGGCCTCGGGGCAGGGGCAGTTCGCGACGCCGATGGCTATTGGCCTTGCGCACGCCTACGAGGTGACCGGCCGCCCGCGCGCGGGTCTTGACCAGGCCGAGGCCGCCGTCGAGGCCGCTCGGCTGTCGGGCAACGGCCAGATCCTGTGTTGGGCGCTGACTGCCGAGGCGTGGATCGCGGCGATCGCCGGCGAGCTGCCTCGCGCCCGCGCCGCGGGCGCCGAGGCCGTCGACCTGCTCGGGGGCCTGGACGAGAGCGTGCTCTCGCGCGCGACCCGCGTGCACGTGGCCGCGGCGCAGCTGGAGGCCGGCGAGCCGGAGCGCTGCCTGGAGGCGATGGCCGACGCCGGCGGGCCGGAGTTCGTGCACGTCGAGCCTGGCCGGCGCGCGTGGCTGTACGCGATCCTGGCGCGCGCCGAGCTGGACCTCGGCCATGTCGTCGTCGCCGAGGACTGGGTGGCGCGCGGCGAGCGGCTGGCGCAGACGCTCGGCCTCGGCTACGTTGAGGGCGCGGTTGCCTACGCCCGAGCGGTGCTGGAGCTCGACCGCGGCGACGCGCGCCGCGCGCTGGACCAGGCCGAGCGGGCCGTTAGACGCGCCGCCGACGCGGGCGCCGCCGTGCAGGCCGCACGAGCTCGGATCGTGGCGGGGCGTGCGGCGGCGGCGGCCGGCGATGTCGAGAGCGCCGCGGCTTGGCTGGAGCGGGCCGAGGCCGAGCTGGCGGCGATGGGCGCGGTCCGCTTCCGCGACGAGGCGGCGCGCGAGTTGCGCCGCCTCGGGCGGCGCGTGGGTGCGCGCCGCCGCCGCGCCGCGGGCGGTCCGGGCCTGGCGAGCCTGAGCGGCCGCGAGCGGGAGATCGCCGAGCTGGTGGCGCGCGGGCGCACCAACCGTGAGATCGCCGCGGAGCTGTTTCTGTCGGAGAAGACGATCGAGAGCCACCTGTCGAAGGTGTTCGCCAAGCTCGGCGTGTCCGGACGGGTGGCCGTTGCCGAGACGGTAGGTCGAGAGCGCGACCCTGAGAATTGAGGGGGTGGAAGTAGGGGGTTCCCCGATGTTCGCCGCGGCCCGCGGGCGTCAGTCTGCAGCTCGTGCCGACCTTCCTGCTGACCCACCATCACACCGCCCTCGAGTGCGCGCCGTTGTTCGCGGCGTGGCGCGGCTTCACCAGCCCGCTGCGCCACCGCGACGCGCTGTCGAGCTGCCCACAGGGCGGTCATCGCCTGTGGTGGGTCGTGGACGCTCCCGACGAAGCGGCCGCGCTCGGCCAGTTGCCCGCGTACGTAAGCCGCCAGACCGAGGTGACGAATGTCCGTCTCTTTCCGATCCCTTGACCGCGGGGCCATGTCCCCCGCGGGTGCTGTGACGATGACGCCCTCCGCGCCGACGGGAGGACTGCAGCGTTCCACCCGCGCCGCGGTCGGTGTGCTGCTCGTCCTCGCGATCCTCAACGCGGCGTTTCTGTACCTCCTGCCCGCCCGTGCCGCCACCGGCTACGCGTGGGCGATCCGCCCGCCGATCTCGGCCGCGTTCCTCGGCGGCGGCTACCTCGCCGGCGTCGTGGCAACCGCGCTCGCGGTGCTCGCCGCGCGCCGCTGGCGCTCGATCCAGCCGCTGGCCGTCGCGCTCGTGACACTATCGGTCGGCCTGCTGGCCGCGACACTGCTGCACACCGCCCGCTTTCGGTGGGGCTACCCGCCGACGTGGGTGTGGACAGGCGTCTACGCGCTGGCGCCCGTCGGCGTCGTGATCCTCGCCCGCCGCCAGCGCGCGATCACGATCCGACCCGCGATCGCCGACCCGCGGCTACGGCTCTTGCGCGTGCTGTCGCTGGTCTTCGGCGCCGCGATGCTGGCCGGCGCGATCGCGCTGTTCGCGTTCCCCGCCGATCTCGGCCGCGACTGGCCATGGCCGCTGACGACGCTCCTCGCACAGGCCATCGCCGCGTGGATCGCGATGATCGCCGCGGCGCTGCTGTGGTGCGCGTACGACCTACGGCGCACCCACGAAGCCTTCATCCCCTACGCCACGCTCGGGGCCTGGTGCCTCGCGCTGCTGGCGCTGCCCGCACTGCACGCCGGCGAGCTGACCCGCACCGGCGCGCCGCTGCTGAGCTACCTCGGTGCGCTGATCGCCCTACTGGCCCTCGCCGTCCTAGGCGTGACGCGCGCCACGCGCCTCTCCCGCTAGTCCCCACCCCTCACAAAGCACAAACACAGGAGAATCCAATGCGATTTACAACAAGACTTGCCATTGGCGCAGCAACACTCGCCGTCGTCGCGGCGTCAGCGGTTGGCGCCCTCGGGGCCACCGCCAGCCGCGACAGCAAAGCTCGCCGAGCCCACACGGCAGCGGGCGCCCAGAAGCTGCACTTCCACCTCACCCCATCCTCGCCGCAGTTGGCCGCATGTATGCCGCATGTCCACATCGACGTCGATGTGAAGCTGACAACGAACGAGCTGGGCTTTGATGTCTTCACGATTCGTGGCCGCCACCTGCCGCCGAACACCGCGTTCACAACGTTCCTGATCCAGCAGACCGCAGCGCCGTTCGGCGCCGCCGAGTACATCGGCGACTTCACCTCCAACAAGCATGGCAACGCCTACAACCAATTCCGGCTGATCGTCCAGGAGGCGTTCTCCTCGACACTGGTCAACGGCCAGCGGGTGCGAGTCGATCTCAACCGGGTGGGCGCCTGGTTCGCCGACCCCAAAGGCGATGACTTCTGCTTGGGTGCGAACAGCCCGGTCACGCCGTTCGACGGCGACAACGAGGCGGGAGTGCAGGCATTCAACTCCGCCAACGCCCAGCCGCTTCCCGCCCCATAGCAGCAATATCTGAGAGTCGCGCAGTACCGGCCGCGCCCCCAATGGTGGGGCGCGGTCCTATTTTCAGCAGGGAT
>JADGRB010000452.1 GCA_017881315.1 Pseudomonadota bacterium
AGCCGAGGAAGCGCTCTGCGTCGATCGCGGCCATGCAGCCGGTGCCGGCGGCCGTGATCGCCTGGCGGTAGACGTGATCGGCGACGTCGCCGCAGGCGAAGACGCCCGGAATCCGCGTCGCCGTCGAGCCGTGCTTGACGCGGAGGTAGCCGGCGTCGTCCATGTCGAGGACACCCTTGAAGAGCTTGGAGTTCGGCTCGTGGCCGATGGCGACGAAGACGCCGCCGACGGCCAGCTCGCGCGCCGAGCTGTCGCGCGTGTCGCGCAGGCGCACGCCGGTGACGCCGGGCTTGGGCAGCTCGCCCAGGATCTCCTCGATGACGGCGCTCGTGACCAGCTCGATGCGGGGGTTGCGGGTGGCGCGGTCGAGCATGATCTTCGAGGCGCGGAACGACTCGCGGCGATGGACGATGGTGACCTTTGGCGAAAACCGGGTGAGGAAGTTCGCCTCCTCCATCGCGGTGTCGCCGCCGCCGACCACCAGCAGCTCCCGCCCCTTGAAGAGCGCGCCGTCGCAGGTGGCGCAGGCCGACACGCCGTAGTTGACGAACTTCTGCTCCGACGGGATCCCCAGCCACTTGGCGGACGCGCCGGTGGCGATGATGAGCGTTTCGGCCACCAGGTCGCCTTCGCTGGAGGTGATCTTGAACGGGCGGTCGGAGAGATCGACCGCGGTCACATCGCCGGTCACCACCCGGGTGCCGAAGCGCTCGGCCTGCGCTTTGAACAGCTCCATCAGCTCCGGCCCCTGCACGCCCTTGGGGAAGCCGGGGTAGTTCTCGACCTCGGTGGTGATCATGAGCTGGCCGCCCGGAAGCGTGACCGGCTCGATGGCGGCGCCGCCGCCCTCGAACAGCACCGGCTCGAGGTTCGCGCGGGCGGCGTAGATCGCCGCCGTGAAACCGGCCGGGCCGGAGCCGACGATCGCGACCTTGGTTCTTTCGGGCAGAGGCATGGGCATGGAGGACACCGATCTCTATTTGGATGCCGGGCCCCTGGCAATCGGTTTCATCGAAGCGGGCCCGGGTCTATTCGACGGTCACGCTCTTGGCGAGGTTGCGCGGCTGGTCGACGTCGTTCCCCTTGGCCACCGCGATCGCGTAGCTCATGAGCTGGAGCGGCAACACCGTGAGGAACGGCTGCAGCGCGGCCGGCGCGTCGGGGATGCTGAGCACCCGGTCGCAGAGGCCCGCCAGCTGCGCGTCGCCCTGGGTGCCGATGCCGATGATGTGCCCGTTGCGCGCGCGGACCTCCGCCAGGTTCGAGAGCACCTTCTCGTAGCCGGGGCCCCGCGGGGCGAGGACCACCACCGGCACGCCGTCGTCGATGAGCGCGATGGGACCGTGTTTCATCTCGCCGGCGGCGTAACCCTCGGCGTGGATGTAGGAGATCTCCTTGAGCTTGAGGGCGCCCTCGAGCGCGATCGGGTAGTTGGTGCCGCGCCCGATGAAGAGAAAGTCTCGCGCGTAACGGTACTCGCGGGCCAGCTGCTTCAGATCGCCCAGCCCTTCGAGCGCCTCGGTCATCTTGGTGGGCGTGAGCGCCAGCTCGCCGACCAGCTTGGTGGCCGCCTCGGGCCCGAGCTGCCCGCTGCGGCGCCCCATGTGGATCGCGATCAGCGCCAGCGCCGCCAGCTGCGCCGTGAAGCACTTGGTCGAGGCGACCCCGATCTCGGGCCCCGCGTGGGTGTAGAGCACGCCGTTCGAGGCGCGAGGGATCGCCGAGTCGACCACGTTCGAGATCGCGAGCACCCGGGCACCGCGCGCCCGCGCCTCCTTGACCGCCGCCAGAGTGTCCGCCGTCTCGCCGCTCTGGGAGATGACGATGACCAGATCCTCCGGCCCGACCACCGGGTCGCGGTAGCGAAACTCGCTGGCCAGATCGACCTCGCAGGGGATCCGGGCCGCCCCCTCGATCAGGAACTTGCCGATCAAACCCGCGTGGTACGAGGTGCCGCAGGCCAGCAGCAGCACCCGCCGCAGGCCGCGCGGATCGATCTCGAACCCCTCCAGATCGGCGTCGTGCGCCTCGAGGAGCAATCGCCCCCGGAGTGTGTCGGCGATCGCGCGCGGCTGCTCGAAGATCTCCTTGAGCATGAAGTGCGGGTAACCGCCCTTCTCGGCCTGCGCGGCGTCCCAGGTGATGGTCCGGACCGGACGCGCGAGCGGCTTGCCGTCCAGATCGCTGAGCGTCGCCCCCTCGGCGGTCACCGCGACGACGTCCCCCTCGTCGAGGAAGATGACCTCGCGCGTGTGCTCGAGCATGGCCGGCACGTCCGAGGCCAGGAAGGTCTCTCCCTGGCCGAGCCCCACCACCAGCGGCGATGCGTTCTTGGCGGCCACGATCTGGCCCGGATGCTTCTCGGAGATCGCCACCAGCGCATAGGCGCCGTGCACCTGGCGGAGCGCCACCCGCAAGGCCTCGACCAGCGACGGCGCGCCGGCCAGCAGCGCCTCGTCGATCAGGTGCGCGACGATCTCGGTGTCGGTCTCCGACGCGAACTTTCGCCCGGCGGCCTGCAGTCGCGCGCGCAGCGGCAGATAGTTCTCGATGATGCCGTTGTGAATCACCGACACGCCGCCGGCCTTGTGCGGGTGGGCGTTCGCCTCGCTCGGCCGGCCGTGGGTCGCCCAGCGCGTATGCCCGATTCCGAGAGTCCCCTCCGGTGGCTCGCGGGCGATCATCGCTTCGAGGCCGGCCAGCTTGCCCTGGCAGCGCAAGACCTGCGTGCCCCGCGGGCCGACCACCGCGATACCCGCCGAGTCGTAGCCGCGATACTCGAGCCGCCGCAATCCTGCGATGAGGATTGGCGTTGCCTGCTGAGGCCCGACGTACCCGACGATCCCGCACATGGGAGCGCAGCATAGCGAGCCTGGGCCGACCTTGCATCGCAATTGCGCGCGGCGACGCGCGCGCATAGCATCGCCGCTTTCATGCGCCTCCCTTCCTTGCCAGCTTTGCGAGCTCTGGACGACTGGAGCGAGCGGCAGGTTTCGATCGCCGTCATCCTCCTCGGCCTCCTGCTCTACATCCCGCTCGCCGGCTCGTACGGCCTCTACGATCCCTGGGAGACGCACTACGCGGAGGTCGCCCGGCAGATGACCGAGCGGGGCGACTACATCAGTCTGTGGTGGCCGGGCGCGCCGATCGACGCCGACCACTTCTGGTCCAAGCCGGTGCTGTCGTTCTGGATCATGAGCCTGTCGATGCGCCTCTTCGGGCTGGCGCACGCCGCGACCGGGACGATGGCGCTCTCGAGCCGCGCCGAGTGGGCGGTGCGGCTGCCGTTCTGCCTCCTCGGCGTGCTCGGCATGTACGGGATCTACCTGTGCGTCTCGCGGTTCGTGAGCCGGCGCGCCGGCGTCCTGGCGGCGGTGGTGACCGCCACCTCGCCGCTCTACAGCCTGGTCGCGCGGCAGGCGATGACCGACATGGCCTTCGTGGGGCCCATGACGATGGCGCTCGCGCTCGGCGCGCTGGCGCTGTTCGACGACCAGGATCTTCCGCTGCCTCGC
>JADGRB010000453.1 GCA_017881315.1 Pseudomonadota bacterium
GTCGGCCCCTCCCATTCCGCCCGCTCCCCCTGCTCCGCCGTCCACCTGCTGCCCGCCGTTACCGCCGGTCTTGAGGATCTTGTCGCCAGGGCCGCCGCTGATCGTGCCGTTGGGCGACGTCAGTCCGCCGCCACAGCCCAGCCAGGACGTCGCGCCCAGCGCGCCCGCCAGCAAAGCAAGTCGACCAACGAAATGCGAGCAACCCATGAACCCCAAGAAACCTTTCGCGGTGGCGGACACAGCAATTAGGCGTCCGCCCTAAATCATCGATAGGCGTGCCGGTTCGGCCGCGTCCGACGCCATGCAGAAGGGCGAATTTGGCCGCATCGGCGCGCACTCTACTCTCGACGTTGGCGGGCGAATGTGCGGTTTTCGAAAACTCTGCTCTGACTTTCGGAGGCACAACTGGCACCCGATCGTCACAATCTGAAATGGCTCCCATTGATATAAGCCGCGGCGCATGGCGGGTTTTGCGCGAGCCACCACCGTTGCCTTGGCACTCTCGGTATGGGCGGGGCCGAGCTCCACCGCCCGCGCCGAGGGCCCAGACCTCGATGCGACGCGTGCCACGTGTCGCGCTGCGCTGGCGAGCGGCGATCAAGCCATCGCGCGCGAGGCGTGCAAACGGGCCTTCCTGATGGGTGGAACGCCCGAGGACATGCACAACCGAGTCCAAGCGTTGGTCGATGGTCCGGCGCGCCCGCTCATGGAAGACTTGGTGTCGGCCTCGTTGCTGGCGGATGGCGCCGTCCGCGTGGCCCCGGCACAACCGTGGGGATACCTGGCCCGGTCCGAGATCGCGCGGCGCCTCCGCGATCGGGACATGCTGGACGCCGCGATCGCCGATCTGCGCCGGGTGGCGCCCGCGGACGAAGTGACCCAGCGGGCGATCGCGCTCTGCCAGCCGCCGGTTTCGATCTGGGTTTGGCTCGAGCGGGTGGTTCTCGGGCTCGCGCTGATCGGCACGGCGGCCCACGCGCTTTGGCGGTGGTGGCGCGCGCGCGCAGCCGGAGCCCGGCTCCCGGCGGCGTCCGTCGCGTTGGTGATTCTGCTCGCCGGTGTCCCTCGCGCCTTCGCCGAGCCTCCGGTGGCCGCTCCCCCCGAGGCGCAAGTTCAGGATCGTCCCGACGACATGCCCGCCACGCCGATCGACGACGCACATCCCGAGGCCAGCATCCCGAGCCTCCAGGACCAGCTCAAGAACCCGTTGAAATTCGGTTACCTGTTGCAGGATCTGCTCGCCAAGGCCAAGCAGGCGGGCGAACGTGGCGATCACGCGGCGGCCGCGCGTTTCTACGAAGCGCTCATCAAGGCGGTCCCCACGCGCAGCTACGCATTTTCGAAGCTCTGCGAGGAGCGGCTGGCGCAAGCCGATCGGCCGGGAGCGATCGAGGCCTGCCGGACCGCGCTCTTCAAAGAAGGGGTCAACGTCGCCGACTATGGCCGCTTCGTCGGCCTGGTGCTGGCCAAGACGGGTCCCCTGTCTGGCGACGAGCGCCAGGAGCTGGAGGCGGTGCTGACCCACCTAGACGCCGACCCGACCGCGGCGGTCCCTGCGCAGCAGATGCGGTGCCAGGTTGCGTTGCGGGTAAACGACACGCCAGCGCTCGAGGCTTGCACCGCGGCGCTCGCGAGGAGTGCTCCCGCCGACGCCACGACCGTCTCATTTCAATGGGCCCTGGCGCTCGCCAAAGGCGATCACGCCGGCGCGGCGCGGCTGGTCGAGCGCGCGCGCGCAGCCGGGATGGCGAGCGAAGGACTCGACCGCATGGAGAAGCTGACGAGGGGCCTCGCCTGGAGCCGCTTCGGGCGGGCCACGCTCTGGGGCCTCGGCGGTGCGTTCGCGCTCGCCTTGCTGGGGCTCGGCGCGCGGCGCTTGCTCAATCGGCGTCAGGTCACCGCTTAATCCAGTCGGCGCCGAAGCCCGCGGCGCGAGTCGACGCCAGCATGTTGCAAGGTCGTCACCCGCACGCCAGTGCTCGCGGGATATACGCGCGGCAGCCGTCCGCCATGCGCCGTCTCCCGCGGATCCCTCCATCGGTTTGGCCTTTGGTTTTGCTTTCGGCCGCGCTCGGCGTGGTGCTGCTCGCCCAGGGATCGGCCCGCGCCTACCCGAGGTTTCAGCTCTCGTCGGGCGCCGCGCGTTGCAACCAGTGCCACTACGCGCCGGCCGGCGGCGGCCTCCTCAACAGCTACGGCCGCGACGCCGTCGGCGATCAGCTCTCGACCTTCGGCGGCAACGGCGCCTTCGCGCACGGCGCGGTCAGCCTGCCGACCTGGTTGGCGCTCGGCGCCGATCTGAGCGGCGCGTTCGTTGACAACGAGGTCCAGGATCCGGCCGGCGCGAAGGTGGCGGTGTTCCCGATGCAAGCCGATCTGAGCGGGCGTCTGGCGCTGCCCGGCGGCTTCTCCGTCTCGGGGACCGGCGGCCTGCGCGGCCAGGTGCGGAATCCCGATCTGCTGGTGCCGATCCAGAACTTTCAACCGGTCTCCACCTCGCAGCTCATCTCGCGCGAGCACTACCTCATGTGGGAGCCCCAAGCGGTCGGTCCCTACCTGCGCATCGGACGCTTCTACGCGCCCTACGGACTGCGCATGGCCGAGCACATCCTGTACATCAACCGCGACCTCGGCTTCGACGAGCTGGAGGAGACCTACAACGTCTCGGGTGGGGTCGTGCTGCCGGAGGCGGAGCTCCACCTGACGTTGTTCGCGCCGGACTTCGTCCGTCACATCGGCAGCGACGAAAAGGGATTCGCGGCCTATCTGGAGACGCGCTTGCGCGACGACACCATCGCGGTCGCCGGTCAGATGCGCGTCGCGCTCTCGCCCGGCGTCACCAAGTTGATGACCGGCTTCGTCGGGAAGGCTTACCTGGAACGCCTGCGGACGCAGCTCTTCGGCGAGGTGGACCTGGTGAACCAGATCTTCACCGAGCTCGACGAGACCACCCGCACGCAGATCGTCGGCGCCGCGGGCTTCACCGCACTTCCGGTCACCGGGGTGGCGGTGACCTTGCTGGGCGAGCGCAATCAGATCGACGTCGAGGTCCCGGACGCCTGGACCGCCGCCACCGCGCTCGTCAACTGGCTCCCCTACGCGCACGTCGAGCTGCAACTGATGGAGCGCCTGCAATTTCCGACCGGCGGCAGCGTCGCCTCGACGCTCTTCTTCCAGGTTCATTACTTTCTGTAGCGCCTCTCTACGGTTTTCGGTGACCGATTTTCGGAGACCGATTTACGAATGGGATCGAAACCGATTAGCTCCCGAATCGTCACATCGGCCCTGGTGCGGCTCCGGTATATGTCGGGCGTTGATCGTTCGGCAGCCAACCTCGCACCGGGAGCGGCAATCACCATGGAACTCGCCAGCAGCACGATGAGGACCTTGCTCCGCCCGGTAAGCCCGATGCGGCCGGTGCGCGCGCCGGCGTCATCATCGATGCGAAGCCTCGGCCAAACATTCGCGACCTCGCGCGCCATGCACGATCTCTTC
>JADGRB010000194.1 GCA_017881315.1 Pseudomonadota bacterium
GGCCATCCAGGCGCAATCGACACCGGCCGCGGCGGCGCTCCGGCGACGGTGAAGTTCGTCGAGCGCGAACCCGACGTTGGCCAAGATGAAGCTCAGGGGGTTGTTCACCTCGTGGGCGACGCCGGCCACCATCGTCCCGACCGTCGCCAGCCGGTCCGCCCTCTCGAGCTGGCGCTGGAGCTGGCGCCGCTCGCCCACATCGCGGAACACCATCACCGCGCCCAGCACCTCCCCGTTCTCCCCCACGATCGGCGCGGTATTGTCCGAGATGAAGCGGTCCTGCGCCTCGGCCCGGACCAGCACCCCGTCGACATTCAGCGGGCGCGACTCGTCGAGGGCCGTCTGCAGCGGGTTCGCCATGGGTGTCCGCAGCCCATCGTCTTGGACGAGACACAGGATGTCGGCGGCCGGACGACCGTGGGCTTTCTCCATCTTCCAGCCGGTGAGCGCCTCGGCGACTGGGTTCATGTAGTTGATCCGGCCGACCGCGTCGGTCGACACGATGGCGTCGCCAATCGATCTCATGGTGGTCGCCAACCACCGCTCGCGTTCGCGAAGACCTTTCTCCATCTGGTGCTTGAAGAGCGCGATCTCGACGGCGCTGCGGAGATCGCTGTTCCGCACCGGCTTCATGAGATATCCGAACGGCTCGGTCGCCTTGGCCCGCTCGAGCGTGATCTCATCGGCGAACGCCGTCAGGTAGACGATGGGGACGTCAAAACGCTCGCGCAGGATGGACGCGGTCTCGATGCCGTCGCGCTTTCCCTTGATCCGGATATCCATCAGCACCAGATCCGGACAGTGTTCGGTGGCCAGCATGATCGCCTGGTCGGCCGAGGCCGCGGTCACCGGGACGTTGTATCCGAGATCCGTCAGACTGCGCTGGAGGTCGCGGGCGACGATCCGCTCGTCTTCGACCACCAGGATGGTCTTGGCCGCGCGCATCTTGCGGACCTCCGCGACGCTGGGCAGCGGGGACGGCTTTCGGAGCGGCGACTCCACCGAGACCGCGCCGTGGGTTTCGTTCATGGGTCGATCCTCCGGAAGCGAAATCGGTAGAACGTCCCGCCCTGTCTTCCTATCTCGACGGCCGCGCCGAGTTGATCCGCGAAGGTGAACACCAGATCCAATCCGAGCGAGGAGGTCTTCCTCGGGTCCATGCCATCGGGCAAGCCCACGCCGTCGTCTCCGACGGTCAGATCCAGAGCCCCGTCGGCCCCTTCGCGCAGGATCACCCGCACGATCCCCTCGCGGCCGCACGGGAAGGCGTGCTTGAGCGCGTTCGTCACCAGCTCGTTCACGATGAGGCCGCAGGGAATGGCGACGTCGACGCTGAGGCGAATGGCGCCCACATCGATGGTCCTGGAGATCCCCCGCTCGCCGGCGTCGAAGGTCTCGAACAGGTTGCCGAGCAGAGAGGCGATGTAGTCGTCGAAGTCGACGTGCGACAGGTCGGCGCTCTGATAGAGCTTCTCGTGGACCAGGGCGATCGACTGCACCCGGTGCTGACTGGCGCGAAAGATCTCGCGCGCGGCCGGGTCCGGAAGGTAGCGGGCCTGAAGATTGAGCAGGCTGGAGATCACCTGAAGGTTGTTCTTCACCCGGTGGTGGATCTCCTTGAGCAGGACCTCTTTCTCTCGCAGGGAGCCCCGGGCCACCTGCTCCGAGTGGATCACGTCGCGCTGGGTCTTTTCGAGCAGCGCCTTCTCCGCCTCCAGATCGTCGAGGATGTTGAGCACCGCCTTCTGCGTTTCCCGCAGCCGCCCCCGCTCCGCCTCCCCGTCCTCCGCGATGTTGAGGATGGCCTTCTGCATCTCCTCGAGCCGCCGCTGTTCGACGCCGAAGTCATCCAGGATGTTGAGCATCGCGCGCTGGGTCGCGCGTTGACTCTGCCGTTCCAGGCCGAGCGCATCAGGGGTGGCGAGGACCACCCCCACCCGCGCCGTGGCCGGGATCTCCCCCCAGCCGGCCTGGCTGTTCAAAGTCGAACCCCGCCCCCCACCGAGAGCGGATTCCTCAGGTCGGCGATCTCCTTCTTGAGCTCGATCATCTTGAGCTCACGGCCCACCGTCAGCTTCTGGAAGCGCTCGAGCTCGGCGAGCCGCTCGAGCTCACGCGTTCGTTGCTCCGCCACCTCGGCCTCCGCCCGCCGTTGCGCCGTCACGTCGCGCGCGGCCGCGAAGACGCCCAGCACGCTGCCCCGCACGTCCTTGTAGAGCGACGCGGTGTAAAGGACGTTCGTCAGTTTGCCGTGCCGATGCCACATGGTGAGGGGATAGTCGGTGACGAATCCCTTGGAAAAGACCTGCTCATAGGCCTCGCGGGCTTTCTGGGGCTCGGTGAAGTAGTCCGAGAAGTCGGTCCCGATCAGATCCTGCCGCTCGACCCCCGTGACCCGGATGGCGCCCTGGTTGACGTCGGTGATCCTGCCTTCGGGGCAGATGGTCACCAGCGGATCCAGGCTGGCTTCGATCAGGCTGCGCGCGTACTGCGATGCGTGCTTCTGGGTGGTGATGTCACGGGCGATCTTCGACACGCCGATGATCACGCCGTCGTCGTCCTCGACCGGCGACGTCGTCAACGAGACGTCGAAGATCTCGCCGTTCTTCCGGACCCGCTGCGTCTCGTAGGAGACCGCCCCCCCGCCGTGCGCCAGCTTGTCGAGGATGGCCTGCTCAGATTTCTTGAGGCTCCCCGGAATGAGTACCGAGACGTGCTGCCCGATGATCTCGGGAGCCGTGTAGCCAAAGATGCGTTCGGCCCCCTTGTTCCAGCTGGTGACGACGCCGGCGATCGATTTGCCGATGATGGCCTCCGTGGTCGTGCTGACGATCGCGGCCAGTCGGGAGCGGTCCTCGCTGGCCTTCTTCAGTTGGGTGACGTCGCGGGCCGCCGCAAAGACGCCCAAAACGCGACCCGCCGGGTCCTTGTGGACGCTGGCGTTGTAGCAGACGTCGGTGAGATGGCCGTCGGTGTGGCGGATGGTGAGGGGAAGGTCGGAGACGACCCCGTCGGAGACGGCGAGCCGGTAGGCTTCGTGCGCCTTGTCGGGCTCGGTGAAGCAGTCCGAAAAATCCATGCCGATCAGCTGCTCTCGAGCTAGGCCCGTGACCACGACGGTGCTGTCGTTGACGTCGGTGATCCGGCCTTTGTCGCTGAGGGCGACCAGGGGATCCAGGCTGGCCTCGATGAGGCTCCGCGCGTAGGGCGACCGGGCGTTCGCCAGCTCCCCCCTCGGGCGACTTTCCCGTCCCGACATCGCTCCCCCCCTCGCTGCCCGCCTCGTCACCCCTTTTCTATTAACCATCTGAGAAAGCGGGCGCCAGAGGACCAAACGCGACTTGCGGAAAACGAAGCGCCACCGCACAATCGCGCGCCATGCGGTCCAGCTCGATCCGAAGCGGAGTGGGTGCGGTTTTCTTGCTGGCCCTGGCCAGTTGCGGCGGTGGCTCGAGCGGACAAGGGGGCCTGCGACAGGCTTGCTATCCCAACGCGACCTGCAACGCCCCGCTGACCTGCATCAGCAATGTTTGCGTCGACTCGAGCGGCGGGGGCGGCGGAGGCGGCGGGACGGCGGGGAGGGGCGGTGGCGGTAACACCGGCACGGGTGGCGTCGGTAACACTGGCGGCGCGGCCGCGGGCACGGGTGGCGTCGGCAACACCGGCGGCGCGGCTGCGGGCACAGGTGGCGTCGGTAACACCGGCGGCGCGACCGCGGGCACGGGCGGCGTCGGTAACACCGGCGGCGCGGCTGCAGGCAGAGGCGGCGGCGGCAACACCGGCGGCGCGGCTGCGGGCAGAGGCGGTGGCGGTAACACCGGCGGCGCGGCTGCGGGCAGAGGCGGCGGCGGTAACACCGGCGGCGCGGCTGCAGGCACGGGCGGCGTCGGTAACACCGGCGGCGCGGCTGCCGGCGCCGGCGGGACGACCACTTGCGCTTCGCCGACCAGCTACACGCAGACCACCATCTCGGGCGCCCTAGGGCAAACGACCGGAGGATTGAGCCCTTACGCAGAGAACGTCCAGGGCACCCTCCTGCCGGGTTCGACGCCGGATATCCTGGATATCGAGCTCTACTCGACCATGACGGATTTTCCGGCCGACATCACCACCGGGACGTTCCACCTCACGGCGGACGACGGGCAATATCTGACCTGCGGCATCTGCATCCTCATCAACGCCAAGTCGACGGTCGACAGCAGTACGGGTGCGATCACGCCGCAGGCGCTCTATCTCGCCAATTCGGGGACGCTCACGCTGACCTCGGTCGCCGACAAGACCACCGGCACCGGAACGATCGCGGGTTCGATCTCGAACTTGACCTTTCGGGAGGTGACGATCGATTCGGGCACCTTCGAGTCGACGGTGGTGGGCACCTGCACGACCAGCCTTCCCAGCCTGACCTTCTCGGTCACGTCGACCAACGTCCAATAGCGTGCCCGGAGGCGCCGCGCCGGTCGCCGCGCCCGCGCCTCAGCCCCGGCGCACGGAGATGGCCAGCTTGGCGACGCTCTTGATGACGTGGGGGACGCGTTTGAGCAGGTTGATCGAGGGCGGGCGCTTCTCGCGGACCGCGAAGGGGATCTCGACCACCTTCTTTCCCTCGCGGTGGGCGCGGATGACGAACTCGCTCGCGAAGACGTCGCGGTCGAGCACGCACCGGCGCGCGGTCTCCAGCAGCGCCTCCCGCCGAAAAGCCTTGAGGCCGTGGGTGTCGGTGCCGGGGTAGTGGCAGACGACGCGCAGCATGCCGTTGTAGACGCGGGTGGCGGTGCGGCGGAACAGCGGGCGCTGATCGTTCGAGCCGACCATGGCCTTCGATCCGACCACCAAGTCGGTATCGCTGCGCTCGAGCAGCGCCATCGCGCGCGCGTAGAACTCGGTGTCGAGCAGATCGATCTCGTCGCAGATGACGAACGTCCCACGGGCCTCCAGGATCCCCATCCGCATCGCCAGGCCGTAGTTCGGCGCGCCGGCCGAGAGCATCCGCACCCTCGGGTGCTCGATCTCGATCTCGCGGCCGATCTCGATGGTGCGATCGCGCGACCCGTTCTCGCAGAGCAGCAGCTCGTAACTCCAGTCGAATCCGCGCAGCTTCTCCTCCAGCTCCAGCACCGATCCGCGCAGGATCCCCTCTTCGTTGTAGACCGGGATGACGATCGAAACGTGCGGCGCGTCGGGCATCACGCCGCCGCCCGATCGATGAGAGCCGCCACCTCGCGCCCGGCCAGCACGCAGTCCTCCATGGCGTTGTAGGTCCAGGCGCCATAGCGGCCGCGCGGGAAGATGCCCTTCGACTCGAGGAACGTGAAGATCGTCCGGGTGGCCTGGTAGTAGTGCTGGTCGAACACGACGTAGGCGTACTCGATCTGCTTCTCGTCGGCGAAGACCAGGTCCTCGGCCTTTCCGAGCGCCCCCGCCGCCACCAGCGCGGCGGTCGTGTCGCGGATCGACGTCTCCGTGACCGGCCCGCGGTCGGCCATCTCGACGCAGATCGAGGAGCAACCCTCGGGGGCCATGTTGGGCATCGCGGTCGAAAACACGTTCACGCGGTAGAACGGATATCGCTTTTCCGGCACGTAGATCCAGTGCCAGTCGCTGCGCGGCTTCCCGCGCGCGCCGATGTTCAGGTAGCGGAGCGTCGTGCAGCGCAGGCGGGCGGCCTCCGCCTCGATCTCCACCGGCAGGTCGGGCATCCGTTTGAGCAGCTCGGGCAACGGAATGGTGGCGACCAGCGCGCGATAAGGGATCCGCTCGCCGCCCACCACCACCTCGCGCCGGCGCCAGTCGACGGTGTCGGGGTTGGCGCGCGTGTGCGCCTGTCCGCCCGCCATGCGCGTCTGCAGCGCGCGCGTGAAGGTCTCGATGCCGCCCGCCTTGGGATAGAGGAAGCTCTGGTTGTAACCCATCTCGGGTGGCCCGGCGCCGACCGCGCCCGCGATCACCTGCTCCAGGTTCGGCAGCGGCACGAAGCGCGAGCACCAGGCGGCGGTGATCTCCCGAGGGTGCACGCCCCAGATCTTCTCGTTGTACGGAATCATGAAGTGCTTCGAGATCCCGGCGCCGAAATGGCGCAGGCAGTATTCCTCGAAGTTGCCGGGCTCCTCGGCCCCGCCAGCGGAGGCGACCGCGCCCGACGGAGCCGCGCCCGGCGTCGCGGACGGCGACATCGCGGACGCCGCCGCGACCTTGGCCTCGATCACGCCCAGCAGACACTCCTTGATCACCTCGGGTGGCAACCCGTGCAGGTTGGCCTGGAACGGATAACGGGTCAGCACGCCGTGAGAAAAGATCCGCGCCCGGCGCGCGATCGGCACCATCTGCCCCGGCAGCAGCTCGTCGACCATCTGCTTGACCGCCGGATCCCGCAGGTGCAGCCAGTGCCCGGTCTTGTCGAACCGGTATCCCTCGCGCTGGTCGGTGCGCGCGTGGCCGCCCAGCCGCTCGTCGCGCTCGAAGAGCACCCAGGGCGCCCGCAGGTGCACCGCCGTCGAGATGCCGGTCAGCCCGCCCCCGAGGATCACCACCCGCTCTCCCGGCCGGCGCGCGCCGGTGTCCGCGTCGGTGGTCACCCTGGCCGTGGCTTAGCACGGATCGCCCCAGATCTTGCCGGGATCTTGCCGAGATCGGCGTACGATGGGCGGTCGGGAGACGATGGAGCGGCGCGGGCGCAAGTCGAGATCGCGACGGCCACTCGGGGCGCGGGGAGCCTGACGTGTCGCGCGCGCAGAAGACCGTCCGCGGAATCGCCTGGGCCGTCGCCGCCAACCTCGGCGCGCGCGGCGTCGGGCTCATCGGCACCCTCCTGCTGGCCCGCTACCTCGATCCCGCCGACTACGGCGAGGTGATGGCGGCGTCCGTCGTCGCCTCGACCGCGCAGTCCTTCTCGAACCTGGGGCTCGGCCAGTATCTGCTGGTCAAGCCCCAGGCCGACGATCGGGTGATCTTTCACGTCACCTTCTACAGCGCGATCCTCTGCGGCGGCGCGCTGCTCATCGGGCTGGCGCTCGGCCCCACGATCGGCCCCATCTTCCGGGTCACACAGATCATGCGTTACCTCCCGCTGCTGTCGGTGGTGGCGCTGCTCGACCGGATCTCCAGCGTCCCGGAGCGTCTCCTCTACCGCGATCTCCGCTTCAAGCTGGTCAGCCTCAACAACGCCTTCGGCGACTTCGCCTACACCGCCGTGTCGCTGGCGCTCGTCACGCGGACCGGCGGCATGTCGATCGTCTGGGGAAACGTGGCGCGCTCGAGCCTGCGGGCCGCGGTGATCTTCAAGGTGAACGGGCGGCGCGGCTGGCTGGATCCGGTGCCGATCCGCCGCGACATCACCCGCCAGATCTTCGGGTTCGGGCTGCGGCTCGCGCTGGGGAACTGGGCCGGGTTCCTGGCGCGGCGCTGGGACAACATGCTGACCTCGCGCTACTTCGGGCCGGCGGTGATGGGCGCGTACAACTACGCCTACAACCTGGCCAACGTTCCGGCGCTGCAGGTGGGCGAGCAGATCGGCGATGTCCTGCTCCCGTCATTCGGTCACCTGGAAGGTCAGAAGAAACGGAACGCGTTCTTGCGCTCGACGCGCATGCTGGCGTTGCTGGACTTTCCCCTGGCGGTCGGCCTGGGCGCGATCGCCCCCACGCTCGTGATCGTGGTCTTCAATGCGCAGTGGCACACCGTCGGCCCGATGCTGGTAATCCTCAGCAGCCTCTCGCTGGCCTACCCGCTCGGGTACACGGCGGGCTGCTACCTGCAGGCCGCCGAGCGGCCGATGCTGCTGTCGTACCTGGAGATCGGCAAGGCGCTGTTGCTGTTCGGGGGGATCATCCTGCTGGGCCGGCTGGGTCCGCTCTGGGTCTGCGTGGCGGTCGCCGCCGCCTACAGCCTCCACGCCCTGGCCTCTCTGTGGATGGTGCAGCTCGCAGACGGCGTGCCGTTCGTCGAGTCCATAGGTGGCCTGTGTCCCCCCCTCGCCGCTTGCGGTCCGCTGGTCCTGGCGGTGCTGGCGGTGCGGTTTGGGCTTCACCGTCGCGATCCGCTCGGCCTCACGTTCGAGGTGCTGGCCGGGATCGCCGGCTACGTGGCGGGCGCGTTCCTGTTCGCGAGGCCGCTGACCCGCGAGTTTCTCGAGCTGGCGCATCGATTCTTGAGACGCGACCCGCGTCCCGACGACGGGCCCAACCCCACCCCCGCGGAGCCGGGATCATGATGGTGGCGCCCACCGCGGCGGCCGAGCGCGCGCGCGAGCTGGACTTCGAGCACCGCAAGCGCGAGCGGGGCGTCTGGCCCTTCGTCTTGTCGATGCGCTACCTCACCACGGCGCTCGGCCGGCTCGGCGCCGGAACCACGCCGGTCCGCGCCTCGCCGGTCGCGCGTCCGGCCCCCGGCGCGGCGTCGATCACCTTCGTCGGGCACGCCACCACCATGATCACGACGCCCGGCGTCCGCATCCTCACCGACCCGCTGCTCGAGAACAGCTTCTACGGGCTCCGGCGGGCCAAGGCCGCCGGGATCGCCCGGACCGACCTGGCCGACGTCGGTCTGGTGCTGATCACACACGCGCACCGAGACCACCTCTCGCACGCCAGCCTGGCGCGGATCTCCCGCAAGGCGGTGCTGATCGTTCCACCCCACTGCACGCGCCTGGTGCAGGGTCTCGGCTTCACGGAGATCATCGAGCTCGACCCGGGGCGCAGCCAGATCGTCGCCGACGTGGAGGTGACGGCGGTGCCCGTTCGCCACTCCGGAACGCGCGGCTTCGGGGACTATGTCCGGCGCGGCGCCTGCGGCTACGTCATCCGCGCGGCGGGCCTCTCGGCCTACGTCGCCGGCGACACCGGGTACTTCTCCGGTTTCGCCGAGATCGGACGCCGCTTTCGCCCGGACGTCGCGCTCTTGCCCATCGCCGGCTACGAGCCGGCCAGCTTTCGTGAGGAGCACCTGTCGCCGCTCGACGCGCTCTACGCGTTCGAAGACCTGGGCGCGCGCATCTTGATTCCGACCAGTTACGGCTCGTTTCCGCTCAGCTACGAACGACTGGATGCCCCGCTGGCCTGGTTGCGGCGGCTGGCGCGGGAGCGGAACCTCGCCCGCCCCGACGCCGAGCGGCGCGTCGCGGTCCTCGCTCACGGCGAAACCGTTCACTTCAGGGTCCGCGCTTGACCGACGGTCGAGGCATGGCCACACTGCGCTCTCCAATGGAGGTCACGATGAAGAGGCTGAACGGATGCTCTGTGGCGGTGGT